>NZ_JBHJZH010000013.1:0-161441 GCF_042270935.1 Pseudarthrobacter sp. NPDC055928
GGCCACCTTCGGGTGGCCGCCGGGCCGTTTTGTTCTAGTAGTAGTGGTATCGGCCGCGCCCAGCGCGCCGTGGGAGCAAGTTAGCCCAGGTACCAGCCCGGGGGAGCCCACGATGCAGGAACGCTGTGAGCGGAGAAATCCTCGCAACGGGTGCAGGTGTAGGCGACTTCGCCCAGGGTCCTGACCACCCCGTCACGCCGGTAAACCGGAGGAATGTACGACTCAAGATAGATGAATTCGTCGGTTCCGCACTTGTCACAGGTGGGCTTTCCGACGTATTCGGACTCCGTGGTGGCCATCCCGCCACCGAAATGGGAATGGTGGGTGACCAGTGGCCGGGTGGTATGCGGATGCGGATGCGCTGAGTGGAAATGGGAGTTACTGGCTGTCTTCATTGGCTGCCTATCCCGAGCGCGACCGGCCCATGGGTTGCAGGCGCGCGCTCGTTTTGTCAAAACCGGCCTCTGCTTGACCCATGGGAATCCAGCATAGGCGATGCGGGCTTCCGCATCAATGGTTTTGGCCAAGCCGGTGCCCCATGCAACGGGCCGCGGGGCGTGTCCGGAGACCCTTAGGCCGACTTCTTGAGGGTCCTGCCAACGATGGCTTGGGTCAGGGCGTCGATTACTTCGGCGTTGGCCAGCGGGTTGCGGATCAGGGTGAAATCGACGTCCCCGACCGGCGGGAGGTCGAAGCGCCGGGTGATGATTTTCAGGTCTTCCGGAACCAGCGACGACGGCATCACCGCGACGCCGATGCCGGCTCGGACCGCCGCCAGAACGCCGCTGATTTGCCGGGTGGTGCACGTGATACGCCAGGTCCGGCCATGGGATTCCAGGGCATCGATGGCGAGTTTCCTGCTGAGGCTGGGGGAGGGATAGGCGATCAGCGGCACCGGATTTCCGGGCTCCAGCGACGTCTGGTCCAACCCCACCCAGGAGAAGGAATCGTGCTGCACTACTGTGCCGTCCTTGGCTCCGGCCACCCACTTCACGAACACCAGGTCCAGCTGGCCGGCATTGAGCTTCCTGTAGAGCTGGTCGCTCTGCCCGACGGTGAGCTCGAGGTTGATCTGCGGATAGATCTGGCGAAATTCCCGCAGGATCCGGGGCAGCCCGGTAATGGCGAGGTCGTCCGCGGTGCCGAAGCGCAGCCGCCCGCGCATGGCGGAGCCGGAGAAGTAGCGCGAGGCGGCATCATGGGCGGACAGGATGGTGCGGGCGAACCCGGCCATGGCATCGCCGTTATCTGTCAGCCGGACATCGCGGGTGTCCCGCGTGACCAGGACCCGCTTGGCGGCCGCTTCAAGCTTGCGCACGTGCTGGCTGACGGTGGGCTGGGCTAACCCCAGCCGTTCAGCGGCCTTGGTGAAACTCAGTGTCTCCGCGACGGCGAGGAACGAGCGGAGCTGGGCGGGTTCGAACACGAAGGGCTCCTTTTGGGTCTCTGGTGCGTGGGCCGGGCGAGGCAGGTCCGAGCAGCAGTATTACGTTGCGCAATGCGAGTTATAGACGCAATAACCCTACATAATCATGGCCGGTCAGCCTAGCGTTAAGGGCATTCCAGCCCGCCCGCTTACTTGAGGACACCCCTGTGGCACCCCCACCGCCATCGTCGGCAACCGTCAGCCAGCCCGTCATCGACTCCGCCAGTTCCGAAACCCAGCCCATCGCCGTCGTCAGCGAACGGCTCCCCTGGAAACACACATTCATCTCCCTCAGGGTCCCCAACTTCCGCATCTTCGCCATCGGCCACTTTGTGGCGGTGATTGCGATCTGGATGCAGCGGATTGCCCAGGACTGGATGGTCCTGGAGCTGTCCGGTTCAGTGACTGCGGTGGGCATCACCGTGGCGTTGCAGTTTATGCCCTCGCTCATCCTGGGTCCATGGGGCGGCATGATGGCTGACCGGTTTGCCAAGCGGAAGATCCTCATTGTCTGTCAATGCCTGGCCGCGGTCCTGGCGACGGCACTCGCTGTCCTCGCCCTCACTGGCGCAGTGCAGGTCTGGCACGTCTACGTCATTGCCCTGGTGCTGGGCCTGGTTACGGTGCTGGACCAGCCCGCGCGGCAGGTCTTCGTCAACGAACTGGTGGGGCCCAGGTACCTGCGCAATGCCATCAGCGTCAACTCCACCACGTTCCAGTTGGGCGGCCTGATCGGCCCGGCGCTCGCGGGCCTGATGCTGACCGCCGTCGGCGCCGGCTGGGCCTTCGCCGCAAATGCCCTGGCCTGCTGCTCCACGGTGGCCATGCTGCTGCTCCTACGGAAGGACCAGCTGTTCGTCAGCACCCCGGCGCCCAAGAAGAAGGGCATGCTGCGTGAAGGGCTGCGATACGCGCTGAGCAAACCCACTATTTACTGGCCGTGGCTGATGGCCGGGTTCATCGCCGTTTTCGCCATGAGCCTGCCGGTGCTGCTCGCAGCCTTTGCCGATCACGTGTTCGACGTTGGCGCCGGCGGCTACGGCCTGCTGAACGCCTTGGTCGCGCTGGGTGCCCTGTGCGGCGCCATCGCGTCGACCCGCCGCCGCCAGTTGCGGCTTCGCTCGGTGGTGTTTTGCGCCGGAATGTACGGCCTCATGCTGTGCCTGGCTGCGCTGGCGCCGTCGATGGTTTGGTTCAGCGTGGTGATGGTGTTGTCCGGTTTCTGGTGCCTGATGTTCCTGACCGGATCCAACCAGCTGGTCCAGGTCAGCTCGAACATGGGTATCCGCGGCCGGGTCATGAGCCTGTACATCATGGTGCTGATTGGCGGCCAGGCTATCGGCGGTCCCATGCTCGGCTGGATTGCCGAACACGCAGACCCGCACATAGCTCTGCTGGTGTCGGGCGGGGTACCGGCACTCGCCGCGTTGACCGTCGGGGTTGTCCTTGCCCGCAAGGGGGCGCTGAAACTTCGGGTAGACCTGAAGGACCGGCGCCACCCCGTGCGGATCGTCAGCCGTCCGGCGCCGGCTTAAGAAGCCAGCGGCGGCAGCGTGGTTCGCCTGCGGCTGCTAAAACCTGCCCGGCACCTAAGCAGGCAGGTGAGGGTACTCCGCCTGGCGCTGCTGGAACTCCAGGACGTCCTTGTTCAGGACCACGCCGTCGCGGATTTCGATGGCCCGGGAAATTGTTTCGTTCCCGTCCCACTCCTCCGGACCGCCGATGACCGTCTCCAGGAAAGGCAGCACGGCCTGGCTGATCTCCCAGCTGGACGAATTCCAGAGGTAGGAGGGGCTGTGGTCCACCGCGTAGTAGTTGATGTGATTCCCGATGGTGAACATCGGTTCCGCGAACGTGGTGGACCGCGCCCAGCTGAAGCCCATGCCCTCGTCGCAGGACACGTCGACAATCAGGCTTCCAGGGCTGAACGCCTCCAGGTCCTCTGTCCGAAGGTAGGTGAGTGGATTGTTGGGATCCTGCAGCGTGCAGTTGACCACGATGTCGCTCTCGGCCAGGAACGGAGCCAGCGGAACCCGGCCACGCTCGGTGATGACCTGGCTCAGGAAGGGGGCCTCGTCGTCGTGATCAAACTGCACGATGTTGACCGAGTGGATCGGGGCGCCCACCGCGGCAACACCGCGGTTGGTCAGCACCTGGACGTCGTGGATGCCGTGGGCATTCAGCGCGGTCACCGCGCCGCGGGCAGTGGCCCCAAAACCGATCACGACGGCGCTGAGGCGCCGTCCGTAATCGCCGGTTGAACCGGTCAGCGAAAGGGCGTGAAGGACTGAGCAGTACCCCGCAAGCTCATTGTTCTTATGGAACACGTGCAGGCCAAAGCCGCCGTCGCTGGCCCAGTGGTTCATTGCCTCAAAAGCGATCAGCGTGAGCTTCTTATCGATGGCCAGCTGGGTAATGGCGCGGTCCTGGACGCAGTGCGGCCAGCCCCAAAGGACCTGGCCATCGCGCAGTTCGGCCAGGTCCGCCGGCTGCGGCTTGGGCAGGAGTACGACGTCGGCCTCCGCCAGCAGCGCTTCCTTGGTGGCCATTTTCCCCACGAGGGTGGAGAGGTGGTCATCCGAGATGCCGAAGCGCTCGCCGTAGCCCTGCTCCAGGATCATGCGCTTACGCACTTCGGGGGCAATCCGCTCGAAATGCAGGGGATGGATGGGGACGCGGCGCTCGTCGGGTTTCCGTGTGGATGCCAGGACGCCCAGGCTCAGCTGGGTTTTATGGCCACTCACTTCTTTTTGGCGGCCTTGCTGGACGTGATATCCAGGGAGCTGGCCGGCGCTGCGGCTGCCCGCTTGTCGGCACGCTTTTCCTTGATGGACTTGCCGGCTTTTTTGGATGCTGCTTGACGCGGGGACTTGTCAGCCATGTTTGCTCCTGTAGCGGAACCGAAGAGGTTCCTGACTTCTGACGATACACGGCAGCACCTAACGGGCCCCGGTGTGCGGACGGCAGGCAACACCCAGGCATCGGCCCGACAGGTTGCTCCGACAAGTGCTACGACAGGTTGCTCCGACAGATTGCGCGGCGGTCATTGCGTCCGAGGGTTCCCAATGTGAAAATGACGCTCTGGGTACTGGGAAGGGCAGGCCCGCTTAATCATCACGGGAACAGCACCATGGGAACCATCGAGATCCACAACACCGTCCTTATTCCCTGCAGCCGGCCGGAAGTTTACGCTTTCTGCGTCGACCCGCAGGCGCGCGCGGCAGTGCCGGGGCAGGAGGATCAACTGCCGCGTTTCGAGGACCTGGTGACGGACCGGTCCTGGACAGAGATTCTGGAGAGCCGGACCGAAACGATTACGCGTTCCTATGTGGTGTATCCGGTGGCCGACAGCACGCGCATGACGGTCACCGCACACTACGATCCCAAGGGACTCGGGCGGGTGTTTTCCGGAGCGAAGGAGGGCGCGTACCGGAAACAGGAGACGGCCCGGCTGGCTGCGCTCAAGAAGGCTTTGGAGCGCCAGGTGAGGCTGGGGAGAAAAGGCTAGTCCCGGCGTCGTCCGCACCAAGTATGTGCGAATCCCTGAAGTGGAGCGGCTGACGGGAATCGAACCCGCGTATCAAGCTTGGGAAGCTAGCGCTCTACCATTGAGCTACAGCCGCATGTGCCCCCGATTTGGGCGGGGCAGAACTTAGCTTAGCGCAGTTGCGCGGCCCCGCTGTCAACGACGCCCGCGATCCGGCCCGTGTCTGCAGGGCAGCCGGCGTCATCCAGTAACTCTTCAATAACGTACCCGTCCGTAGCTAGGTTCGCGGCGAAACGTCTGACTACTCTGAACCGGATAGCTGCGGTGTCATGGGGGAGGCGGGCTATTGAAAGTCAGACGTCGAACAAAGGATTCCCATGGCCTTCGCAGAGCACGAGGTACTCATCCGTCGTGACGCGATGGCCGTTTACACTTTCCTGGTTGACGGGTTGAACCTTCCGCAGTGGCGGGACGGGATCCGCAACATCGACCTCGCCGCAGGGGCAGCCGGTACCAAGGGCGCCGTGTACCAGCAGACCCTGGCCGGCAGGTCCGGACGGCCCGTTGCCGGAGACTTCGAAATCACCCAGGCCCGGCCGGGTGCCGAAATACAATTCCAGGTCATCGCCGGACCGGCCAGGCCCTCCGGCGGCTATTACCTCAGCACTGAGCCGGACGGAACCAGGGTCAGGTTTGCCCTCGAGTTCCAGCCCAAGGGCATCAAAGGCCTCCTGAACACCATGGTCCAGCGGACCATGAAGGCCGAGGTGGCCCAACTGGAGCGGCTCAAGCACGTCCTGGAACTCCAGCCGGCCACTTAGTCCGCGTTTCGGCGGCGGGTCCGTTCCGCCGTCGGGCATTCCAAGGCGTCACAGCCTGAAGCTTTCCCGCCCGCGGGCAGCAGTGGGCACCGCGCATGCGGTATTTTGGGAGGCGTGCTGATCTCTGACCGCGATATTCGTGCCGAAATAGACTCCCAACGGATTGTCCTTGAACCGTACGATGCGGTGATGGTCCAGCCGTCCTCGGTGGATGTACGCATTGACCGGTTTTTCCGGCTCTTCGACAACCACAAATACGCGCACATCGATCCCGCAGAAGAGCAGCCGGAGCTGACCCGCCTGGTGGAGGTCGAGGACGGCGAGCCGTTCATCCTGCACCCGGGGGAGTTCGTGCTCGGCTCAACCTACGAGACTGTGACCCTGCCAGATGACATTGCGGCACGCCTTGAAGGCAAGTCCTCACTGGGCCGCCTCGGCCTGCTCACCCACTCCACCGCCGGTTTCATTGACCCCGGATTCTCCGGGCACGTGACTCTGGAACTGTCCAACATGGCAACGCTGCCCATCAAGCTGTGGCCCGGCATGAAGATTGGCCAATTGTGCTTCTTCCGGCTGACGTCCGCCGCGGAATTCCCGTATGGCTCCGGTGAGTACGGCAACCGGTACCAGGGCCAGCGTGGCCCGACCGCCAGCCGCAGCCACCTGAACTTCCACCGCACCCGGATCTAGCCCCTCACCCTTCGATGCCGGCTCGGGTCGGGCGGGACGGGCTGCGGGGAATTGGCGTCGGCGGCCTAAGCCTGTGCGGGCACGCGGGCCGGGCGGCCAAAGGCCTTGACCGCCGGCTCCACGTAGCGGGCGGCCAGCGGCCCGATGATGGCCATCAGAAGGACGTAGGCGGTGGCCAGGGCGGCCAGTTCGTCAGGGACAACTCCGGAGGCAACGGCCAGGCCGGCGATAACAATGGAGAACTCGCCACGGGCAATGAGGGCCGCACCCGCACGGAAGCGTCCCGGGCGGGCAATTCCTGCCCGCTTGGCAGCCCAGATTCCGGTGACCATTTTCGTGACTGCGGTGATGACAGCCAGGACCAGGGCCCAGCCCAGTACAGGCGGAATGGATGTCGGATCAGTGTTCAGCCCGAAGGCCACAAAGAAAATCGCTGCGAACAGGTCACGCAGCGGTTCAAGGATACGGGTGGCACTGTGGGCCGTGGCGCCCGATATAGCGATGCCGAGCATAAACGCCCCCACCGCCGCTGAGACCTGCATGGCGGATGCAACGCCGGCAACCAGCAACGCCGCACCCAGCAGGTTCAGGAGGAATACTTCGGAGTTTTCGCTGTGGACGGCCTGGGACACGCGGTGGCCGTGCCGCAGGGCCACCATCAGGACTACGGTGACCACTGCCAGCGAAATTCCCACCGTGGTCAGCCCGCCGAGGAAACTGACTCCGGCCAGGGTGGCGGTGAGGATGGGCAGGTAGATGGCCATGGCGAGGTCTTCAAACACCAGGATCGACAGCACCACTGGCGTCTCGCGGTTACCGATCCGGCCGAGGTCCGTGATCACCTTGGCGGCGATCCCGGACGAGGAAATATACGTGACACCGCCCATCACCATCGCACCCACCGACCCCCAGCCCAGTAGCAGGGCCAGCGCGGCGCCTGGAACGAAATTCAGGACCAGGTCAAGGACACCGGCCTGCCAGGACCTGCGCAGACCGGTGAAAAGCTCGGCAGCCGTATATTCCAATCCGAGCATAAGCAGCAGCAGGATGACGCCGATTTCACCCGAGAGGTGGGCGAATTCCTGGATGCCTTCGAGCTTCATTACGCCACCGGCACCGAAGGCGAGACCGCCCACAAGGTACAGCGGGATGGGGGACATTCCGATCCGTCCGGCCAGCCTGGCCAACAGGCCAAGGCAGAACACAACGGCCCCCAGTTCAATGAGGGTCAGGGCCAGCGGGTCCATGTCGGCTATCCGTTGCGGAGGATCTCGGCGGCGTCGTCGAGGCCTTCTTGCGTACCGACGGCGATGAGCAAATCACCCGAGTGAAGTACGACGTCGGGACCCGGCGACGGGAGCACCTCGCCTTCACGCATGATCGCCACGATGGAGACACCACAGCGCGTGCGGATGCACGCTTTGCCCATCGGCTGGTTCTGGAACGGGGAGTCCGGAGCGATGGAGAACTGCCTCGTGACGATGCCGGGGACATCCCTGTGCTCTTCCGTGAGCTTCATGGCCAGGTGCTGTCCGCCCAGGAGGTTGCCCAGGGTGGCTGCTTCATCCCCGGTGAGGGGAATGGACGCCTGGCACGTGTCGGGGTCATCCCAGGTGGAGACGATCAGCTCCGTCTGGCCTTCCCGCAGCTCCACGACGCCAATGCGGCGCCCTGAAGCAGTCATAAAATCCTTCCGCCGGCCAAGGCCGGGGAGGTCCGTCTCATCCACGTTCATAGCTCCAGCCTAATCCGCGGACGGCTCTTTGGGGCGTGCGCCGCCCAAGTCGCGGCCGCGGGGGCCCAAGTGTTCGTTCGCGCCGGGTTAAAGGGCGCGGCCCTAGGCGGCGGGGACGACGGCGATGGGGGCCTTGTCCGGCGACTTGACCGGCAGCAGGACCAGCAGGCCGGCGAGCAATACCACCATGATGCCCAGGATGCCCCAGCGCTGCGCCTCACCCGGTGCCACCAGGGGCGTGGCCAGCGCGATGCAGAGCGTGAACAGCGAAGGCGCCAGGAAACTGACGGCGCGGCCGGTGGTGGCATACAGGCCAAAGAGCTCCCCGGACTCGCCGTGGGGTGCGAGCCGGGCAAGGTAGGCCCGCGAGGAGGACTGGGCCGGGCCGACGAAGAGGCAGAGGAACAGCCCAAAGACCCAGAAAGTGGTGCTGCCCGCCCACTGCATGCCAAAGAAGACATAGTCTCCGTTGCCGAGCACCAGGATGGCGGTCCCGGCGATCAGCAGCCCCACCAGGGAACCGATGATGACGGCTTTTGGCCCCACCCGGTCATCGAGGAAGCCGCCAATGACGGCACCGACAGCCGCCACGACGTTGCCGAAGATGGCGAAGAAGATGACTTGGGAGAGTTCAAAGCCGAAGGTTCCGGCGGCGATGATCCCGCCGAAGGTAAACACCGCGGCCAGGCCGTCACGGAAGACCGCGCTGGCCAGCAGGAAATAGATGGTGTGCGGGCTGGTGGCGTAGATGGCCTTGATCCGGCGGACCAGCAGGTTGTAGGAGGCCAGGAAACCCAGGGACTTGGCCTGCCTGGGCCGCGGGAGTTCCGGAACGGCGAACAGGACCGGCAGCGCGAAGACGAAGAACCACAGGGCGGAGAACACGGCAACCAGGCGGATGTTGAGGCTGTCCTGGGTGGACGCCCCGAACCAGTCGAAGCTCGGCTGGACGAACAGTTGCAGGACAACAAGGAGGGCAACGATGCCGCCGAGGTAGCCGCTGGCCCAGCCGAAGCCGCTAACCTTTCCGATGTTCCTCGGGGTGGAAACCTGCGCGAGCATGGCGTTGTAGTTGACGCCGGCAAACTCGAAGAACACGTTGCCCAGTGCAATGAGGGACACGCCAAGCAACAGGAACTCCGGCCTCGGGAACACAAAGAAGCACAGTGCCGTCAGGATGGCGACGGCGGCCGTGTTGACTCCCAGCCACAGCTTCCGGCGTCCGCCTGCGTCCGAACGCTGCCCGGTCACCGGGGCGAGCACGGCGATGGCGAAGCCGGCTATGGCCAGCGCACCGCCCAGGACCGCCGAGGCCTGGTCCTCGCCGCCGAAGGCGTTGGAGGTCAGGTACACGGTGAAGACGAAGGTGGTCATCACGGCATTGAAGGCGGCCGATCCCCAGTCCCAGGCGGCCCAGGCGAGGACGCGGCCCTTGCTGGTCGCCTTGTTTCCTGCTTCGAGTTCCGATGGCTGCATGGCCTCAGGAGCGCTGGCGGTGTTCATAGGCTGAATCGTATCCGCCCGTGGCGAACAACCGGTGGACGATAACCCGGACAGCCGCCGAATCCTTCCACCCGGCCAACCCCGTGCGGCAGGAGTGCCTGTTGCACCTTGATAAACTGTGGGCACTGAAATCTTACGAATGACCGCCTGCTCTTACTTTTGACAATCGAATCCCTGACGTTGCGGAGATACCAGTGATCACAGTCCTTGCCGTGCACTTTGCGGTGGCTGCTGTGGCGCCGTTTCTGTTCAGGGCCTGGGGGCGGAACGCGTTTTATGCGCTGGCTGCTGTCCCGGCGGCGTCGTTCTTCTGGCTGTTGCTGCAGCACGGGGCCGTCTACTCGAACTCCGGCCCGGTTGACGAGGTGTTCCCTTGGATTCCGGGCCTCAAGCTGGAGTTCGCCTTCCGGATGGACGCCCTTGCCTGGGTGATGTCGCTCCTGGTGCTGGGAGTCGGTGCCCTGGTGCTGGTCTACTGTGCGCGGTACTTCAAGAAAAAAGACCAGGACCTTGGCGGTTTCGGCGCCCAGCTCCTGGCCTTCGCCGGAGCCATGTTCGGCCTGGTGGTGGCGGACGACCTCCTCCTGCTGTTCATCTTCTGGGAACTCACCACCATCCTGTCCTACCTGCTGATTGGATTCGCCCGCACTCGGCTTGCGGCCCGCCGCTCCGCGCTGCAGGCACTGATGGTCACCACCGCCGGCGGCCTCGCCATGCTGGTGGGCCTGATCATGCTCGGCTACAGCGCGGGCACGTACCGTATCTCAGCCATCCTGGCGCAGGCTCCCGAGCTGGTAGCCGGGCCAACCGGCTCAGCGGTGGGTGCCGCCGTCGTCCTCATCCTGGTGGGTGCCATCACCAAATCCGCGCTGGTCCCCTTCCACTTCTGGCTTCCCGGTGCCATGGCAGCCCCCACGCCGGTCAGCGCCTACCTGCATGCCGCGGCGATGGTCAAGGCCGGCATCTACCTCGTGGCACGGCTGGCGCCCGGCTTCGCGGAAACCCCCTATTGGCAGCCGGTTGTCCTTGGGCTCGGGCTGGCCACCATGCTGGTGGGCGGGTACCGGGCGCTCCGCCAGACCGACATCAAGCTGATCCTTGCGTACGGCACCGTCAGCCAGCTGGGCTTCCTGACCATGGTGGTGGGCCTTGGCACCCCCGACGCCGCGCTGGCCGGACTTGCGATGCTGCTCGCTCACGGGCTGTTCAAGGCCACTCTGTTCCTGGTGGTGGGCATCATCGACCACCAGTCCGGGACCCGCGACGTCCGGAAGCTGTCCGGCGTCTTCACCTCGTCCCGGGCCCTGGGGATCGTGGCCGGCATCGGCGCCGCCTCCATGGCCGGCGTCCCGCTGCTCGCCGGGTTCGTGGCCAAGGAATCGGTCCTGGAAGCCTTCGTCCACCACGCGCAGAGCGGTCCGTGGGGCATGGTGGTGCTCGCGGGCATCGTCCTGGGCTCCATCCTGACCTTCGCCTACAGCGCCCGGTTCATGTGGGGCGCCTTTGCCGCCAAGCCCGGAGTTGACCGGACCCCGTTCAAGGCCGTCCGGCCATCCTTCCTCGCCGCTCCTGCCCTCCTGAGCCTCCTGACCATCGTCTACGGCCTGTGGCCGGCACCGGTGGATGCGTGGATCCAGCCGTACGCCGCGCTGTTTGCCTCCACCGCGCCCGACGCCGGGACTCCAGCCGAGCAGGCGGGGCACCTTGCGCTGTGGCATGGCATGACCCCGGCCCTGGGCTTGACGGCTGTCACGTTTGTGCTGGGCCTGGCAATGTACTTTGGCCATACCCTTGTGGCGCGGGTGCAGGACCGGGTGCCGGGCTGGATCGACGCCGACCGCGCCTACCAGTACACCATCGGCGCGCTGGACGACACCGCTGTCTGGATCACCGGCCGCACCCAGCGTGGTTCGCTCTACTTCTACTTGGCGGTCATCCTTTCCGTGGCCTGCGTCCTGCCGCTCGCCGCCATGCTGGCCTCCAACAAACCGCTCCCGGACAACCTGTATTTCATCGATCCCAATTCGCCGCTGCAGCTGGTGGCGGCCGCGGGCATCGTGATCGGCGCCCTCGCGGCCGTCAAGGCAAACAAGCGGTTCCTTGCGGTGCTGATGGTCTCGGTGACGGGCTACGGCATTGCCCTGATGTTCGCCCTGCAGGGTGCCCCGGACCTGGCCCTCACCCAGATGCTGGTGGAAACCATCATTTTGGTGGCCTTTGTCCTTGCCATGCGCAGCCTGCCGGCAGAGCTCCGGGACCGCACCGGCGGCAAATACCGGGTGGTGCGCGTCATCATCGGGCTGGGCTTCGGCGTCACCATGATTTTTGCCGCCATCTACGCCATGGGCGCCCGCATTGCCACGCCCGTTTCACTGGAATTCCCCCGCCTCGCCTACGAGGGCGGCGGCGGGCTGAACATCGTCAACGTGACCTTGGTGGACATCCGCGTCTGGGACACTTTTGGCGAAATTTCGGTCCTTGCCCTCGCCGCCACCGGTGTTGCCAGCCTGATCTTCGTCCGCAGCCGCGGAGACCGCATCCTGATGTCCGCCGATGTTGCCGAGGGCACCGTGGGCAGGCACCCCGGCGTCGATCCTGGCTCCCGTGACGCCGCCGCGCTGGCCATCAGTAGGAAGTTCGCCGCGTCCACCCGGGACGCCTGGATTGTGGCCGGCAGGACGCTGGCCCCGGAACGGCGTTCGATCATTTTCGAAGTGGTCACCAGACTGATTTTCCACTCCATGATCATCTTCTCCCTGTACCTGCTGCTGGCGGGGCACAACCTGCCCGGCGGCGGTTTCGCCGGCGGACTCACCGCTGGCCTGGCGCTGACCATCCGCTACCTGGCCGGAGGCCGTTTTGAACTGCGGGAAGCCACCCCCATCAGCGCCGGAACCCTCCTGGGCATCGGACTTGCGACTGCTGCCGCCTCAGGCGTGGTGCCGCTCCTGCTGGGCGGCCAGGTCTTCCAGACGGCCATCATCGAACTGTGGCTGCCCGTTTTCGGCGACATCAAGTTCGTCACCTCCACCATCTTCGACATCGGCGTCTACATCGTGGTGGTGGGCCTGGTGCTGGACGTGCTGCGCAGCCTGGGCGCCGAGATCGATGAGAACGTCGAAACCCAGGCGACGGCCCCGGCTGAGGAACAGGAACCACTGGGTGTCCCTGCCGAAACCACAGCAAGGGGCCAGTCATGAGCGTCAACCTGACCCTCCTTGCCGTGATGGGGGCACTCTACGCCTGCGGGATCTACCTCCTCCTGGAACGCAGCCTTACCCGCGTCCTGCTGGGCCTGATGCTCCTCGCCAATGCCACGAATTTGCTGATCCTCGCCACTGGCGGATATGCCGGCCTGGCGCCGTTCTACGCCAAGGACACGCCCGCGCAGGACTACAACGACCCCCTTCCGCAGGCGCTGATCCTTACGTCCATCGTCATCTCATTCGCGGTGACGGCTTTTATGTTGGGCATCATCTACCGCACCTGGGTCCTGGCCCGGCAGGATGAGATCCAGGACGACGTCGAAGACCTCCGCGTCGCCGAGACGCCCAGTTTCGACGCCGAGGACGACGCCGAGATCCCCATGGAGACCTCCGAGTTTCCCCTGACAATGGTCGGCGGCGACGGCCGTTCGGTGTCTGACCAGGCCTTGACCCGCTCCGGCGGGGAATCGGCCGGGAGCACCGTCGCGGCCGGTGCCAAGAGGATTGATGCCATCGACGCCGCGGCCGAAGAGCAGCCAGGCTCCCAAAACGTCACCCCAGGCCCCGAAGGAGGTGTGAAGTGAACATCGCAAGCTTTGCCCCGCTCGCCGTCGTACTTCCCATCCTTGGCGCCGCCCTGACCTTTGTGCTGATCCGGCACTCACGGGCGCAGCGGACCGTGAGCATCGCGCTGCTTTCCCTCACCCTCGCGCTCGAGTGCCTTCTCCTCGCCTCCGTCTGGGAAGGCGGTACCGCCGCGGTGAACATCGGCGGCTGGCTGCCGCCCTGGGGCATCGTGATGGTGGTGGACCAGTTCTCCTCCCTGATGCTGGTGGTTTCGTCGGCCGTGAGCCTTGCGGTGCTCGTGTACGCCACCGGGCAGGGCATGGCCGACGGCGACCACGACGCCCCCGTCTCGATCTTTCACCCGACCTACCTGATCCTGGTGGCCGGTGTGTCCAACGCCTTCCTGTCCGGTGACCTCTTCAACCTGTATGTGGGATTCGAGATCCTGCTGACGGCAAGCTACGTCCTGATGACGCTGGGCGGCACCGGCCCCCGGATCCGTGCGGGCGTCACGTACGTGGTGGTGTCCGTGGTCTCATCGGTGCTGTTCCTGATCTCCATCGCCATGGTTTACGGAGCCACCGGAACGGTGAACATGGCCGACCTCGCCATCAAGCTCGCGGACCTGGACCAGGGCACCAAAACCCTCCTGCACGTGATGCTGCTGGTGGCATTTGGCATCAAGGCAGCCGTGTTCCCGCTGTCCTTCTGGCTGCCCGACTCCTACCCCACCGCCCCGGCGCCGGTCACTGCAGTGTTCGCCGGCCTGCTCACCAAAGTGGGCGTCTACGCGATGGTCCGCACCGAGACGCTCCTGTTCCCCGGCGACTCCCTCAACACACCATTAATGGTGGCGGCGTTGCTCACCATGGCGGTGGGTATCCTCGGCGCCCTGGCGCAAAGCGACATCAAGCGTCTGTTGTCCTTTACCTTGGTCAGCCACATCGGGTACATGGTGTTCGGCCTGGCCATGTCCTCAGTGGCCGGGCTGGGCGCGGCCGTGTTCTACGTGGCGCACCACATCACCATCCAGACCAGCCTCTTCCTGGTCACCGGCCTCATCGAACGCCGCGGCGGGAGCTCCTCCATTGACCGGCTGGCCGGGCTGGCCAAACTGTCGCCCCTGCTGGCGCTGCTGTTCTTTATCCCGGCCATGAACCTGGCGGGGATCCCGCCGTTCTCCGGATTCCTGGGGAAAGTGGGCCTCATGCAGGCCGGCATCGAGCTCGGCACGCCGTTGGCGTACACCCTGGTGATCGGAGGCGTGCTCACCAGCCTGCTGACCCTGCTGGCCGTCGCCAGGGTATGGAACCGCGCCTTCTGGCGCAAACCGTCCGACGCCGAGCACCCCGACCCCGTGCTCCTCGCCCCGCGCGAGACCTCCGATACCGGGCGCCGGGGAGGCCGCAACAACGTCACCCTGCTGCCGCGCACCATGGTGGGCTCCACCCTCGGACTGGTGCTGCTGGGCGTCTCGCTCACGGTCTTTGCCGGTCCGCTGTTCAAGGTCTCGGATCAGGCCGCCGCTGACATGCTGGACAGGTCCTCCTACATCCAGGCTGTCCTGGGCGAAGAAACGGCGGTTCCCCTCATCCTGACCTCCGGGGGCGGCAAGTGAGCCGCCGGCGGATCTCCCTGCGCCAGGAACTCCCGCTCCTGGTCTGGCTGGTCATCGTCTGGGGCGCGCTCTGGCAGGACTTCAGCCCGGGCAACCTCCTCTTCGGGGCTATCCTCGCTGTGGCTGTGGCCAGGATGTTCTACCTTCCCCCCGTGGAACTGAGCGGCCGATTTAATGTCCTCCACGCGGTTCCCTTCGCGCTGATGTTCTTGGGGAAAGTGATGGCCGCGAGCTTCCAAGTGATGTACCTGGCGGCCGTCCGAGGCCCTTCGGTGCGGAACGCCGTCGTCGCCGTTCCGCTACGGAGCCATGAGGACCTGATGGTGACCGCCACCGGGCACGTCATCTCCCTGATTCCCGGATCCCTGGTGGTGGAGGTGGATCGCTCGACATCCACGCTTTACCTCCACTGCCTGAACATCGGCACCCCGGAAGAGGTGGAGGGTCTCCGCCGGGAAGTCAGGGACATCGAAGCCGGGCTCATTCGGATCATGGGAAGCCAGGAAGAACTGGATGCAATCAGAGCGGAGGCTGCAGCATGATGGAGATCGTCCTGGCCGTCACGGCAGTCATCCTTTCGCTGGCGGCCGCCGGAGCCATCATCAGGATCGCGCGGGGGCCTTCACTGCTGGACCGGGTGTTGGCCTCGGACGTGCTGTTGGCCATCCTCGGTGCGGCCTTATGCATCGACATGGCCGTGAACCGGCACCTGAACAACCTCATGCTGCTGGTGGCGTTGTCCATCATCGGGTTTATCGGCTCGGTTACCGTGGCCCGCTTCGTGGCCGACCGGCGGGAGCAACCCCATGAGTCCTGAGCCCGCCGTGCTGGACATCGTCATTGACTCCGTGTCCGCCGTCTTTATGATCGTGGGCGCGCTGATGTCCTTGGCCGCCGCAATAGGCCTGCTGCGGTTCCCTGATCTCCTGAGCCGGATGCACGCCGCCACCAAACCCCAGGTCCTGGGCCTGTTCCTGCTGCTGGCGTCCATCGGCCTGCAGTTGCGCACCTGGTGGGTGTGGCCGGTGCTGCTGGTGGCCTGGATCTTCCAGCTGCTGACCGTGCCTGTGTCTGCGCACATGGTGGGCCGGGCCGGTTACCGGACCAAGCACCTGCACCGCGAGCTGCTCAGCTCCGACGAGCTCGAGGCCGTGGTGCAGAAAGCCGCCGCCAAAGCTTCCCGGGAGGATGCTTCCGACGGCGGCCGGCCGGACTGATCACAGCCCGGTTTTTCCTGCGCCTAGACGATGTCCTGGCTCTTGGCGAAGCGCGTGATGGCCCGCTGCGTGCCGCGGTTGGCGAGGACCTGGATGATGGCGCTGACAGAGGCGGACACCAGCGCGAAGGTCAGCGCGGTCCGCAGCGTGGTGGGGACATCGTCCTTGCCCCCCTTTGGTGGCTTCTTGCCGGTGGTCTTTTCCCAGATCGCGTCAACGGCCTTGGTGCCGGCGAACCCGGCAAGCAGGCTGATGCCCGTGCCCAGCAGCTTGATGAAGAAGTTCATTCCTGTGCTCCTTGCGTCGTGAATTCAGGACTTCTCCTAGCCTAGCGTCATCGGCCAGCGTGACAGCCCGCCTTCGGCCCCGCCTGCCGGGCCCGCCTGAAGCCCCTCCGGCGGTTTGCTACGGAGCTGGGACCAGGCCCTCCCAGGCCACGGTCCAGCTTGCCGGGAAGCCCGGGGCGTGCCCGTCCGGGCCGTCGTCCCACCCCGCCGCCATCAGGGCGACGGCGGCCAGGAGTCCGCCGTTTCCTGGCAGGTAGAGGGGAAGGGAATCTGTCTGCCGGTTGTGTCCGTTCGGCAGGACCGTGTTTTTCCCGGCCTCCTGCAGGAGGGCGTCGACGGCGGTTTCCGGGTCCTCCAGCCGTGCGGCGGTCATGGCCATCACGGGGTAGTCCCAGCCCCAGGTGCTGTCCCAGTCCCAGGTGGCCAGCACGTCGGCGAGCGTGGCGCGCATGATCTCCGGGTCGATCAGGCCTGTCTGCGGCAGCACGCCCAGTGCGCACAGCATGGACGGGTGGTCCGTGCGGATAGTGAAGGGTTCGACGTCGATCGCGGCGTAGACGCCGTTGACGGTCCGCGGGCGGACCATGCCGTCCGCAACGGCCTGCCAGTCCGGGCGGCCGGGAAGGCCGAGGCGTTCACGCCACGTGTTGGCGGTGCGGAGCGCCCATTGCCAGTACGCCAGCTCGAACGTGGGGTTGGTGACCGTCCCGCGGATGGCTTCATAACTTTCCTGGGCGGGGATCAGCGGAGGCCCAAGCTCAAAGCCACGTGCCGTGGGGTGCGCGAAGCTTGCCATGAACTCGGCGGTTTCGAACACGATCTCCGAAAATTCCTCCAGCAATTCCCGCGAGGGCACCGCCCGATACGCCAGCTCGGCCAGGTGGATGGGGTGCGGCTGCTGCCAGATCAGGAAGGTGCCGATCGGGCTGGGGCTTTCGCGCCCGTCCGGTCCCACCTGCTTGGGCCAGCGGACGCCGTCGTACCCTTGGGCCTTGGCCGTCTGCCGCGCGGACTCAAGGATGGTTCGGTACCAGCGGAGGCTGGGGAGCAGCAGTTCCGTGCGGTTCCAGTGGGCGAAATGCGCGGCGTGCCACCAGTGCATCTCCAGGTGGAAGCGTCCCCGCCAGGAGTTGCACACCAGCCCGGTCTCCTGTGGTGGCAGGGACCCGGCGCAGTTGATCGCCGTGAGGTACTGGGACAGGACGATCCTGCGCTCAAGTTCAGCCGCCCGCGGGTCGGGTGTGCCATGGAGTTCGACGGCGCCGCCGGACTGCCAGAACTTCGGCCAGTGGTCGCGGGAGGCCTGGGCGACGGCGGTTCCAGTCCCAGTCGAGGGTGCGCCGCCAGAGCTGCGCAGGATGCATTCGCCCTGCCCGGTGCTGGTGAACTGGACGGCCAGGTCAAGGACGTCCTGGCCGGCGTCGGCGCCAAGCAGCAGGTTATGGGCCCCCGACTGGTCCAGCCGGAGGTTCCTCCCGGACACCGTCACCTGGTACCCCGATCCGTCCAGGTCGCGGTCCACCGTCCAATGCTGGAGGCCGTCCGCTCCGCCCGCTGGTTCCGCCAAGGTAGTGGTGTGGTCCGCGGGACGGTTCCAGTCCGCGGCGTCATGCCACGCCTCGGACCCATAGGGGAAGGCGAACGTGACCACCAGCCCGTGCTGGAGGGCCGCGGACTCCACGATCAGGCCGATCTGGTCCCGGTCCGGATGGCAGGCGGTGGTGACCTTGACGGGATGGCCCCGGAGGCTGAACGTGCTGGTGACCGTCCCGGTCCAGAGGTCCAGGGTCTGGACGGGGTCGACGACGTCTGCCGCGGTGAGCGGCCGTGGCGCCCCGGCCCCGGCCCGATCCGTCCACGCGAACCCGATCCGGCCCAGGTCCAGGCGGTGCGGGTTCGCCCGCAGCCAGGTCTCGGCGCGGGACGCTTTGGTCTCCCGGCCGTCCACGATGTCGCCCACCATGTCCAGGTAAGGGACCGGGCCCCGCGCGGAATCGTACAGAACCGTGGAACTGGCCAGGCTGTACTCCTCGGACGCGGGGATGGAGTGCCAGCCCCATTGGGACTGCGAGCCGAGCAGCGTGCCGGGCGGCCCTCCTACGGGGTACTCGGCCGGGAGGCTCTGGAGCCCGGTGAGGTCTACCGTGAAGCAGAACTCGCCGTTGCCCACGGAAACCGGGCTGCGGGGATCAAGGCTCCGCTGCTCCACGTTGTGCCGGCGGACCAGGGCTTGACGGTCGATGGTGTGCTGGCTGCTCAAATGCCCGCCCTCCTGAAGGCTGCCGGATCTGACGGCGGCTTCCACGGCTGCGCCAGTGAGAAAACGCTTTCCGGATCGACTTCATCCTCGTGTCGTCAGGGGGAGCGTGTCAACTTCGGGAGTGTCAGGAAGCCCGGCCCGGGGGCACGCTTACTCGGCCCGCATGGACCCCAGGATTTCGCGCAGGGCCTCCACCACGAGGTCGTGGTCCTGCTGCTGAGGCAGCCCGGAAACGGTGACAGTGGCTACCGCACCCACTCCGGCCACGTACACCGGGAAGGAGCCGCCGTGTGGCGCGTAGGTGGACTCGTCGAACCAGCCGTGGTCCTCGATCCGGCCGCCGTGCAGCCTGCCGCGGAGTCCCACCAGCAATGACGGGATCTCATACCGGGCGGCGGTGCGCTGCTTGGCCCGGATCCAGTGCTCGTTGTCCGGGGTGGCACCATCCAAGGCCACGTGGAAGAGCACTTGCTCGCCCTTGGTGATGTCGATCGCGATGGGAAGCCGCCGCGTCTTCCCCAGCTCCACCAGGAGCAACCCCAGATTGAGGGAATCGTCCTTGGTGAAATGCGGAAACTGCAGCTCGGTGATCTCGGCCTCGATCCGGTCAATCAGGGCCTCGAGCAGGCCTGATGGCTGGGGCAGCCTTGAGTCGGGATTGAACGCAGTCACAGTCGGGTTGTTGGCAGTCATGGCCCACAATCTACCGCCCCAGCGGTGTAAACTGGACCACGCCCATCAGGGCAGAATATTCAAAGACCAGCTTTATTAACGACAGGGGAGCGCCGCCGTCGGGCATCACTGGCATTGCCAGGGAACCGCAGGTGGGCGCTGAGAGTGCGGGACAGCCGCAGACCCTCGAACCTGATCCGGTTAGTACCGGCGCAAGGGAGTCGAGTTCTCGAAGTGTGCGGTAACCGGTGGCAAGCCGACCGCCGGAACACTTTCCCCTCCTGTTCCTCAGGAGGATCACATGAGCACTGCAGCAATCAAAAAGACCGGCTACACCTGGCGCATCGTTGACATCGTGGTGGCCGCCCTCATCGCCATCGCCGGCGGCGTGATCTTCTGGGCGTGGTCCCAGGGCGCCGCCGCGGTTTCGCCGCCTATGAACGCCGTCTACCCGCCGCTAACCGGCCTCATCGCCGGCGGCTGGATGATCCCCGCCGTGCTGGGCATGCTGATCATCCGCAAGCCGGGCGCCGCGCTCTTCTGCGAAACGGTGGCCGCCATGGGTGAACTGATCATGGGCTCGCCGTACGGCGCCTCCGTGCTGTTTTCCGGCTTCGTCCAGGGCCTGGGTGCCGAGATCATCTTCGCCATCTTCGTCTACAAGAAGTTCAACCTGCCCGTCGCGCTGCTGGCCGGCGCTGCGGCCGGGCTGTTCTGCGGCCTGAACGACTCCTTCGCCCCCTGGGGCTGGAACATCGCCTACGCCGCCGGTGACAAGCTCGCGTACATCGTATTTACCGCCATCTCGGGCGCGATCATCGCCGGCGCGCTGTCCTGGATCGCCACGCGCGGCCTGGCCAGGACCGGTGTGCTGAGCTCCTTCGCGTCCCGCAAGGCTGCGTCGGAGCCCGTCTTCTCCTAATGCCCGCAGCCTACGACGACGGCACAGCCGCTGCGATGCGGCCCGCCGCCGTCACTGCCCGCGGTTGGGGGTGGCGGCACGCCGGCCGGTCCCGGCCTGCGGTCCACGCCCTGGACCTGGACATCAAGCCCGGGGAGCGTGTGCTCCTGCTGGGCCCGTCAGGGGCGGGCAAATCCACGCTCCTCCACGCCCTCGCGGGGGTGCTGGGGGATGTGAACGACGACGGCGAAGCGGGCGATTCCGACGAATCCGGTTCGCTGCGGATCGACGGCGCATCCCCCCGTGAGCGGCGCGGCCGCGCCGGGCTGGTGCAGCAGGATCCCGAAACGCAGGTGGTCCTCTCCCGGCTCGGCGACGACGTCGCCTTCGGTGCCGAGAACCTCGCCGTGCCGCGCGATGCGATCTGGGCGCGCGTGCACGAGGCGCTTGACGACGTCGGGCTCTCCCACCTGCCGCTGGACCACCCGACGTCGGCCCTTTCCGGCGGGCAGAAGCAGCGCCTGGCGCTCGCCGGCATCCTGGCCATGCGGCCGGGGCTGATTCTCCTGGACGAGCCCACGGCCAACCTGGACCCCACCGGGGTCCTCGAGGTCCGCGACGCCGTGGGACGCTGCCTGGACAAGACCGGGGCCACGCTGGTTGTGGTGGAGCACCGCGTGTCCGTCTGGAAGGACCTCGTGGACAGGATCGTGGTGCTGCAGCCAGGCTCCGCAACCGATCCCGCAGTGCTGCTGGACGGGCCGCCGGACCAGGTCCTCGCCGAAGCGAGGGACATGCTGATTGCTGCCGGTGTGTGGGTCCCCGGCTTTGTTCCGGCCACGCGGAACCGGACTTCCGGCGGCTCGGGGGACCTGCTGCTGGCGGCCGAGGACCTTGCCGTTTCGCGGGAACGGCCGCGCCGCCGCCGCTTCAAAGCGATCCCTCCGGTTCCGGTCCAGCAGGGCATCTCGGCGCAGGTTCGCGCCGGGCAGGCGCTCACCATCACAGGTCCGAACGGTGCGGGAAAATCCACGTTCGCGCTGACCCTGGCCGGCCTGCTGGCACCCGTAGGGGGAAATGTTTCGGCCACCGTGGACCTGAGCCAGGGCGCAGGCATCGACCCCTACAAATGGAAGGCGGACCAGCTGATCGCCCGCATCGGAACCGTCTTCCAGGAGCCAGAGCACCAGTTTGTCACCGGCAATGTCCTGGACGAGCTGATGTTCGGCCCCAGGCATCTTGGCCACGGCGAGGAACGGGTGGATGAGCTCCTCCAGCGGCTTCGGCTGACCGAACTCGTGGACGCCAACCCCTACACGCTCTCCGGCGGTGAGAAGCGCCGGCTGTCCGTGGCCACGGTGCTCGCCGCCCACCCGCAGGTGCTGGTCCTGGACGAGCCAACCTTCGGCCAGGACGCCAACACCTGGGCCGAGCTCGCGTCCTTCCTCTCCGAACTGCTCGACGCCGGCACCGCCGTGGTATCCGTAACGCACGATGCCGAATTCAGCACGGCCCTGGGCGGCGCCGAGCTCCGGCTGGGCACCACCGAAGCGGTGGCCCCATGAGGCAGGAACTGACCCTGCGGGGGAACCAAGCACTGCTGACCCGTGCCAATCCGCTGAGCAAGTTCGCCGCCGTCGTCTTCATGACCGTGGTGCTGGCGCTGTCCATCGACTGGGTCTCCGCCTCCGTGGCGCTCTTCTGCGAACTGCTGCTCTTCCCGCTCGCAGGACTGACCCTGACGCTGCTGTGGCAGCGCGGCTGGCCGCTGATCCTGGCGGCCGCCGTGGGTGGCTGGAGCACCTCGATTTTGGCTCCGGACAGCGGAAGGATACTGCTCGACGTCGGCATCTGGTCCATGAGCGAAGGCTCCCTGGAGCTGGGGCTGGGCTTTATGCTCCGCGGCTTGGCGATCGCGTTGCCGGCAGTCCTCCTCATGAGCTGCACCGATCCTACCGATCTCGCCGATGCGCTGGCCCAGAAGGCCCGGCTGTCGCACCGGTTCGTGCTGGGGACGCTCGCGGCCATGCGGCTTGTTGGCCTGATGGCCGAGGAGTGGCAGACCATTGGGATGGCCCGCCGCGCCCGCGGCGTTGGCTCGCGCGGCAACCCGGCGCAACGGATGAAAGCCACCCTGGGCCAGAGTTTCGGCCTCCTGGTCCAGGCCATCCGCAGGGCGTCACGGCTCGCGGTCACCATGGAGGCGCGTGGCTTCGGCGGCGGGGACCGGACTTGGGCACGTGAATCCACCTACAGCAGGCTCGACGTGTGGGTCCTGGCAGGCGGGGCCCTAATGGCCACGGCGGCCGTGGCCGCCGCGGTGTTTGCCGGCACGTGGAGTTTCGTCGGCGGCTAGTTCTGGAGAGAACGTGTGGCGTTCATCGGGAAGTAGCCGCCGTCAGCGCGACGCTCAGATGCAGGAGTGGTTGTAGTCGAATTCCCCGGACACGAACTGGGTGAGTGCGACCTTGCCGCCGGCGGTGAGCGGGGCATCCGAGCAGATCGCCTTGGCCCCTGTTGCGGTGCGGGCACCTGCCAGCCAGCTGGGCAGGGTGTAAAGGCTGCTGGAGTTGCTGACAGTGCCTACGATCTGTCCCCATTGGTACCCGCTGGAGTAGATGCCGACGTCGGCGCCGATGCCGTGGAAGAAATCGGTCATACCCTCGAGGACTGCGCGGTTCCAGTTCCTGTTGCCCGACCATGAGTTGCCGGTTTCGACGTCGAGCCACCATACATACTCCGAGGGCTTGCTGATGCCGCGGAGGTATGCGTCGTCGTAGGCCTTGGCATAGCCGTACATGTAGGAGCAGGCTTCGGTAACCTCCGGATCGTCAGTGCTGTTCCTTGCGCAGTCACCGTACGGATTGTGGACCGGCTTTGCGGCGGGGTAGTCATTGCTGGTGGGCCACCACGAGCCTGTCAGTCCGGGATTGGCTGTATTGACGTAGAGCGCAACGGTTGGCTGGGCGGTGGGGTTTTCTGCGCGGTCCCCGTTGGCGTCGATGGCGTTCGCCCACTTCAACTGCTCCGCGAGGCAAGGGTTCGTTGCGTTGGCACGGCCGTTGTTGACCCCGACAATGGCGAAGGCCGCGCCCCTGGGGAGTTGTTTGTTGCACTGTGGCCAGGAGACGTCGTTGCCCAGCAGCGATGGGCTGCCTTCGCCGGGGGATTGCACTGCGGCGACCGGGGGCGCGAACACCATGCCAAACACCAGGGCCAGGCCGATCGCCAGGGCGCAAGGAATCAGCCTCAGCGCACCCGTTGAGGTGGGTAACGTTCCCGGCACAGCTCTGTGCATGGGACCTCCGTCCTAGCCCGGCGGGCAGGTCTTTTCAGTCTCCTCTTCCCCGGCGACGCGGGTCAAGGGCGTCCGCGGGCAGCCAAGGCTATCGCATGAGGTGGGTACTTTACGATCCTGACCTCCCAACTCAGACTGCGTGCGTGGCAAAATAGCTCATTTATGATATTTTTTTCATATGACTCAGGAAACTGCTGAACACGTTGCCGCAACGCTCCGGGAGGCCCGCAGCCAGAAAGGCTGGACCCAGGGACAGTTGGCCGCCGAGCTTGGAACCAGCCAAAGTGCCGTCGCACGGATGGAACAGGGGAAACAGAACCTGAGCCTGAAAATGATCCAGCGGCTGGAGGCCATTTTCGGTCTCAGCATTGTCAAAGTGGGCACATCCCAGATGACGCATCTGCGGGTCGAGGGTGCCCGCACGCTGTCCGGGTCGGTGGACGTGAACAGCAGCAAGAACGCCGGCGTCGCGCTGCTCTGTGCCAGCCTCATCAACCGCGGCACTACGGTCCTGCGCCGCTTGGCCCGGATTGAGGAAGTCAATCGAATCGTCGAGGTTCTGAGCAGCATCGGCGTCGAGTGCACCTGGCTCAACGACACCGACCTCCAGCTCCGCCGCCCCGCCGCCCTGGACCTGGCGGCCATGGATGTGGAAGCGGCACGCCGCACGCGGAGCGTCATCATGCTGCTCGGCCCGCTCCTGGACGAGGCCGCTGAATACCGCCTTCCCTACGCTGGCGGCTGTGATCTGGGCACCCGCACAGTGGAGCCGCACATGCAGGCGCTGCGCCAGTTTGGGCTTTCGGTGGAGGCCACCGCTGGTTTCTACACGGTCCAGGCACCGGAAGAGGACACCCTCGACCGCTCCTTCGTGCTGACTGAGCGCGGTGACACGGTCACCGAGAACGCGATCATGGCAGCGGCCCACCGCCGCGGCACTACCGTGATCCGGAACGCAAGCCCCAACTACATGGTCCAGGACCTCTGCTTCTACCTGCAGATGCTGGGAGTGAGCATCGACGGCGTGGGCACCACCACCTTGAAGATCACCGGGCAGCCGCACATCGACGTCGACATTGAATATTTCCCATCCGAGGATCCCATCGAGGCGATGAGCCTGATCACGGCCGGCATCGTCACCAACTCGGAGGTGACCATCCGCCGCGTCCCCATCGAGTTCATGGAAATTGAGCTGGCAACGCTGGGGCAGATGGGCCAGAAGCTGGAGGTTTCCGGAGAGTACATGGCCCGCAATGGCCGAACCCGCCTGGTGGATGTCACAACCAAGCCGTCCGAGCTGCGGGCGCCGGAGGACAAAATCCACCCCATGCCGTTCCCCGGGCTGAACATCGATAACCTGCCGTTCTTTGCGGTGATCGCGGCCAACGCCGAGGGCCAAACCATGATCCACGACTGGGTTTACGAGAACCGGGCCATCTACCTCACGGAGCTGAACCGGTTGGGTGCCCAGGTGCAGCTCCTGGACCCGCACCGGATCTACGTCACGGGACCCACACGTTGGCGCGCCGCGGAGGTGGGCTGCCCGCCGGCACTCCGCCCGGCCGCTTGCCTGCTGCTGGCCATGCTGGCGGCCCGCGGCGTCTCCGAGCTGCGGAACATCTACGTGATCGAGCGCGGCTATGAGGACCTGGCTGAGCGGTTGAACACCATCGGGGCGAAAATCGAATACTTCCAGGACTGATTGTGAACGATTCTGCTCCATCATTCGGGGCGCCTGTCCGTTAGGCTGCGGAACCCCGGGGTTGCGGGCCCGCGCAGACGAAATGATGGGGCAGGATCCGTCACCCGCGGGGACGCCCGCGTTCCAGCACAGCGCGGATTTCCTTCAGGACCGTCTCCGGACTGTTCCAGATCTGCTCCGGAGCGTAGCTCAGGACAGAGTAGCCCTGGACCTGGGCGACGTTGGACCGGGACATATCCTTGCGCCAGGCCGCACGTGAACTGTGGAACTGGAAGCCATTGATTTCGACAATCAGCCAGCCGTCGATCAGGATGTCCACGCGCCCTACACCTGGTATCTGGACCTGCCTGCGGAACGCTAGCCCTGCCGATTCGAAAAGAAGTCTGGCACTGATCTCCGGTACCGACTCGGACAAGCCGTCTGCCTTCGCCAAACGTTTCCGCGCTGTTCCGAAATACTTGGCTGTCAGTTCGGATTCGAGGAGTGCGCGGTCAATCCCGTGCTGTTGCATGGCGGACTGCGCGATTGCCACAGCGTCGACTTCCGGGAGGCAGGTCAACGCGTGGATGACCGTGTCTTCAGGGCTGGCGATGGGCAGGCGCTGGTGTTGTTCGAAGCGGAGGCGGCCGTGCCTGGGGCGGCACTTGCTGCGCCTGTGTCGGCTGGCCAGGTGCAGCCCGCCGGGCCTGTCCTTGAGCCATAGCCCGTAGTAGGACGCGCTCGAGGCGCAAGTCAGGAGCGAATCGTCGATGATTGCCTGCCTGAATTCGGGGTTCGCATCCGGTAGTGCCCAGACCCCTTTTCTGGGCTGGATGGCCCCGGCCGTTCCCAGGCTCCGCACGTCGCGGGCTGAGTACCCTTCCCGCCGCAGCGTGCCAACCCGCGCCACGCCGCCCAGGGATATCAAAAAGTCCAAAGGATCCATGGATTGAGCTAGCCACGGTTTTGCCCGCGCCTGGCCGGTGGAGCGTCGCTATGTGGACAACCCCAACTGTGGAGGAGCTGTCCCCCCGGGGATTTTGCACCATCATTCGCGGGACCAGGACAACGCGCCCGGCCTTCAGGGCCCTCGTTGTCCCAAAGCAGGAATGATGGAGCAGAATGCGTCGAATAGTTCGCGGTTCGTCATGATCGGCCCCAACCCCGCCAAGCGTGGCGGCGTTGAAGCAGAATAGAGGCATGCGAACATTCGGCGTCGAGGAAGAGCTCCTGATCGTTGATCCGGACACAGGGGCGCCCCTTGCTCTGGCGGATGCCCTGCTGTCCGGCCGGCGGCTCGCGGCCGACGACGCGCCGGAGAATCCGCATGCACTGGAGACCCAAGACAAGACCGTATACGACGACGACGAGCTGGGCCTGAGCGCCGAGCTCAAGCTTGAGCAGATCGAGACCCAGACGCGGCCGTGCCTCCAGTACTCCGAACTGCTGCCGCAGATCCGGGCGGGTCGGCTGCTGGCCGATCAGGCCGCGCTCAAGAATGGCGCCAGGGTTGCCGCGCTGGCCACGTCGCCGCTCGGCTCCACCACCCACACCACCCCGGACCCGCGCTATGCACGGATGCTGGAACGGTACGGCCTGACCGCTCAGGAGCAGCTGACGTGCGGATTCCACGTCCATACCTTCATCGAATCGCCCGATGAGGGCGTAGCCGTGCTGGACAGGATCCGGGACAAGCTGGCCGTCCTCACCGCCTTGAGTGCCAACTCGCCCTTCTGGAATGGGATGCCTACAGGATTTGAGAGCTACCGGACGCAGGCCTGGAACAGGTGGCCCACGTCCGGTCCCGCGGGCATTTACGGCACGTACTCCGCGTACCGGCGAGTGGTGACGCGCCTGTTGGACAGTGGCGTGATGCTGGACGAGGGCATGCTCTACTTTGATGCCCGCCTGTCCCGGAACCACCCCACTGTGGAGGTCCGCGTGGCCGACGTCTGCCTGCGCGCGGAGGACGCCGCCCTGATCGCGGTACTGGTGCGGGCCATGGTTGAATCGGCCAGCAGGGAATGGCGCGACGGCGTCGAGCCGGCGCCGGTCCCCACCGTCCTTCTCCGGATGGCCGCGTGGCAGGCAAGCAGCAGCGGATTGGGTGGTGAACTGCTGGATTTCGGTACGTTCAGACCTGCCCCCGCCGTCGATGTGGTGCGATCCCTGGTGGATTACCTCGCGCCGGTCCTCCAGGAACAAGGCGAGCTGTCCCTGGCCCGGCAGGGCGTTGAGGACATCATTGCCCGCGGTACCGGGTCGGCTGAACAGCGTAGGGTCTGGGACTCGGTGCTGGAAAAATCACCGCCCGACGACGGCGGGTTGGCTGCGGTAGTCTCCTACGCCGTGGGCATCACAATGCGCGGAACTTCCGGGCTGCCCGAGGTCGATGCTGCCCCCGAACTGCTAAGGGTGCGCCAGTCCTAGCCTCCCGGCGTCCGCTGTGTCCGCAACCGGGGCAGCGGGTTCTTCATAACGCATGAGCTGGGCGCCCACCGCGGCCTCCACCAAGTAGAAAACAAACGGCGGGATGTCCTTTGTCCCTGCCAGGATGGCGCCGAAGGCGGGAGCACTCGCCGCCGCCGTGATGCCGGTCCAGGGTTTCAACGGCGACAGCAGGAGGCCTGCACCCAAGGCGGCCAGCGCGCCGATGTGGAGGCCGGAGCAGGTCAGGAACGGCCAGCTGGGACCCCTCCGGTACGCGAACTTGTCCAAATCCGATGCCCGGTCCGCAAGGGCAACAACGAACAGGGGTGCGCCCGCGACGAGGGCGGCCGCTGCACCGGTGGCGAGGGTCTTCGCGGGGCCGGATCTGAGGGCCTGGGCGAATCGGACGAAGCCGATGGGCACCGCTGCGGTCCCTGCGGCGGCGAGGAACTGCCCGGCGATCCATGGCCCCCGGCTGCGCTGCAGCATGGCCAGCCGCGCTGCCGGGTCCTGGGTGGCGTGCACCATTCCCACGAAGGAAATGCCCACGCCCCAACAGCAGCTGGCCGCAACGATGACTGTTCCGGCCTTCTGATACGGCCTGTTGCCCCGCAGTGCCTGCTTCCCGTGCATGGCTGCCTCCCGGTCCGGCGGATGCGATGGCCCAGCTCAGCGCGTAGTGACCATGAAGCTACGCCGACGTGCCGCCGTGGTCAACAGGGTTAAGGCCAGCGGGGCCCGCCATCATGCACCGATCGCCAGTCGCACGCCCAAGCCCAGCATCACGACGGCGATCAGGCCGTCGAGGACGCGCCAGGAGGACGGGCGAGCAAAGAACGGGCGCAGGACCCGGGCGCCGAACCCCAGCGCGCTGAACCACGCAATGCTGGCGACGATGGCACCGGCCCCAAACCACCAGCGCAGATCCTGGGCCTGCTGGTTGGCCACCGAACCGAGCAGCAGGACGGTATCCAGGTAGACGTGCGGGTTGAGCCAGGTCAGGGCCAGGACCGTGGAGATGGCCGCCCCGGCGCTGAGGGCCGGATGTTGTCCCGAAGCTGTGAGCGCGCCGGGGCGGATCGCCCTGCGGGCGGCCATGGCACCGTATCCCAGCAGGAAAATGGCGCCGGCGTAGCGCGCCACGTCCACTACTACCGGGTTAGCGTGAATGAGTGCCCCGATCCCGGCGATCCCAGCGGCGATGAGCAGCGCGTCGGAGACACTGCAGACCAGCACGACGGCGGCTACGTGCTCACCCCGGATGCCCTGCCGGAGGACAAACGCGTTTTGGCTGCCGATAGCCACGATGAGGGCAAGCCCGGTGCCGAAGCCGAGCACGATGGGGGCCAGAAGTGCAGTCAGATCCATGTCATCCAACGTACGGCGGACCATATGATTACTCCAGCTAAACATTTTTACGCGTCCTAAGGATTGCTAATGAGAACCTTTCAGCTGGAACAGCTCCGGACGTTTGCCGCGGTGGTGGAGGAAGGAACGCTGGAGGCCGCAGCCAGGATCCTGGTTGTCACGCCCTCGGCAGTTTCCCAGCGGCTCAAGGCAATGGAGGATGCGGCCGGGCAGATCCTGTTCCAGCGGACCAGTCCCGTGCGGCCCACCCCGGCAGGGGAAGCGGTTCTTCGGTTCGCCCGGCAGGTCCGTCAACTGGAGTGGGATGCGTCGCGGGAGCTCGGCGAGAGCAGCGACAGGCCGGGCACGCCCATTCCCCTGGTGGTGAACGCAGATTCGCTGTCCACGTGGTTCCTGCCCGCGCTCGCAGGCCTTCCACCGGAGCTCGGCGCATTCTTTGAAATCCACAGGGAAGACGAACAGCATTCCACGCAGCTACTGCGCGCCGGGACGGTGATGGCCGCTGTGACCGCTAGTCCGGACCCGGTGCAGGGCTGCAGCGTGGCACTGCTGGGAGCCTTGAGATACCGCGCGGTCGCCAGTCCCGGCTATGTCCGGCGATGGTGGCCGGACGGCCCTGACCTCAGGGCCGGCAGCCTTGCCCCGGTGGTGGACTTTGACCGCAAGGACGACCTGCAGGAGGGGTTCTTTCGCAACCTGACCGGAACGGAACTGAACGCACCGCGGCACTATGTGCCGACGTCGGCAGAGTTCGCGCAGGCAATCCGCCTGGGATTGGGGTGGGGGCTGTTGCCGGAGCAGCAGTGCCTGGCCGACATTCGGGGCGCCGCACTCATCGAACTGGCCCCGGCGCACCCTGTCGATGTGGCCTTGTATTGGCAGCGGTGGAAGATCGACTCCCCGGTGCTCAACCAGCTCTCCGACGCAGTCCGGGAGACGGCGTTCCGGCAACTCCGCCAACCCGGGGCCTGACCAGCCGCATCCGCCGTGCCCACAACAGCTGCTGCATTGGGAAAGGTGCCATGCCATACTCAGGCCGTGACGTCGTCGTACTCGTTCCGTGCCGAATTGTGGCTCTACCCGGGAGAAGCCGGATGGCACTTCCTCACCCTCCCGGAGGTCATTGCCGACGACCTCCGCGAGGAAGCGGCCCCGCTCCGGAAGGGCTTCGGCTCGGTCAAAGTCACAGCCGAAATTTCCGGCCACACGTGGCAAACCTCAGTCTTCCCGGACAGCAAGTCCGGCTCCTACCTGCTGCCGGTGAAGAAAGCGATCAGGACTGCGGCCCGCATCACCGCAGGGGACACAGTAGGTGTTAACCTCGAAATCCAGCCAGGGTAGCAGGAACGTAGCGGGGGATCGACTGTTGGTGCCGGCCGAAGCAACCATCCAGACCTCTGACCCGGAAGTGGGACCCGGCCAGTACCTGAAGATCGAGACCACAGCGGTCTACGCCGCCGGAGTCGCTTTGGGGGACCCCGGAGCAGGCGGCCGTTCGGTGGAGTGGCTGGACAAATCTTCGGACCAGCTTTATGTCCCAGCCGACCATGCCTCCGAATGGATCTGGAACCGCGAAGCCCGCATCCCAACGACGTTCTTCACCGAGGAATCCAAAGCAGAGGCCACCAAATACCAGCAATCCCAGTCTGAAAACCCCCACGGCGCGGGAGAACTGCTCCGGGCACCGGGAGGTAACTTCTACGGAGTACCGCGGCTGCTGTTCGCCGGCTTGCCCCTGGAGGAAGGCGTGAAGAATCTGCCCCGCGACCCCCAGGCACTCCTGGACACCATTCGACAGCGAGGCAAACAAGGCAGGCCGGAAGCCGAAACGCTGGAAAGCATCGCCGCCGCCCTGCAGACCGGAGTCGTCCCGGCGGACCTTCGCGCTGCACTGTACAAAGCGGCCGCGCTCATTCCCGGAGTCACCGTCGTAGACAAGGAGGCGAACCTAGACGGCAAGGTAGGCACAGCGATCGGGATCGAGCATCCGGACAGGGAAACGCGGACGGACATCATCATTGATCCCGACACAGGGCTGCTGATCGGAGAACGAGTGGTCACGCTAACAGCTGGCGAGACCTTCCCAGCCGGAACAGCGACCGCTTGGACCTCGGTTGAGACCTCAGTGGTCAATTCCGCCCCGTAAGCAGGCGCCGATCAAATCTGCTTGAGCGCCTGTTCCAGGTCGCGGATGAGGTCGTCCGCGTCCTCAAGGCCCACGGACAGCCGCACCACGCCGTCGCTGAGGCCGATGGCGGCGCGGCCTTCGGGACCCATGGCACGGTGGGTGGTGGTGGCCGGGTGCGTGATGAGGGACTTGGCATCGCCCAGGTTGTTGGAGATGTCGATGATCCGCAGCGCGTCCAGCAGCGCAAAGGCGGCGTCCTTGCCGGAGCGGCCGTCCGTCGTCGCGAGCTCCAGGGTGAGGACGGTCCCGCCGGCCTTCATCTGCTTGGCCGCGAGCTCGTACTGCGGGTGCGATTTCAGCATGGGGTACTTGACCCAGCTGACGGCAGGCTGCTGTTCGAGCCATTCGGCCAGCCGCAGCGCCGTGGCTGAGGAATGGTTCACGCGCAGGGCCATGGTTTCCAAGCCCTTGGTAAGTACCCAGGCGTTGAAGGCGGACAGCGACGGGCCGGTGTGCCGCATGAGCTGCTTGACCGGCCCGTCGATGAATTCCTTGGTGCCCAGGATGGCGCCGCCCATGACCCGGCCCTGGCCGTCGATGTGCTTGGTGCCCGAGTACACAATCACGTCCGCGCCGAGCTGGCCGCAGCGCTGCAGCAGGGGTGTGGCAAAGACGTTGTCGACGACGACGGTAGCGCCGGCGGCGTGCGCCAGTTCGCTGACCGCGGCGATGTCCACGATTTCCTGCATCGGGTTGGACGGCGATTCGAAGAACACTGCCGTGGTGGGCTCCGACAGGGCCGCACGCCACTGCTCCAGGTCCGGTCCGTCGACGAACACCGTCTCAACACCCCAGCGGGGCAGGATCTCGTTCAGGATCACAAAGCAGGAGCCGAACAGTGAGCGGGCTGCCACTACGCGGTCGCCAGCGGCTAGCAGGGCACCCAGGGCGGTGAACACGGCGGACATTCCCGACGCCGTCGCGAAGCACGCTTCAGTGCCTTCGAGCAGGCGGAGCCGTTCCTGGAAGGTGGCCACGGACGGGTTGCCGTAGCGGGAGTAGACAAAGCGCTCGTCCTCGCCGGTGAAGGCGCGCTCCGCTGCGGCGGCGGACTCGTAGACGAATCCGGAGTTCAGGAACACCGGTTCGGTGGTTTCCTGGAAGTTGGTGCGGTCCAGCCCGCCGCGGACGGCCTGGGTGTCAGGGCTCCAGCCGGCGGCATCTTCGTTGAAGGTCACTTAGTTCTTTCCCAGGTTGGTTGGCAAGCCGCGGTTCTTCCAGCCGTTGACGGTGCGCTCGCCGTAGCGGTCCGGTTCGCCTTCGAAGCCCTCCAGGACGTTGTAGGAGGTGAAGCCGGCTTGGGTTGCGGCGATGGCAGCGGAGATGGAGCGCTGGCCTGAGCGGCAGATGAACAGGAGTTCGGTGCCGGTGTCCTCCGGCGCCTGCTGCCTCAGGTCGGTGAGGAACTCGGGGTTGGGAATGCCGCCGGGGAACGTCCACTGGATGAACAGGGGGTCGTTGTCGGTTGCCTTGGTGTCAGGGATGCCGATGTGCGCCCACTCACCCTCGGTGCGGACATCCACCAGGATGGCGCCCTGCTCCAGCTTGGTCCAGGCTTCCTGCGGGGTGAGGTCTCCGGCGTAGCTCACGCGTGGCCCTCGCCTTCGAACTCAAGGTCTTCCACAGCGGTGGCGACGGCGGCGTCCGCACTGGCGATGGCGGCCGGGAGGATGAGTGCCTGCGCCACAATCACCTGGCCGCCGTTGGACGTGGCAGCCGGGCTGCCATGCAGGACATAGCCTTCGGCCAGGGCGGTGGAAATCCGCTCACAGAAATTACGGTCGTCCGGGCCTGTGATGAGCCGGTACGACAGTTTTTCTTCAGGGGCAGGTGCGTCAGACACGACGGATCTCCTTCTCTCACGCTTGCAACTCGAATGTCGATATGCCGAGTATTCACCTGAGGCACCCCGCCGCGAAAGGGAGGGTTGCCGACCGGCCAGTCAGGGCTTGGCGCCGGTTCTCATTACTCCTCAAAAACGTAACACTTGGCCCGCCTGGCCGCACCGCCGCCGTCGTCATGTTCCGTAACCAACACGTGCTTCCGCGGCCGTCACGCGGACGGGACAATCAGTCCATGGGGAAATCTGGGCGGGGACTGGCTGTATTCGCGCGTTTGAGGACTGCCGCTGCATTCCTCGTACTGGCCACGGTGGCCACGGGGTTGAGTGGGTGCCGGGACGTCTTCGCGCCGCCGCCCTGCATGCCGCCCGCGTACACAGTCACGCCGTCGGAAGCCAAACCCGGTGAGCAGGTTACGGTCAGCGCGCAGGACACCAACTGCGATGCCCGCTACGGGCAAAACGCGCAGGTCCAGGTGACGGTGCGGGACGCCTTTGGATCGCTGATGCTGGAGGAACTCGCACCCATGAGCGACGACGGCGCGTTTACTTTCGTGTTCACCGTCCCGCCGGGCGCGGCTCCCGGCAAGGCGGCAGTGGGGGCGCACCCGTACAACCTGGATTGGTGCGACGACACCGGGGTTAACAACCGGGCCGGCGCGGGGCCCAGGACGCTTGTCCTGGTCTCGTGTGCCGAGCGCCTGGTGCCGTTGCTAATACTGGCGGGTACCGGGGCCTGAGCAGCGGCGACGCCCGTGGGGACGGGCGTCAGGCCCTGAGGATGAGGGCCTCGCCCTGGCCGCCGCCGCCGCACAAGGCCACGACGCCGATGCCGCCGCCGCGCCGTTTCAGCGCCAGGGCCTGGTGCAGGACCAGCCGTGCCCCCGAGGCGCCGACGGGGTGGCCCAGCGCGATCGCCCCGCCCTCGGCGTTGATCTTCTCCGCAGAAATGCCAAGGTCCTGGGCTGACTGGATGATCACCGAGGCGAACGCTTCGTTGATTTCCACCAAGTCCAGGTCCTCCACCGAAATCCCTTCTGCGCGGAGTGCTCTTTCGATGGCGCGCGACGGCTGGGAATGCAAAGAGCCGTCCGGCCCGGCTGTCTGCCCGTGGGCGCCGATCTCGGCAATCCAGGTGAGCCCCGCCCGTTCGGCGGCCGCCTTGCTGGCCACCACGACGGCGGCCGCGCCGTCGGAGAGGGGAGAGGCGGAACCTGCGGTGATGGTGGCTGAGTCGGCCGTGGAGAAGGCGGGCTTAAGCGCCGCCAGGGCCTCCGCCGTCGTGCCCGGCCGGATCCCCTCATCGGCATCGACGGTGACGGCAGGGCCGCGGCGCTGCGGGATATCCAGGGGAACGATCTCTTCGGCGAGCAGTCCTGCATTCCGCGCTGCTTCGGCCCTCTGGTGGGAGCGGGCGGCAACTTCGTCCTGCTCCCCGCGGCTGATGCCGCGCTCGGCATTGCCGGCATCGGTGGCGGCGCCCTGCAGGATTCCGGAGATGGGATCCTGGAGGGCGTCGTGGTTCAGGGAATCGACCAGCGGGGTATCGCCGATGGCCACGCCGGTACGCAGGCGGGGCAGTAGGTGCGGGGCGTTGGTCATGGATTCCTGGCCGGCGGCCACGACGAAATCAGCCTCCCCGGCGCGGATCATCCGGGCCGCGTCGATCACGGCGGTCAGCCCGGAGAGGCAGAGTTTGTTAATGGTGACCGTGGGGACATCCCAGCCGATGCCTGCCCCCAGGCTTGCCTGCCTGGCCGGTCCCTGGCCGGCTCCTGCCTGGATGACCTGCCCCACGATTACCGCATGTACGTGCCCCGGCGCCACACCTGCGCGTTCCAGCGCATGGCGGATCGCATGTGCGCCCAGTTCGCTGGAGGAGAGGGAAGACAGGCTGCCGCGGAAACGGCCGAAAGGGGTGCGGGCACCTCCGAGGATGACGGCAGTGCGGTCCTCGTGGGCCGGGAAAGTGTTGGCCGTGGCGTCGTTGACCATGATGCTGCCTTTCGGTGGAGGCGAGGCTCGGGGCGACGTCTATGCGCGCCCGCGGTGCATTTTCCTCAAGTATGTCACGGGCGGTGGCGGCGGGGAATGGAACGCTGACATGGCGTTTACCCAGCGTAAAGTCTGTTTACTTTACCGAAATATGAACGGCACCGCCACGAAATTGTCACGCTATTTGACGAAACACTCAATCAATACGCTCCCTTCGTAACGTCCGACAGAAAAGGGAAAACAATATGGAAAGTGCGACTCGCAGGAATTTCCTCCGCTATGTGGGCATGGTGGGTGGCGCCGGTGTCATGTACCAGACCATGGAGGCCATGGGCCTTGCGCCCGATTCGGCGACGCCGGCCTTCGCCGCTCCGCGGGCAGGCGACCTGAACGGGGCAGGGAAGTCCGTGGTGGTGCTGGGTGGCGGCATCGCCGGGCTCACTACCGCCTATGAGCTGGGCAAGGCGGGCTACAAAGTGACCATCCTGGAAGCCCGGATGAGGCCGGGCGGACGCAACTGGACAGTCCGCGGCGGCACGGAGGAGACCGACCTCGGCGGGATCGCACAGCGCGCCACGTTCTCCAAAGACCAGTACATGAATGCCGGGCCGGGCCGGATTCCGCAGCACCACATCACCTTGGACTACTGCAAGGAACTCGGCGTCGCCATCGAGCCCTTCACCAACCAGAACGCTGACGGCTACCTGTTCCGCGAAGGCAGCACCAAACTGTCCAATACTCCGGTCCGGCACCGTGCGGCCAAGGCGGACGTGTACGGCTATGTCTCCGAGCTCCTCGCGAAGGCCACCGACCAGGGCTCCCTGGACAGCTACCTGAGTCCCACGGACAAGGAAAATCTCATCTCCTTCCTAGGCAACTTCGGTGCCATCGGCGCCAAGGTCCCCGGTGACGCCGCCGCCAGCTTCAAATACTCCGGCAGCGGCAGGAAGGGCTACTCCGTCGCGCCGGGCGCGGGCATGGAGGCGGGCACACCTTTGGCGCCCGCTGCCCTGACCGATGTGTTCGCCAGCGGAGTGGGCAACTACTTCTCGTTCGAATTTGGCTGGGACCAGGCCATGATGATGTTCCAGCCGGTGGGCGGCATGGATCGGATCCCCTACGCCTTCGAAGCGGCCATCGGGAAGGACAAGATTATCTACGGTGCCAAGGTCCTGTCGCTGAACAACACTTCGGCGGGCGTTTCCGTGGACTACACCAATCCGGGCCGCCAGACCCAGACCCTGCAGGCCGATTTCGCGGTCTGCACGCTGCCGCCGCACATTGCCGCCAAGATCCCAGGCAACCTGCCGGCCGACGTCATTGACGCGCTGAAGTTCGCTACCCCCAGCGACGCGGGAAAGATCGGCATTGAGTACTCGCGCCGGTGGTGGGAAGAGGACCACCGCATCTACGGCGGCATTACAAACACCAACATCGACTTGGGCAACATGTGGTACCCGTCCACGGGCTTCCATGGCCAGCGCGGCACCATGGTCGGCTACTACAACACCGGCGCCAACGCCCGCATCTACCAGGCGCTGCCTCCGGAAAGAAGGCTCAGTCGTGCCCTTGACCAGGGTGCGCGGATCCATGGTGACGTGTACCGGAAGGACGTTGCGGCGTCGTTCTCGGTTGACTGGAGCAGCACCGAGTTCTCGGAAGGCGCGTGGGTGGGATGGCCCTCGCAGACGGACGCCAAGTACGCCAAGCTGCTGGAGCCCACCGGCAACATCTACTTCGCCGGTGACCACCTGAGTCATGCCATCGCCTGGCAGCACGGAGCCATGACCTCCGCCCGCGCGGCCGTCACGGCGCTGCACACCCGGGTGGCAACGGCGGTGGCCGGTTGAACCCGCTTCAGGAACATCACACCAACAATTCCCCGAATCCCAGAAAGAAGCCGATGATCCGCCGCACTTCCCTGATCGCCGCAGGCGTTGCCGGTCTTTGCCTCACGGCCACCGCCGCTTTTGCCGGGCCGGCAGTCTTCCAGGACCTCACATCACCCAAACCGGGAACCACGGTGTCCAACCTGCCGGCTGGCCAGGACAACCCGATGATCGCTTCAGGGGTGGCCATCGGGGCGAACACGGCCATCTACAAGACCAGCGGCCTCGGTCCCTCGGCCTTGAATACTGCAGCGCCCGCGGGCAGCGAACAGCGGTACATCGACACGGCCGTCTTTCCGGACGGGGTGCTCCCCGCCGGCGTGACAGTCACCGAGGCGCAGGGCATCAACGCCCTGCGCCGGATCGGCGAGAACCTCGCGCAGGCGGGTCTGGATTACGACGACGTCATCACTATGCGCGTCTTCCTCCAGAATGCTGCGGGTGCTGAGAAGGCCGACTTTGACGGCTGGAACCGCGCGTACCGGCAGTACTTCGCAAACACCAGCCTCTCCGACGGCGCCCCGGTCAAGGTTCCGCTGGGTTCGGCCGCGCCGGCCGATCCGTTTGTGGTGAACCCGGCCAGGCCGTCGCGGTTCGCGCTGGAGATCGAGAACCTGCCGGTGAACGGATGGCTGGTTGAGGTGGAGGTTGACGCGGCGTATCCCGCCGCCTCCGGGAAGTAGGCCGGGTCAGTAACTCCAGGAATGGAACGCAGGAAGGGCCGGGTGGTCCCGGCCCTTCCAGTGCTGCCAGCCAGCCGGTCGCCTGCGCCCGCTTCTTCGGGACCGCAGGATCTAGGCGGGATGGACGTTGTCAGGTGGCTGTTTCGGCGGTGAGGCTGTTCACGTCGCAGCCTGGTGTGATGCCCTCGCCAGCACGGCGGCCATGAGCTCAGAGGTGGTTGCCAGGACGCGGGAGCCCCGGCACTGCGAGCAGCTGACGGCGGCCGCCAAAGTGTTCTTGCGCGCATCGAGAACCACCACCGAGTCCACCGCCAGGTAGGAATCGGTGTCACAGTCTGCGCACCACGGCCGCCCGCCCCGTGGCTGGAAAGAATCCCGTGGCAGGTAAGTGCAGAAGGGTTTCTCCATGGGGCCTAGACCAGGCCGGGATAACTGGTCAGGATGTAATCAGCTGCTGCCGGGCCCTTCATGCGCAAGCCGTTTTGGTCGGGGTCGATCCGGCGGGACATGGCAGCCCAGAAAGTGGTTTCGGCGCGGGGGGTCTGCTGATTGAGGAAACACCAGCTGGTGTAAAGGCCATACAGGGGATCCCGGGCAAGGGTGACATCAGGCTCACCGACGCACGTTGTAGCTTCGCGGAGGAATTTGTCGAACTGCGAATGTGCCATGATCGGCTTCTCTTTCGCCAGGTGCAGTTGGTGCCGCCGTTCGGCTACAGCAGCGCGAACCTCAACGCCGTGCACGTGGGCATTCAGGGTATTCGTTTGCCAGGACGGAGTCCGGACTGGCTAAGAGTTTGATTTGGCTGGCCTGTCCAGCCAGCAACGCGGTCCCTTGTCTGAAACCCGCGCCTACATTTTGCTCTACAACGTAGACTTTACGCGTAGACTACGTATTAGGCAAGCGTCTTTATTTTTTCTTATCCCAGCCGACGCTACAACGCACAGGATGGAATTCCATGCCCTCCCCGAAGAGTCCGGAGAATGAAATGGCGAGCCCCAAGCCGCGCCTGAGCAGGGAACTGGTGCTCTCCGCGGCCTTGGAACTCGTGGATTCCGAGGGTCTCGACTCGCTGACTATGCGCCGCTTGGGGCAGGTGCTGGAACGCGATCCAATGAGCCTCTACCGCTACGCAGAGAACCGCGCCGCCCTGCTGGACGGGGTGTCCGAGATGGTCCTCAATGAGCTCGCCATCTTCCCGGCCGATCCCGACTGGAAGGCGCAGTTGCGCCGCATTGCCCACGACCTGCGGCTCCTGGCACTCCGCCACCCAAACGTTATTCCCCTGCTGGTGACACGGCCGCTCTCCACGCCCCTGGGCCTGCGGCCGTTGGGTACCGTGCGGCCATTGGAGCAGATCCTGGGCTTGCTGATCGACGCCGGGTTCACGCCCACGGATGCCTTGCACGTGTACCGGGCGTACTACGGCTTCCTCTACGGCCACATCCTCAACGAGCTCCAGGAGTTCATCGTGGACCCGGAGGAAAACGAAGCCCTCCTACGGCTGGGGCTGCATCGCTTGCCGGCCAAGGACTTCCCCCGGCTCCGGGCATTGGCGCCGGTCTTGGCTGATTACGACGGCGAGGCGGAACTCGATCAGGGGATCACCATTCTGCTGTCCGGGCTGGAGACGCAACTTTCCCGGGCAATCGCCGCAACACCATGAGCTTGCGGCGCCAATGAACTCGGCAACGCGCCGTCGTACTACTCGAATGAAGCGCGACGGCGGTCGGACAGCCTTGTGTTCCAGACGTCCGGTTTGTTGACCTTGAAACGGCGCCCGGTCAGGGCGCGCGGTGTGAGCCGTACGTAGTGGTTCTTCGCGCCAGGGTGCCAGGGCTCCAGGTTGAGGTTGTCCACGGCGGCCTTGTCTTCCGGGTCCTCGATCACTTCAATGTCGCCGCGGGCCACCACGCTCCAGGCTGTTTCTGTGTGCGGGTCATAACCATCACATTCCAGCGCTGCCGGCTTCTCCGTCAGCGCTGCCCAAAGCTTGGTAACCCCGGAGGTCCGGAACACGAGGCTCCGGCGGTCCAGCACGAAATTCACCGGAAAGATCTCAGGATGGTCGTCCACGATGACGGCGATCCGCCCCAGGGTCTCATCGGCCAGCAGTTCCCAGCACTCGTCGAACGTCAATTTGTCATCAGGCACTTCGGTGGAGGTCATGGACCACACCCTACGGCTCCTGCGGCCGGTCCAAAAGGGGGTTGGGCCCGCCCGGTTGGGAGCTGCGCCCCGCTTCCGGCAGCGGCCGGTTCCGCGGGCGCGGCGGGGGAACCTGCAAAAAGACGCAGGCTCCCCGCCGCATCCGAGGGTTAGAGCGTTGAGGTGTCGATGACGAACCGGTAGCGCACGTCGGACGCCAGCACGCGTTCGTAGGCGTCGTTGATCTTGCTCGCCGGGATGACCTCGATCTCGGCGCCGAGGCTGTGTTCGGCGCAGAAGTCGAGCATTTCCTGGGTCTCGCGGATGCCGCCGATCGCTGATCCGGCGAAGGAACGCCGTCCCAGGATCAGTGAGAAGACGTTGACCGGGAGCGGCTCGGCCGGAGCGCCCACGTTCACCAGGGCGCCGTCGAGGGTCAGCAGCTGCAGGTAGGCGCTGATGTCGATCGGTGCGCTGACGGTGTTGATGATCAGGTCGAACGTGTTGGCCAGGTCCGTGAACGTGGTTTCGTCGCTTGTGGCGTAGTAGTGGTCCGCGCCGAGCCTCAGCCCGTCCTCCTGCTTTTTCAGCGACTGGGAGAGCACCGTGACCTCCGCGCCCATGGCATGCGCGAGTTTGACGGCCATGTGGCCGAGGCCGCCAAGGCCGACGACGGCGACCTTCTTACCGGGGCCCGCGCCCCAGTGCCGCAGCGGGGAGTACGTAGTGATGCCCGCGCACAGCAGGGGAGCGGCGGCGTCGAGCTCGATCCCTTCCGGGATGGTGACTACGAAGTCCTCGGTCACCACCACGTGCGTGGAGTAGCCGCCCTGGGTGATGGTGCCGTCGCGGTCCACGGCGCCGTACGTGCCGGTCATGCCGTTGAGGCAGTACTGCTCCTCACCCTTTTGGCAGTTGACGCATTCGCGGCAGGAGTTGACCATGCAGCCCACGCCCACCCGATCGCCCACGGCGTGCTTGGTGACGGCGGAACCGACCTCCGTGACGATGCCGGCGATTTCATGGCCGGGCGCCAGCGGGTACTGCTGGGGTCCCCAGTCGCCGCGGACGGTGTGGATATCTGAGTGGCAGATGCCGGCAAACTTGATCTCGATCAGGACGTCATGGGCGCCGACATCGCGGCGTTCGATGGTGGTGGGGATGAGGTCGCCCGTTGCGGACGGGGCAGCGTAAGCATTAGCGGTAAACATTGTTCTCCGTAAGTTGGGTATGGGATCGCTTCGTTGGGTGGAAGATGTCGCTACTTAATCAGCAAACCCTCTGGCACAGCTGGGTGGAAGGCCCTGCTGGTACAGGTACTGGCAGAGCCTCCCACGGGAACACGGGGCAGCCCTCGCCTGAAAGAGTGCGCGGCCGTCCTGGCAGGCAGGCAGGCACGCAGACAGGCACGCAGGCAGGCCTATTGGATCCCGGCGAACAGCTCGCTCAGTTCGGCCGTCAGTTGCTTCTGGACGGCTGGCGTTCCAATTTCCTTGCCGTCAATGTGGTTCACGGGAGCAAGCAGCCGGATGCTGGAAATGAGCCAGACGGCATCGGCATCCAGGAGGTCCTGCGGCTCCAAGGGTCCGTAGCCAAGTTCCCACCCCGCGGCTTTGGCGGCGGTGAAGAGCGCACCCTGGGATGTCCCGGCAAGAATGCCGCTGTCCAGCTGCGGCGTGATGAGCCTCTTGACGGTGCGGCTGCCTGCGGCACCGCCGTCGTCGGACGTTTCCACGTGCGCGAGCAGCACGGTGGAAGTGGGACCCTCCAGGACGCGTCCGTCGGAGGACGTGAAGATGACGTCGTCGGCGCCCAGTTTGTGGGCATGCCGCAACGCCGCCATGTTCACCGCGTAGGACAGGGTTTTGGCGCCCATCAGCAGCCAGGGCGCGCGTTCGGCAACGCCGCTGTCATAACCGCGGTCCAGCAGGATGACGTCGATCCCGGTTTCGCGCTGGCGGCGGCTGGCGGCGCCTACGGGGGACACCTGGACCCAGCATGTGGGAGTGGCGGCGCCCTCCACTCCGCGCGTCACCACCAGCTTCACCACGAGTTCGTCCTCCGCCGGTGAGGATGGAGGATGCTGGGTCCGGTGTTCCTCCACACCAGTTCGGATGGCCGCACGCCACTGGTCCTGGCCTGGAATCACCAGGTCCAGTGCCTCCGCCGAACCTTCCAGCCGGTTCAAATGCGCTTGGAGCTTCCGCACTGCTCCGCCCACGGCCAGCATGGTCTCGAAAACACCGTCACCGCGCGTTGCCCCCTGGTCAGTGGCCATCAGTTGGGGCTGTGAGGCGTCGGCCAGCCGGCCGGCAGGGAACTCGGAATCCAGGAAAACGAGCACCACGGAAGCAGGAGAAGTCATGGCTCCAGCTTAGTCCGGCGCCCGCGGCTAAGCTGTGGTCATCGCCCTGGCCGGAACCCGTCCGGAGGGCGCACACAGTCCGGGGGTTCTGAAGTGTTGTGGCCGTTTTCCCTTGCCGGCACCGTGCCGGGTTGGCTGACCCTGCTGCTGGCCGCCGCCGACCTGGTGATCCGGGTGGCGGCCCTGGGCATCATCCCCGGCAACCGGCGTCCCACCACCGCCATGGCCTGGCTGCTTGTCATCTTCTTTGTCCCCTTCGTGGGACTGGTCCTGTTCCTGCTGTTCGGCAACTTCAAGCTCTCCAGCCGCCGCCGCGAACAGCAGGAGACCGTCAACGCCAGGGTGCGTTCGGGCATCTCCGCGCTCGCCGACGTCGAAAGTGAATACCCGGGACCGGAATGGGTCACCTCCGCCGGAGAGCTGAACCGCAGGCTGGGCTCCCTTCCCATGGTGGACGGCAACTCGGTGGACCTCATTCCCGGCTATCCGGACTCGATCCTGGCCATGACAGAGGCGGTGAGCAAAGCCAAAAAGTTCATCAACGCCGAGTTCTACATCATGAGCACGGACCACATCACCGATGACCTGCTCACCGCGATGGAAGAAGCTGCTGAGCGGGGCGTTGAAGTCCGGGTGCTTTTCGACCACATCGGCACCCTGCGGATCAAGGGCTACCGCAAGCTGCTCAAACGGCTTCGGGCAGGAAAAATCCAGTGGAAGCGCATGCTCCCGCTGTTGCCCATCCACGGTCAGTGGCGCCGGCCGGACCTGCGCAACCACCGCAAGATCATGGTGATCGACGGCGAACTCGCCTTCACTGGCTCGCAGAACCTGATCGAGCCCTCCTACAACAACCCCAAGCACCGCAAGGCGGGCCGCGAATGGGTGGAGCTGATGGCCTGCCTGCGCGGTCCCATCGTCACCACGCTCAACGTGGTCTTTGCCACCGACTGGCTCAGCGAAACCGACGAGTCCCTGGAACACCAGCTGCAGCTTCCGGCCAACCCGGCTCCCGGAAACGTCACCGCACAGGTGGTTCCCAGCGGGCCGGGGTTCATCACCGAAAACAACCTGCGGCTGTTCACCACGCTGATCTACTCCGCCCAGCACCGGATCTCCATCTGCAGCCCCTACTTCGTGCCCGACGACTCGCTGCTTTACGCCATCACGACGGCGGCGCAGCGGGGCGTGGACGTGGAACTGTTCGTCTCCGAGAAGGGGGACCAGTTCCTGGTGCACCACGCGCAGCAGTCCTACTATGAGGCGTTGCTGGAAGCTGGAGTGAAGATCTACCTCTACAGGGCTCCTTTTGTGCTCCACGCCAAGCACTTCACGATCGACGACGAAGTGGCGGTCCTGGGCTCGAGCAACATGGACATGCGTTCGTTCTCGCTGAACATGGAAGTGTCGGTGATGCTCCTGGGCGCGGAAATCGTCAATGAGATGCGCGCGGTGGAGGACACCTACCGCGACATCTCCCATGAGCTCAGGCTCGAGGACTGGCTGAACCGGCCGCTCGCCGCCCGCTACATCGATAACGTCGCCAGGCTGACCGCAACTGTCCAGTAACTCCAGGTTCAGGAATCGGGGAAGTCGGCGCCCAGCGCGGACAGCACGCCGAAGGCCTTAACCCGGATTTCGTCGTACTCCTCGTCCGGAACGGAGTCCGAGGTGATGGCACCGCCGACACCGAGAGTCAGTTCCGCCGTCGCCGCATCACCGCTGCCGTCCCCGGCGGCGGAATTGATCACCAAGGTGCGGATGGCAACGGCCAGGTCCGTGGCGCCATTCAGCGAAAAGTAGCCGATGGCCCCGGAATACAGGCCCCGCGGCCCCTGCTCCAACCGGTCCAGGATGGCCATGGTGCTGATCTTCGGGGCGCCGGTCATCGACCCCGCCGGGAAGCACGCCGCCACCGCTTCGGCCCGCGGCGATCCAGGCAGCAGCTGGGCGTCGATAGTGCTGACCATTTGGTGCACGGTGGCGTAGCTTTCGATCGCGCACAGCCTGCTGACCGTGACGGACCCGGGTTCGGCGAAGTGGCTGAGGTCGTTCCGCAGCAGGTCCACGATCATGATGTTCTCTGCCCGGTCCTTGAGTGAGGTTTCCAGGTCGCGCCGCAGCTGCGCGTCCCGCGCGGGATCTGATGCCCGGCGGCGGGTGCCCTTGATCGGCTCGGCCCGCATGCCGCCGTCGGAAGCTATCTTCAGGAACCGTTCCGGCGACGTGCTGGCCACGGTCAACCCGCCAAACCGCAGGTAGCTGGCGAACGGGGCGGGGTTCCTGCGGCGCAGGGCCAGGTAGGTGGCCCAGGGCGCAGCCTCAGCCGCCGGCACCTGTGCCGTGAGCGTGGTGGTGAGGCAGACCTCGTAGGAGTTTCCTTCCCCGATCTCGTGCTGGGCGGACGCAATTTTGTGTTTGTAGTCGAGTTCGGTGTCGCGGCTGCTGAACACCGGTGGACGGACGACGGCGTTGCTGCCGCCGGCGCGGTCCGTCATCCCGGCGTCGTCGCGGGCTGCTTCCGGCGCTGCTGCCGGAGCCGCCGTGGACACGGCGGCTCGTGCCGATGCGAGCCAGCTGCCTGCATCCGGGGACTCGAGGGCGAGCAGCCAAACTGTGCCCTCGGCGTGGTCCAGGACAACAGCCCTTCCGGCGAAGATCAGGGCGGCATCCGGGGTTGGAGCGGCAACATCCGTGCCGCCCGTCTCGCGCTTGAGTTCGTAGCCCAGACATCCCAGCCAGCCGAGCGCAAAGTCACCGGGATAATCGTCCGGGGTGCGGACCGCCCGGCGGCCCCAAACCGTGTCCAGCCAGCGGAAGAACGGGCCCGGCACGCGTGCGGTGGCGCTGCCGGCGGCGATGAGGCTCTCGCCTGACCGGTGCGTGACCACCTGGCCGAACACGCCGCCGTCGTCCGCCAGGATACTGAAGCGGCTGCGCTCCGCTGCCGGGGAAGGCCCAAGCGGCGGGGCGGACGGGGCGTTCGAGGAGTCCAGCCATACGGCGTTGCGAGAGCTGCCGTACAAGTCCGCGAACAGCGCGGCCGCGTCTGGCCGGCAGTCCAGCCGTTCCGTACGGAGCCTCAGGCCGCGCCTTGCGGACAGTTCGGGGACCAGCACGGTTGCCAGCGAGGGGAGGTAGGGCAGGAGCTGCAGGACATCGGTGGGCGCGGAGCCGTCTGCCTCGTTCAGGACGCGGATGTCTGCGTGGGCCGGGACGTCGTCGCCAGCAAGCCAGGCGTCTTCCTGGGCCGCCCATTGATCCCAGTACGGCTCGTACGTTCCTCCGTCACGGTCCAGCGCCCGGGTCCGGCGGACATCGTCCGGCGAATCGGCCCAGACAACGGCGTCCAGCATGAGGCGGGCTTCGGCTGCCGCGGAGCCGACTCCCTCGATGATGACGATCTCGGCGGGGAGCGTGACCCGGGTGTCGCCGTCGTAATGTCTTTCCCAGTCCCAGCTTGTCCACGTGGCGCGGTCGCCGCGGCTCAGGGGGGTGAGGACCGTGGAGACATAGCGCTCGATACCGGCTGCGAGGCCGTTCCAGCCGGGGTAGATGTCCTCCAGGTGGAAGAGCGAGACCTTGTGGTGGTTCCGGAGCCGCGCGGCCAGTTCGATGGCTAGTGTGGTTTTCCCTGCGCCGGATCGCCCGTCGACGGCGATGATCACAGGTACGGGGGTCATGAAATAGAGCGTACCTGCTGCTCCTGCTGCCTGCTCCGGTCGCGGCTCCGGATGACGGACCGGACGTGCTCAATGATCCCCGGCAGGGCGGTCTGGATCTGGTGCCACACGACGTCGAAGTCAGCCTGGCCGCCGTACCAGGGGTCCTCGATGCCCTGGTCCAGCAGGTCTTTGCTGGCTACTTTCGGGTCGAAGCTGCGCAGCATCCGCACTTTATTCATGGATTCCTGGTCCGGAGCGTTTTCGCGCAGCCAGGCGTAGTGGTCGATGTCCAGGGCGAGGATCAGGTCCCGTTCGCCGAACCAGCCGGCCTGCCACTCGCGGGCAATGTGCCGGTCGGAGGTGAGCTTCGTGGCTGCGAGCCGGCGGGCTGCCCTCGGATCGATGGGGCGCCCGGCCTCATAGCCTGTGGTCCCTGCAGAGTCCACCGTCACCTCGCCGTCAAGCCCGGACGCTTCAAGCGCCGCAGCCAGCATCAGCTCGGCCATGGGGGACCGGCAAATGTTCCCGGTGCAGACGGCAATGATCCGGTATGGGCTCGACGATGAGTTCATGGTGCTAAGCATGCGGGATACCGCCGCTCTTGGCTAGCCGGTTTTCGGCATGTTTCACGGATTCGTAAAGAGAATTGCATAAATGGTCACGATGCGGTTGCAGTGTGCTTCTTTTGAACCACGATCAAGCGGTTGGTCAGTGGATCAGGGCGAGGAGAATGCCCACGGCCACGAACAAAATGCCAAAGATCCGGCTGAGGATCTGCTGTCCGCGGGCGGTGTGGGTAAATCGCTGGAACGACTTGGCAGCAGTGGCGAAGAAGAACCACATGACGAGGATGTCAATGACTACGACGGTCGCCGTCAACACGAGATACTGCGGGAGCAGCGGCTGTTCGGGCCGGATGAACTGCGGCATGAATGCAAGGAAAAAGACGATGGCCTTGGGGTTCAGCAGGTTGACCCACAGACCGCGCCGGAACATGGACCCCGCGGGCTCGTTCCGGAGCGACTCGGCAGCCTCCTGGTCGGGTTGGGGTTTGCTCAGGAACTGGCGGATGCCCAGGTACACCAGGTAGGCCGCTCCCGCGTAGCGGATCACGTTGAAGGCGACGGGGGAACTCGCCACCAGGACGCCCACTCCGAGTGCAACCACCATCACGTGGATGACCAGGGCTGCCTGCTGGCCCAGGATCCCCCAGATGGAACGGCGGAACCCTGACGTCAGGGAGTTGCTCATGGTGTTGATCGCACCGGCTCCCGGTGTGAAGCTGACCAGGACGCCGGCACCCGCGAGGGCGAGCCAAAGGGAGAATTGCACCTCCCAAGTTTAGTGCCGGTTCACCACAGTGCTGTCACGGGCTGTATTGGCGGCTCGTGGTGGCCGGAACAGGTTAAGCGCCGCATGCGGACAACGACAGCCCATGGTCCTACGCCCGGGCGATGACCTCGCCGTTCGGGATCAGGAACCAGCCGTCGTCGGTGGATCCCCAGCGGTGCCAGCCCGCCGAAATCCTGGCCAGGTCCGCGGCATTGGCAAACCCGTACTCCAAGGCCTGTTCCGCGAACGCTGAATGCAGCACGCGCTCGCCCCAGACCCGGGCCTGCCACCTTCGCTGTTGACCGGTGGCGTAGAGCCAGTTGCTGCTGGTGGGCGCAACATCGGTGAAGCCGGCGGACTGTGCCCACGAAACCAGCCGGCGTCCGGCGTCGGGCTCGGCCCCGTTGCGGCGGGCGATGCGTTGGTACAGCTCCATCCATTCGTCCAGTTCCGGGAAGGCGGGGTACCAGCTCATGCCGTGGAAGTCGGCGTCGCGCACTGCAACGATCCCGCCCGGCTTGGCGACCCGGCGCATTTCGCGCAGGGCCTCCACGGGGTCGGTGAGGTGCTGCAGCACCTGGTGGGCGTGAACGACGTCGAACGTCTCGTCCTCGAAATCGAGGTCGTAGATGTTCCCGGCCAGGAACTCCACATTTGCCACCCCGCGTTCAGCGGCCAGCGCCGAAGCCTGGGTGATGATGTCCGGTGCCCGGTCCAGGCCAGTGACCTTTCCCGGTGCCACCAGGTCTGCGAAGTCGCAGGTGATGCTCCCGGGGCCGCAGCCGACGTCGAGTACTGAAGTTCCGGGGGTGAGGTGCGGAAGGACGAAGGCCGCTGAATTTTCCGCCGTCCTGGACGCATGGGCGCGGACCACCGACTCGTGGTGGCCGTGGGTGTACACGTCGTCTTCAGGCTGCTGCGCACTCATAACCAAACGCTACCGCCGCGGTAGCTCGAATGGGAGGAACCGCCGTCGTGCCTTCACCCAACTAAGTAGCAGCAGATGTCGTTTTGAGCCCTCATAACGACATCTGCTGCTACTCAGTTGGGCGAGGCGGGGGAGACTGGGCCGAGCCGCCGTTGGACGCTTCCTGGCGGGCTGCGATAGTGGCCTCCACCATCGCGGTCATAAAACGGGTCACGAGCTCCAGCTCTTCGGGCGAGAACTCGGCCATGGCCGTGCCCATGTGGCGCGAGAGCGGCATGAACATGGCTCCGCCGTCCTGGAACGCCTTGGGCGTCATGCGGAGCTGGACCTGCCGCCGGTCTGAGCCGAGCCGTTCCCGGACGACGTGTCCGGACTGGTCCAGCCGGTCGATCAGCGCGGTGGTTGCAGGTGAACTCAGGTTGAGTTCCTTGCGGAGGATGCCTGGGGTGACCACGGTGCCCTTGGCAGTGTGGCGCATGATGACGGCGAGGGCATTGAGGTCCGTGCGGTGCATGTCGTTCCGTCCGCCCGCCGTATCCACATAGCGGTTGGCCTCGAGGGTGAAGTCCTGAAGCAGGCGAACCAGCGACTGGGGGCCTGCGTTTGTGGGGCGCTGGAATGCTTCGTCTGCCATGTTCCGCCTCCTTCGCTCGCCGCTTGATGCCCTGACGGATATTACTGCAGCGCAGCCCGATGAGCGGAGTCCGCCGGAGAACTGCTCCAGGGCAGTATTTCCCCATGTCCATATCTCCAGGCTTATATCTCCAGTGTTATATCTCTCCATGGTGGAGATACTCTATGATGGAATCAATTGTACTCTTCCGTCCCCCAGCCCAGAAGGAACCATGAAATCCAGTCCCCAACACAGTGCGCGGGTCCCGTTCTGGCTGCGCTGGCTCATCCCGGTGCTGCTGGTGCTCACGTGGCTGGCCATCGCCGGGGTGGGCGGCCCCACGTTCGGCCGGCTCGACGAAGTCTCCTCGAATGACCAGGCCTCATTCCTTCCCGCCGGCGCCGAGGCCACCGCCGCGCAGGACTGGCAAGCGAAGTTCCGCGACTCGGACGAGATCCCGGCGGTCATCGTCATTGAGAACGGCGCCGCCATCAGCCCCGCAGAACTTGGCCAGCTGGCGTCCCTGAAGGCCGGGCTGGAGGAGTTGGCGCTGGGGAGTGCCGTGATCGGGCCCATCCCGTCGGAGGATGGCGAGGCCGTGCAGTTCATCGCCCCGATCGGGTCCTCCGGCGAGGTCAAGGAATCGGTTCTGGAGCTGCGGGACTTCCTCGCGGACGCCGCGCCTGAGGGCATGCAGACTTTCGTCACGGGGCCCGCTGGGTTGACCGCCGACCTGGTCAGTGCTTTCGCGGGCATTGACGGAATCCTGCTGCTGGTGGCACTGGGGGCTGTCTTTGTCATCCTGCTGATCGTCTACCGTTCGCTCCTCCTCCCTGTCGCAGTGCTGCTGACCTCCGTCTTCGCCCTGTGCGCCGCCATCCTGCTGGTGTTTGGCATGGCAAAGCTCGGCTGGATCCAGCTCAACGGCCAAAGCCAGGGCATCCTGTCCATCCTGGTGATCGGCGCCGCCACCGATTACGCCCTGCTCTACGTGGCACGTTTCCGGGAAGCGCTGACCCACACCACCAACAGGACTGCCGCCGTCCTGACCGCTTGGAAAGCGTCCTTCGAACCGATCCTGGCCTCCGGCGCCACCGTGATCATCGCACTGCTCTGCCTGCTCTTCTCGGACCTGAATTCCAACAAGGCACTTGGCCCCGTGGCCGCGGCTGGCATTCTCTGCTCACTCTTCGCCGCCCTGACCCTGCTGCCTGCAATCATGGCCCTCCTGGGCAGGGCCGCATTCTGGCCGTTCCGTCCCAAGCTGGTCCCGGCCGGCGAGCGCGAGCCTGACCTGGTCACCGGCTTGGAGGGGCAGAAGGGTATTTGGCGGGCCACCGGTTCGCTGGTGGCGCGCCGCCCACGGACGGTCTGGATCGCGTCAGTCATGCTGCTGCTTGTGGCTTCGGCCGGAGTGCTGCAGCTGAAGGCCAACGGCGTGCCCCAAACGGACGTCATCCTGTCAGCCTCCAACGCGGTGGACGGCCAAGACGCGCTGGCGCGCCATTTCGACGCCGGCAGCGGCAGCCCCGCCGTCGTGGTGGCGGACGAAGGCAGAGCTGACGAGGTGCTGGAGAAGGTGAAGGCAGCCGACGGCGTGGGGGATGCCTACCTCCTGGCTGAAGGAAGCGTGCCGATCATTTCCGGCCAGCCAGGTGTCCCGGGCACTCCCAGCGAGCCGGACGTCCGCGAAGGGAAAGTGCTGATCAACGCCACGCTCAACTTCGCCGCCGATTCCATCGAGGCCGAGGAGGCCGTCAAGGTATTGCGCGAGGACGTGAAAACGGTCGACGACGGCGCCCTGGTTGGCGGCGTGACGGCCACGGCCCTGGACACCAACACCACCGCCCAGCGCGACCTCGTGATCATCATCCCCATCGTGCTGGTGGTCATCCTGTTCATCCTGATGCTGCTGCTTCGCTCGGTACTGGCGCCGGTCCTGCTGGTGCTCTCCGTCGTCCTGTCGTACGGGGCCGCGATGGGCGTGTCGGCCGTGGTGTTCAATAACCTGCTGGGCTTCCCGGGCGCCGACGCCACCGTGCCGCTGTTCGGCTTTGTGTTCCTGGTGGCTCTGGGCGTGGACTACAACATCTTCCTGATGAGCCGCGTGCGGGAGGAGTCCCTCAAGCACGGGACCAGGCCGGGCATCCTGCGCGGGCTTGGCGTGACCGGAGGAGTGATCACCTCGGCTGGTGTGGTGCTCGCTGCAACGTTTGCTGCCCTGGGGGTCATCCCCATCATGTTCCTCGTGCAATTGGCGTTCATTGTGGCCTTCGGCGTCCTCCTGGACACGGTCCTGGTGCGCTCGCTGTTGGTTCCGGCGCTGGTGTACGACATTGGTCCACGCATCTGGTGGCCGTCCAGGCTGGGGAAGCCGGAACTGGACGCTGCCGGCCTGCGTGGCAGTGACGCCTTGGAGCCCGAGGGTGCCGGTCGCCGCTAGGACTGCAGGGGCGCGTTGCGGCCGGCCGGCTTGGGACTTCACCTCTGCGCGCGCCACCAGGCCACCGTGGCCGCGGCTGCCTCCGGAAGTGGCGTGGGGCGAAGGCCTAGGGCCGTTTGGCTCGGCGTCGAATCCATCACGAACGGCTTCTCGAACTGGTAGAGCATCTCGGCGAGTTCGCGGACATCCCTCGAGAAGGCCCCGAGAGCACGGAGCGCCCAGCCCGGCACCGCCACCATCTTCGGTGATTCCACTCCGCCGGCCTCGGTGAAGGCCGTCGCCAGTTGCCGCTGAGTGACTGCCGGCAAGGTGGGGGCGTGCCATACCTGGTTCCACAGCAAAGGCGTCTGCGCGGCATGGATCATCGCCGCGGCCAGGTCCGGGACGTAGGTGAACGAATGGGGCTGGCTGGTGCTCCCGATCACCCAAATCCTCTTGCCCGCCAGAACAGCGGGGACCATTCGCTCACCGGCGTGGGAGGTCCTGACGCGCGGTCCGAAAAAGTCGCCGGCCACTACGCTGACGGTGTTCGTTGGTGAGGCATCCCGCGCCTTCAACAGTTGCGTCCGCACGCCTCGCTTCCCGCCTTGGGCGGTCCGCGGACCTGCCTCGGTCATCGGGCGCTCGGGTTCGCTGTACGAGTACAGGCTTTCGGGAAAGACGACGACGGCGCCCGCCTCGCCTGCCGCCGCAAGCACCGTTTGCTCGGCCCGGGGCAGTTCGGCTTGCCACGCGTCAACGGTGTAAGAAGAGCCGTGAACGCAATGAAAGACGGCGACGGCACCCGCAAAGGCGCCCTGCACCTGTGCGGCATCCTGGACATCTGCCTTGACGCGCTCCACGAGGGGATGCTCAGGTCCGGTGCCCGAGCGGGTAAGGATCCTGACCTTCTTCCCCTGCTCGGCGAGCTGTTCAGCCACCGTCCAGCCTACGGGGCCGGCCCCGGTGACAACGTAGACATTGCTCATGACTTCTCCTTCAAGGTATGGGCTTCGAGAGCACTGCTCTCGCATAAGCCTGCATCCACTCGGTACGCCTTGTCAAGAGCGGTGCTCTCATTTGTTGACAGTGCTCTGCCTTGTGCGATGCTTGGATCCATGAGTGACGCTGCAGCAGAGATGCAAACCATGCCCAGGACGCCGCGGGAACGCGCGCGGGCCCAGACTGTTGCGGACATTGTCCGGCTGGGCAGGGAGCATCTGGCCAGCCATGGTGCGGCAGCACTGTCCCTGCGCGCCGTCGCCAGGGACCTGGGCGTGGTCTCCTCTGCCGTCTACCGCTACGTGGCCAACCGCGACGAACTCCTCACCCTCCTGCTGGTGGATGCCTACGATGAACTTGGCGACGCCGTCGATATGGCGGTGGAAGCGGTGCCCCCGCGGGACCATGCCGGGCGCTTCAAAGCCCTGGGTAGGGCCGTCCGGGACTGGGCGTTGCGTGAGCCGGCCCGCTACGGGCTGCTGTTCGGCAGTCCGGTGCCCGGTTACCAGGCACCGGCCGGGCGAACCACCACGTCTGGAACCCGCGTGGTTTACAGCCTGATCGGCATTCTCGAGGCCGCCTACCGCGCGGGTGGGCTGATGACGGCGGCGCCCACCGCCGTCGTGCCTTCCGCTTTGTCTCCTGACCTGGAAACCATCCGAAACGAACTGGGGCTTGCCGTCCCGGAGGGGCTGCTGGCGAACGGTGCCCTCGTGTGGACGTCACTCTTTGGAACGGTGAGCTTCGAGGTTTTTGGCCAGTACGGAGCGGACACCTTCAGTGCGCGTGATGAACTCTTTGAGCATCATCTGGCCGTGCTGGCGAAGCTGGTGGGGCTCGAAGCCTGACGTGGCTGCGCCTCCGGCGGGCGCCGGTGCCGCCAAAAAACCACCCCTGTTTTGCCGGCGGGCCGCTGGGTAGACTCCAAAATGCGCCCCCCTGGACGCGGAACTCAAAGGAGAGGTGCGCCATGACTGAGAACCAGGAAATCCCCGGTGAGGAGTCCCGGAAAGGTAGTTCAGCGCCGGGGATGGAGGGCGAGGGCGGGCAGTACGCGGAGGGGGACTATGGGGACGTTGGCAGCGTGGAAGCCCCTGCCGACGACCCGGCGGATGCCATTCGCGAGGAGCTTATCGATGGCCAGGTCAACACCACGGACGAGGAGCGGGGTCCCCTGCACGGCGATCCGAACTCTCGGTAGGCCTCCTCAAGGTTCTCCTACAGCGAAACGGCGAGCCGCCGCCGTCGGGCTTAATGCTTGCAAAGACGCGGAAAACGCGGCTCTGTGCCTGCAGCCGCATCCAAAGTTGAGCGTACTTCGCTCAAGTTAGATTGACATCGGTGCCGCCCTGAGTAAAGTTGAGTGTAGAACGCTCAATCCTGGGGCGCCAGCAAGTTTCCAAGGAAAGAAGGAAGCAACACATGTCACGTGCAGTAGGTATCGACCTCGGAACCACCAACTCCGTCGTCTCCGTTCTCGAAGGTGGCGAGCCCACCGTTATTGCCAACGCCGAGGGTGGCCGCACCACGCCGTCGGTCGTTGCATTCTCCAAGTCCGGCGAAGTCCTGGTCGGCGAAATCGCCAAGCGCCAGGCCGTCAACAACATCGACCGCACCATCACCTCCGTCAAGCGCCACATGGGCACTGACTGGAGCGTCGCCATTGACGACAAGAAGTACACCCCGCAGGAAATCTCCGCGCGTATCCTCATGAAGCTGAAGAACGACGCCGAGGCCTACTTGGGTGAAAAGGTCACCGACGCAGTGGTCACCGTTCCCGCGTACTTCAACGACGCCGAACGCCAGGCCACCAAGGAAGCCGGCGAGATTGCCGGCCTGAACGTCCTGCGCATCGTCAACGAGCCCACCGCTGCAGCACTCGCCTACGGCCTGGACAAGGGCAAGGAAGACGAACTCATCCTGGTCTTCGACCTCGGTGGCGGTACGTTCGACGTCTCCCTGCTCGAAGTTGGCAAGGACGAAGATAACTTCTCCACCATCCAGGTCCGCTCCACCGCCGGCGACAACCGCCTCGGCGGCGACGACTGGGACCAGCGCGTCGTGGACTACCTGCTGAACCAGCTCAAGGTCAAGGGCATCGACCTCTCCAAGGACAAGATCGCCCTCCAGCGCCTTCGTGAGGCATCCGAGCAGGCCAAGAAGGAACTCTCCTCCTCCACCAGCACCAACGTCTCGCTCCAGTACCTGTCCGTCACCCCCGACGGCCCGGTCCACCTGGACGAGCAGCTGACCCGCGCCAAGTTCCAGGACCTCACCAAGGACCTGCTGGAACGCACCAAGAAGCCGTTCCACGATGTCATCAAGGAAGCCGGCATCAAGCTCTCCGACATCAACCACATCGTGCTCGTTGGTGGCTCCACCCGTATGCCCGCCGTCTACGACCTCGTCAAGGAACTCGCCGGCGGCAAGGAACCCAACAAGGGCGTCAACCCGGATGAGGTTGTGGCCGTTGGCGCAGCACTCCAGGCCGGCGTGCTGAAGGGCGAGCGCAAGGACGTCCTGCTGATCGACGTCACCCCGCTGTCCCTCGGCATCGAAACCAAGGGTGGCGTCATGACGCACCTGATCGAGCGCAACACCGCCATCCCCACCAAGCGGTCCGAGACCTTCACCACCGCTGACGACAACCAGCCGTCCGTGGCGATCCAGGTCTTCCAGGGCGAGCGCGAATTCACCCGCGACAACAAGCCGCTGGGCACGTTCGAGCTGACCGGCATCGCGCCGGCTCCGCGCGGTGTCCCGCAGGTTGAGGTCACCTTCGACATCGACGCCAACGGCATCGTCCACGTCTCCGCGAAGGACAAGGGCACCGGCAAGGAACAGTCCATGACCATCACGGGCGGTTCCAGCCTCTCCAAGGAAGACATCGACCGCATGGTCAAGGACGCCGAGGAGCACGCAGCCGAGGACAAGGCCCGCCGCGAGGCGACCGACACCCGCAACACGGCTGAGCAGCTGGCCTACTCCGTGGACAAGCTGATCGCCGACAACGCCGACAAGCTGCCTGAAGAGGTCAAGGCCGAGGTCCAGGCCGACGTCGACGCCCTCAAGAAGGCCCTCGAAGGCACGGATGACGCCGCCGTGAAGACCGCGTTCGAGAAGCTGCAGGCTTCCCAGACGAAGCTCGGCGAGGCCATCTACGCCCAGGCCGGTTCCCCCGACGGCGCCACCGGTGCCGCAGGTGCCGAAGGCGCAACGGGCGCCCCTGCCGGTGATAAGGCTGCGGATGAAGACATCGTCGACGCCGAGATTGTCGACGAAGACGAAGCGAAGAAGTAGCCATGCCGCACCACGGTAACGAGGAAGAGCACAACTCTTCATCAGGCCACGACCGCAGCGCGGGGCAGAACGGCAACGGCCACCAGGAGCCGGTCATCCGGGACAACCGTAAGGTTGACCCGGTGACCGGGCAGGCCCGGCACCCGGAAGGGGAAGCAGCCGCCAAGGCTGGTTCCCCGGCCGCCGAGCCGGCGGACACCGACGGCGACGCCCTGGCCCAGGCCGAGGAAATCCTCAACGGCGTTGAGGTGCCTGCCGAGGAATCCGTGGCCCAGGGCGTTCCCGGGGGCTCTTCAGCTGAAGCGGCTGAGCTGAAGAACGACCTCCTCCGCCTCCAGGCTGAGTACGTCAACTACCGCAAGCGCGTCGAACGCGACCGCGCCGTGGCAGGGGAGATGGCCGTCATCGGCGTCCTGAACTCCCTGCTTCCCGTGCTGGACGACGTCGATGCTGCCCGCCAGCATGGTGACCTGGCCGACGGCCCGTTCGCCGCGATCGCCACCAAGCTGGAGAACGCGCTGAAGACGTACGGCCTGGTCCGCATCGATGAGACCGGAGTGGAGTTCGATCCCACGATCCACGAGGCCCTCATCCAGCAGCCGGGCGATGACATCGACGTTGACACCGTCAGCCAGGTGCTCCGCTCCGGCTACAAGTCAGGCGAACGCGTCCTCCGCGCAGCGCAGGTTATTGTGGCAGTCCCTGCGTAGCATTAGCCCCATATCGAGATGACAGTTCGCGGCAGTGATTCGACAGAACATTGGCGCGAACTGTCATCTCGGCACAGATTTTTGAAAGGAAACGCCATTGGCTAGCCAGGATTGGGTGGACAAGGACTTTTACGCGATCCTTGGTATCGCCAAGGACGCTTCCGACGCCGACATCAAGAAGGCCTACCGGAAACTTGCCCGCCAGCACCACCCGGACACCAACTCGGGGGACTCTGCGTCGGAGAAGAAGTTCAAGGACATCTCCGAGGCCTATTCGGTGCTCTCGGATCCGGACGAGCGCCAACAGTACGACGCCATCCGTGCGATGGGCGGCGGGGCCAGGTTCGCCCCGGGCGGCGCCGGCGCGGCCAATGGTGGCTTCGAGGACATGTTCGGTGGCCTGTTCACCGGCAACGCGGGACGCCACGCCGGCGGGTTCAGTACCTCCGGCGGTATTCCGCCCGAGTTCGCCGACCTGTTCGGCGGCGGCTTCGGTGGCCAGCCCGGCTTCCAGCGCCCGCCAGCCAAGGGCGCCGACCGCACCGCCACCACCAGCATCTCCTTTGCCGGGTCCATCCGCGGCACGACCATCGGCCTGCGGGAGCCCAGCGGCGAAGTCATTGATGTCCGCGTTCCCGCCGGTATCAAGGACGGCCAGAAAGTCCGCGTCCGGGGGAAGGGCCAGCCCGGCCCGGCCGGCAACGGCGACCTCATGGTGGCCGTCTCGGTCAGGCCCCACGATTTCTACACGCGCGACGGCGACAACCTCCGCATCCACGTACCGGTCACCTTCCCTGAAGCTGCCCTGGGCGCCGACATTGAGGTTCCCACCATCGACGGCGAAAAGGTGAAGGTCCGCGTTCCGGCCGGTACCCCGTCCGGCCGCACCCTCCGGGTCAAGGGCCGGGGCGTGAAGACGTCCAAGGCTACTGGCGACCTCCTGGTGACCATCGACGTCGCGGTTCCCAAGAACCTGAACAAAGAGGCGGAGGCCGCGGTGAAGGCGTTCGCCGAAGCCACGGCTGACGCCGATGTCCGGCAGGGCCTGGCCGCCAAGGCCCGGCTCTAGCAGCGGAGCGAAGCCGTGGACATCAATGCTGACCAGCCGATCTTCGTGATCTCGGTGGCGGCCGAACTTGCGGACATGCACCCGCAGACGCTGCGGCAGTACGACCGGCTCGGGATCGTTTCACCCAGCAGGGCTCCAGGTAAGTCGCGCCGCTATTCGCAGCGGGACGTCAACATGCTCCGCGAGGTCCAGCGGCTCTCGCACGAAGGGGTCTCGCTCGAAGGCATCAAGCGGATCCTTGACCTTGAGAACCAGGTGGCCGCACTGCAGCGCAGGGTGACCGAACTGACCGAGGAACTGGGCCGCCGTCGTGATCCCCTGGACTCAAGGATCTTCGCGGCCGGCGCGGCCGGCGACGTAGTGAGCCTCGCCCGTGGCCAGCGCCCCCGTGCAAGGTCGCAGGCCGTGGTGGTTTGGCGGCCGCGCGCCTTGGGCAACTAATTCCTCCTGGCGAACGCTGAAACAGCCCAGCTTTGAAGCCCTGGCGCACAGCAACCCCCTGTGGTTTGCGGGCAAGCCGACCAAAACTGGGCTGTTTCAGCAGCGACGCGCCTCCGGGCGAGTAATTCGGGGCGAGGGTCAGCGATCAATTCGAGTACCCACTACTCGTGACGGGGTGCGTGCCACTGGCTTGAATGGAACCTGCAGCTGGGTCTCACAGCGCGGTTTCAAGCCTTCTGGGGGTGCATTCGAGTGTTCGGTTCCTCATTCATCATGTTCGCCGGGTCAGTGCCGGGGCAGATCCTGCTGGCCATCGGGCAGGTGGTAGTGGTGGTTTGCGTCTGCTTCGACATGGTGCGGGAGATGTCCGTACCGAGGTCGCACCGACGCTATGTTGCCTCCACAGTCTTCAGGACGCTGGCCATTCCGTCGATTGTTTCCACGGGGTCGGGCGTCCTGATCGGTGCTGTGACCTGGTCCTGGATGGACGTGGTGATGTCCATGTTCGTGATGGTGATGATCATTTTCCGGCTCCACCACGATACCGACGAGGACAACTGGTGGAAGGGCAAGGGCAAGAAGCTCGCCCGCTGGGCCCGCCGCCAGTTCAGCTCCCGCACGGCGGTGGCCCCCGCGATGGGCTAGGGGATCGTGAACGTCAAACGCGCCGCTGTCGGACGCCTCCACCCAGCAGGGTGACTAATAGCTGATGGGGGAGCCGCCGTCGGCTGGCTTGATGAACTCGGCGGCTAGTGCTTCGGAGCCGCGGGCCAGGATGGCGACGTCGGCGCCCACCAGGACAAAGGAGGCCCCGGCCGCCAGGTAGCTGCGCGCGATGGCGGGGTTGAAGGCGTTGACGCCGGCCGGTTTCCCGGCAGCCTGGGCGGCGGCTAGACAGTGTTCGACGGCGGCACGGACGTCCGGGTGTTCCTGCTGCCCCAGCACCCCCATGGAGGCGGCGAGGTCCGAGGGCCCGAGGAAGATGGCGTCCACGCCCTCCACGGCGAGGATCTTCTCGACGGCGTCAACGGCAGCGGTGGATTCGATCTGGACCGTGACGCTGACGGTTTCGGACGCCCGGGTGAGGTAGTCCGGAACTCGGTTCCAGCGGGCGGCGCGGGCGAGGGCTGAACCTACGCCGCGGACCCCGTGGGGCGGGTAGCGGGTGGCGGCCACCGCTGCCTCGGCCTCGGCGACGGAGTTGACCATGGGGATGAGCAGGTTCTGCACGCCCAGGTCCAGGTACTGCTTGATCAGGACGGTGTCATTGACGGGCGGCCGGACCATCACCTGGACCGGGTAGCCGTGGATGGCCTGGAGCTGGGCGAGGATGGATTCGAGGCCGTTGGGGCTGTGTTCGGCGTCCACCAGGAGCCAGTCCAGCCCGGACCCGGCGCAGAGCTCGGCGATCAGCGGACTGCCGGAGCACACCCACATGCCGGCCAGCGGGCGGTCCGCTTCACCTTTTTGATTCCGCAAAGCATCGCGGAAGGTGTCTTCTACTCGAAGCGGCATGTGATGCTCCCCAGGGGTCCGTAGTCGGCGTGCACGGTATCGCCTTTGTACACCCACAGCGGGCGGGTAAAGGAGCCGGCGAGGATGATATCGCCGGCCTTCATGCCGTCTCCGTGGGCTGCGATCTTGTTGGCCAGCCAGTGCACCCCGTTGGCGGGGTGGTCCAGGACGCCGGCGGCGACCCCGGTCTCTTCCACGGTCTGGTTCTTGTACAGGATGGCCGAGACCCACCGGAGGTCAACGGCGTCGGGTTTGACCGGGTTGCCGCCGATCACCATGGCCCCCATCGCGGCGTTGTCCGCTATGGTGTCCACGATGGTCCGGCCCTCCATTTCGATCCGGGAGTCCAGGATCTCGAGGGCCGGAACCACGTAGTCGGTGGCGTTGAGGACGTCGAAGATGGTGCAGCCCGGGCCCTTGAGCGCATCCTTCAGGACAAAGGCGAGCTCCACCTCCACGCGCGGGTGCGTGTACTTATCCCACTGCACAGAGCAGCCGGTTTCGAGCACCATGTCGTCAAAGATCGCGCCGTAGTCCGGTTCGGTGATGCCGGTGGCGGCCTGCATGGCCTTGGACGTGAGGCCGATCTTCCGGCCCACGAGCGTCCGTCCGGCCTCCTCGTTCCGCCGCCGCCAGAGCTGCTGCACGGCATAGGAGTCCTCCACCGTCATCTCCGGGTAGCGGGCGGTCAGCCGGGGCACCGGAGTCCGGGAACGCCCGGCTTCGACCAGTTCGTCGGCGATGGCTTCGATCGTCTTCGCGTCCAGCATGTCCTAGACCTGCGCCCCGAGCTTGAACCCTTCGACGTCTCCGGAGGCGTCGTCCTTGCGGGTGTAGGAGAAGCCGTCGGCGCCCACGGTGACGGCCATTTCGGACTTTTCCTCGCGGACGACGACGGGCTGGGGGTTGCCGTCGAGGTCCAGGACCAGGGAGGCTTCGGTGTACCAGGACGGGACCACGGGGTTGCCCCACCAGTCGCGGCGCTGGTTGTCGTGGACGTCCCAGGTGATGACGGGGTTGTCGGGGTCGCCGGTGTAGTAGTCCTGGGTGTAGATCTCGATGCGGTGGCCGTCCGGGTCCAGGATGTAGAGGTAGAAGGCGTTGGAAACGCCGTGCCGGCCGGGGCCGCGTTCGATCCGGTCGCTGATGCGCAGGGCGCCCATCTTGTCGCAGATCTGGATGATGTTGTGCTTTTCGTGCGTGGCGAACGCGACGTGGTGCATGCGCGGGCCGTTGCCTCCGGTGAGGGCGGTGTCGTGGACGGTCTGCTTGCGGTGCATCCACGCGGCGTACGTGACGCCGTCGGAATCCTGGATGTCCTCGGAGACCCGGAAGCCGAGGTCTTCAAGGTATTTGCGGCCGCGGGGGACGTCCGGGGTGACCTGGTTGAAGTGGTCCAGGCGGACCAGTTCCCCGGCGGAGTAGAGGTCGTAGCGCTGGGTGAGGCGTTCGACGTGCTCCACGTCGTAGAAGAACTCGTAGGGGAAGCCCAGCGGGTCCTCGACGCGGACGGAATCGCCGATGCCCTTAGTGAAGCCCTCCTTGCGGCGCTCCACCCGGCAGCCCAACTCGCGGTAGTAGGCCTCTGCGGCGTCCACCTCGGCGGGGGACTTCACCCGGTAGGCAAAGGCGGCGACGGCGGCGATGGGTCCCTTGCGGAGCACCAGGTTGTGGTGGATGAACTCCTCGAGGGAGCGCAGGTAGATCGCGTTCTCGTCTTCCTCGGTCACGTGCAGTCCCAGGAGGTCCACGTAGAACTCGCGGGATTTGGCGAGGTCGGTGACCACGATTTCCATGTAGGCGCAGCGGACAATATCCGGAGCCGGGACCGTGGGGGTGGGAACGAAGTTCGTCATGATGGTCTCTCTTCTTTGAAAGGGGTGGCTCAGGCGCCGAATTTGGGCGTGTGGACGGAGCCGAGCGTGATGTGCACGGCCTGCTGGTCGGTGTAGAAGTCGATGGAGCGGTAACCGCCCTCGTGGCCGAGGCCCGAGGCCTTGACGCCGCCGAACGGGGTGCGGAGGTCGCGAACGTTGTGGCTGTTCAGCCACACCATCCCGGCTTCCACGTTCTGGGAGAAGTTGTGCGCGCGGGTCAGGTTTTGGGTCCAGATGTAGGCCGCCAGGCCGTATTTGGTGTTGTTCGCCAGAGCCAGCGCTTCGTCGTCGTTCTCGAACGGAGTAATGGCCACGACGGGGCCGAAGATCTCCTCCTGGAAGATCCGGGCGTCAGGGGCGACGTCGGCGAACACCGTCGGGGCGATGTAGTTGCCCTCGGGCAGGTGGTCCGGGCGGCCGCCGCCGGCCAGGAGCCGGCCTTCGGACTTGCCGATCTCCACGTAGGAGGCCACCTTCTCGTAGTGCTCCGGGTGGACCAGGGCACCCACCTGGGTCTTGGGATCGTGGGGATCGCCCACCACGATGTTCTTGGCCCGGGCCGCGTACTTCTCGCAGAATTCGTCGTAGATAGCGCGTTCGACGAGGATCCGGGAGCCCGCGGTGCAGCGTTCACCATTAAGGGAGAACACCCCGAACAAGGCGGAGTCGATCGCGGCGTCCAGGTCGGCGTCGGCGAACACCACGCACGGTGACTTGCCGCCGAGCTCCATGGACAGGCCCTTAAGGTTCGCAGCGGCGTTGCGGAAGATCGTCTGCCCGGTAGTGGTCTCGCCGGTGAAGGAGATCAGCGGCACGTCAGGGTGCTTGACCAGCGCGTCGCCGGCTTCCTCGCCGAGGCCGTTGACCAGGTTGAACACGCCGTCCGGCAGGCCGGCATCCTTGAAGATCGCGGCCCACAGCGAAGCCGAAAGGGGGGTGAACTCGGCGGGTTTGAGGACCACGGTGTTGCCGGTGGCCAGGGCCGGGGCGAGCTTCCAGGACTCCAGCATGAACGGGGTGTTCCACGGCGTGATGAGGCCAGCGACGCCGATCGGCTTGCGGTTCACGTAGTTGATCTGGGAGCCGGGGACCTTCATGGCGTCGTCGAACTGGGCCACAATCAGGTCCGCGAAGAACCGGAAGTTCTCGGCTGCACGGAGGGCCTGGCCCTTGGCCTGGGTGATGGGAAGGCCGGTATCGAAGGTCTCCAGTTCCGCAAGGCGCTCTTCCTGGGCTTCGACGGCATCGGCAATCCTGTTCAGGATCCGGGCGCGTTCGCGCGGCTTCATCTTCGGCCACGGTCCGGAAGTGAACGCTTCGCGGGCAGCGGCGACAGCAAGGTCGATGTCCTCTTTCTGGCCCGCAGCGGCAGTGGCGTAATTGGTGTTGGACACCGGGTCCAGGACATCGAAGGTCTTCCCGCCCACGGAGTCAACGAACTGGCCGTTGATGTAGTGCTGGATGTGGCGGGGGAGTTCTTGCGGGATGTAGTGGGTCTTGGTTTCCGGGGCAGTGAACGTCATTGTTGTTTCCTTACTGCTGTGCGGTCTGTTGGCCGGGGAGGGGTCAGAGGTTTTTGGCCTGGGCGAGGTAGGCGTCCAGGGTGGCGGAGCGGTGGAGCCGGGCCGCTTTTTCGATGGTGTCGGCGTCGGCGCCGGTCTCGATGAGCCGGAGCAGCGCCTCGTGTTCGTCCACGGAGTTGTGTGCCCGGCCGGGCACAAAACGGAATACGGAGGACCGAAGCGAGGCGAGCCGGTTCCAGCCTCGGTGGACCAGGTCCAGGATGTGGGGGTTGGGGCAGTGTTCGAACAGGACGCTGTGGAAGTCCTGGTTGAGCCGGGTAAAACGGATCGGGTCAAAGTGCTGGAGGCATTCGCGCATTTCCTCGTTCACCGCACGGGCCCGGGCGATGTCCGCCGCTCCGATGAGCGGGGCGGACAGCGCTGTGGCGGCGCCCTCCACGATGCTCAGGGTCTGCATGGTGTAGAGGTACTCGGTGGGGTCGATCCCGGAAACCGTGGCGCCGACGTTCCGTTCGAACTTCACCAGGCCTTCGGCTTCGAGCCGGCGGATGGCTTCGCGGACCGGGACCACGCTGACGCCGAGGTCCTCGGCGATCTTGGCAAGGACCAGCCTGTACCCAGGGGTGTACGTGCCCTCCACAATCCGGGTCTTGACGGCCTGGTAGGCCTGCTCGGACTTGCTGCCGACAGTCCCGTTCCCGGACGAAGTGCCCGCTGCGGTGGCTATTTCAGTCATCGGCTTTATCCGTTTCCCATTGCTCGTACTTGGCCCGCCATTCAGTGTTCAGCGGGTAGAGGCCGTCCACGCTGTGGCCCCGCTGGACCATTTCGGCGATGAACGTCTCTTCGCTTTCCTGGACGATGGAGTCGTCCGCCAGTTCCTCGGCGAGGGCCGGCGGGATCACCAGGATGCCGTCCGAATCCGCCACGATGATGTCGCCGGGCTGGACGGTGGTGCCGCCACAGGCGATGGTGATGTCGGTGTCCCACGGGATGTGCCGCCGGCCCAGCACGGCGGGGTGGGGGTTGGAGTAGTAGGTGGGCATGTCCATGGCCGCGACAGCGGAGAAGTCGCGGACGCCGCCATCGGTGATGATGGCCGCGGCTCCGCGGACCTGGGCTCGGAGGGCCAGGATGTCGCCGATGGTGCCGGTGCCTTTTTCGCCGCGGGCCTCCATGACCAGGATTTCGCCCTCGTTGACGGAGTCGATGGCCTTTTTCTGGGCGTTGAAGCCGCCGCCGTGGGTCTTGAACAGGTCCTCGCGGTTGGGCACGTAGCGCAGGGTCCGGGCCAGGCCAACAATGCGCTTCTCCGGCCGGGTGGAGGTCAGGCCGTCGATGCTGACGTTGTTCAGGCCCCGCTTGCGCAACTGCGAGGACAGGGTGGCGGTGCAGACGCTTTCCAGTTTGGCCTTCAGCTCCGGGGAGAGGACAGGTCCGACGGCGGCAGTTCCGTCTGCCGGAAGGCCCGCCGCTTCCCGCGAACCGTACGCTTCCTCCCGCTGTAAGTCATCGGTCTTGGGCCGGGCACCAAAGTCCGCAAACGGCGTCGTTCCTTCCGCCACCCGAGTGACCAGCCGGCCGCTGGTGACGGCTCCGGCGCTGACTTCAACAGTGCTGACTTCAACCTCGACGACGTCGCCCGGCTGGGCCACGGAGGCGCCGGCCGGGGTGCCGGTGAGGATGATGTCGCCCTCTTCAAGGGTGAGCAGCTGGGACAGGTCGGCAACCAGCCGTGCGAAGGGGAAGAGGAGGTCTTCGGTGGTGTCGTCCTGGACGAGTTCGCCGTTGTGCCAGGTGCGGATGCGGAGGCCGGCGGGGTCCACCGAGTCTGCCGCGATCAGGCCCGGGCCCACGGGAGTGAAGCCGTCGCCGCCCTTGGACCGCAGGTTGGAGCCCTTGTCCGCGTAGCGGAGGTCGTAGACGCCGAGGTCATTGCTGGCCGTCACCCATTCGACGTGGCTCCAGGCGTCCTCCAGCCCGACCCGGCGGGCGGGCTTTCCGATGACCAGGGCGATCTCGCCTTCATAGCCGAGGAGTTCGCAGCCGGCGGGGCGCTCCACGATGGAAGGGGTTTGTTCTGAGCCGGTGGCCAGGGACGACGGCGGCTTCAGGAAGTAGGAGGGTTGTTCCGGCGTGCGGCCGCGCTGGGCTGCCCGGCTGGGGTAGTTGATATGCACCGCGATGACCTTGCGGGCCGCGGCCAGGAGGTGGTCGGTGACCTGGTCCAAGAGCTACTCCTCATCGAGTACGAAATCGTATACGAATCACTATGGACCCGGACCGCCGCATCCGTCAACACCTTCCCTTCGCCCGGAATTGGCACTTGTCGGGCGCCTCAAACGTGGCGTAGAGTTCTGGATCACAGGATCACTTTTCTATTATCGAACGTAAAATTCTATTATCGAACATCTGATCGGCGACAAACAGCCACACAACGAAGTGAGGACATCCCGTGCAGTTCCACCACCACGGCTACGTATCCGGTGACCCGCGGGTCCAGCCGGCCGCCGGCGTCGGCATTGACCGTCCCGCCGAACTTCCCGACGAAATCGACGTGCTCATCGTCGGCTCCGGGCCTGCCGGCATGCTGGCCGCCGCGCAACTTTCCCAGTTCTCCGGCGTCACCACGCGCATCGTGGAGCGCCGGGCCGGCAGGCTCGCCATCGGCCAGGCCGACGGCATCCAGGCCCGCAGCGTGGAGACCTTCCAGGCCTTCGGTTTTGCCGAGCGTATCACCGCCGAGGCCTACCGCATCACGGAGATGGCGTTCTGGAAGCCGGACCCCGCAGATCATTCGCGCATTGTCCGCGCCGCCCGGGCGGTCGACGACGAAACGGGCATCAGCGAGTTCCCGCACCTGATCGTGAACCAGGCCCGCGTGCTGGACTATTTCGCCGAGTTCATGGCCAACTCCCCCACCCGCATGACCCCCGACTACGGCTACGAGTTCCGCAACCTCACGGTCACGGGGGAGGGCGACTACCCCGTCACCGTGACGCTCCTGCACACCTCTGGGCCGAACGAGGGCAAGGAGCGCACTGTCCGCGCCAAGTACGTGGTCGGTGCCGACGGAGCGCGGAGCAAAGTGCGGGAATCGATCGGGTGCCACCTCGCCGGTGACCAGGCCAACCACGCCTGGGGCGTCATGGACGTCCTCGCCGTCACCGACTTCCCGGACATCCGCACCAAGTGCGCCATCCAGTCCGGCTCAGGCGGCAGCATCCTGCTGATCCCGCGCGAAGGCGGCCACCTCTTCCGCATGTACGTGGACCTTGGCGAGGTTGATCCGGACAACCACGGCGCCGTCCGGAGCACCACCATTGAACAGATCATTGCCAAGGCGAATGCGATCCTGCATCCGTACACGCTGGACGTCCGAAATGTGGCTTGGCATAGCGTCTACGAGGTGGGCCACCGCCTGACGGACAGGTTCGACGACGTCCTCCCGGACGAGCGCGGCAGCCGCACCCCGCGCGTGTTCATCACCGGCGACGCCTGCCACACGCACAGCGCCAAGGCCGGCCAGGGTATGAACGTCTCCATGCAGGACGGCTTCAACCTTGGCTGGAAACTGGGGCACGTCCTTGAGGGCCGCAGCCCGGAAAGCCTGCTGGACACCTACTCCGCGGAGCGCCAGGTGGTGGCAAAGAACCTTATCGACTTCGACAAAGAGTGGTCCACGCTAATGGCGAAGAAGCCTGAAGAGTTCGAGGACCCCACGGAGTTGGAGAACTTCTACGTCAGCACGGCCGAGTTCCCTGCGGGCTTCATGACGCAGTACGCCCCCTCCATGCTGGTCGCAGAGCCGAAGCACCAGGACCTCGCCACCGGCTTTACTGTCGGCAAACGCTTCAAGTCCGCGCCGGTGGTGCGGGTCTGCGACACCAATCCGATGCACCTGGGCCACCATGCCACGGCGGACGGGCGGTGGCGAATCTATGTCTTCGCCGACTCGGCAGCTCCGGAATCGGGACAGCCCGGAACAGAACAGCACGGCGCTCCGTCGCCCACCGCGGACTTTGCCGAGTGGATCGCGAACGCACCCGACTCACCGCTGGCCGCCACGCCGTCGGGCGCTGACCGCGACGCGTGGTTCGACGTAAAGGTGATTTACCAGCAGCCGCACACGGAGATCGATATCAACGCTGTTCCGGCGGTGTTCAAGCCCACAGTGGGTCCTTTCCGGCTCACCTACCTCGAGAAGGTCTTCGGCACTGACCCCAACGCCGACATTTTCGAGCTCCGCGGCCTGGACCGCGGCGGCGTTGTGGTGGTAGTGCGGCCGGACCAGTACGTAGCCAACGTGCTTCCCCTGACGGCAACGGCGGAACTCGCCGACTTCTTCGCGCCGCTGCTGAAGCGGCGTCAGGCGGCCGCGGCCTGAACCGCCCGGTACTCGGCGGCCGCGTAGACGCCAAGGATCCGCACTTCCGTGGTGAAGAAGTCCAGTTCCTCCAGGGCCAGGCTGAGCGGCAGATCTTCGGGGTGGCCTTCCACATCGGCCATGAACATCGTGGCGGAGAATTCGTTGCCCACCATGTAGCTCTCGAGCCGGGTCATGTTCACGGCGTTGGTGGCGAAGCCGCCCAATGCCTTGTAGAGGGCTGAGGGGACGTTCCGCACGCGGAAAACAAAGCTGGTTATTGCCGGTCCGGGCAACTCATCCCGGGCCGGCAATTCCTTTTCGCGGGCCAGGATCACAAACCGGGTGGTGTTGGATGGGTCGTCCTCCACCCGGGAGGCGAGCACTTCCAGACCGTACAGCTCCGCTGCGAGCGGCGGTGCGAGGGACAGCTTAGTGGGGTCGTTCCATTCCCGGACTTCCCGGGCGGAGCCGGCGGTGTCGCCGGCAATGACCGGGCGAAGGCCGGCGTCGCGGATCAAACGGCGGCACTGGCCCAGGGCGTGGATGTGGCTGTGGACCTCGGTGGCGGCCTCAATGGTGCTGCCGGGTATCCCCATCAGGTCGAAGTGGATGGGCAGGAAGTACTCGCCAACGATCTGCAGCCCGGAATGCGGGAGCAGCGTGTGGATGTCGGCCACCCGGCCGGCGATCGAGTTCTCGATGGGGATCATGGCCAGGTCTGCGGCGCCACTGGACACTTCTTCGAAGACATCCTCGAAGCTGGCGCAGGGGACGCTTTCCAGCTCGGGGAACATTTGTTTGCACGCGATATTGGAGTTGGCGCCGGGCTCACCCTGGTACGCAATCTTCTGGACCATGAACCGTATGGTGTCATGCACCGCGCCCACCCGCCCAACTGGGTAGCAGCAGATGTCGTTTTGAGCGCTGAAAACGACATCTGCTGCTACCTAGTTGGGGAAGGGCTACGCGGCCGGGGAGACGCGCAGCCAGAGGTACTGGTGCGGGGCCAGCGTGACGCCATCGGCCAGGCTGAGCGCAGCACCCGTAAGAAGTTCGACGGCGGCACCCGAGAACCCGGAGAACGTCACCGCCGGAAGCTGCTGCGGTCCGTCGCCGAAGTTCGCGAGGACAAGGATGGTGCCGGCGTCGCCAGGGCGTTGGTAGCCCAGGACTCCCGGGGCGTTGGTGTGGAAATCGATGAGCCGCGTGCCAGCCAGCTCAGGCGTCCCTGCGCGTACCTCGATCATTCGCCGCAGCCCGGCGAAGATGGCGCCTTCCGGGGTGGCGGGGTCGTGGCGCCGGGCGTACCGCTCCGCCGGATAGTGCGGCCGATGCACCCAACGGCTGTCAGCCTCGTGGCCGTCTTCCATGGCGTACTGGTAGTCATTGAGCTGCCCCACCTCGTCGCCGAGGTAAAGGAGCGGGATGCCCCCGGTGCTGAACGCGACCGAGTGGGCCAACAGGATCCTTCCCACTGCGTGGTCCGGATCGTCCTCCAAGCCGCAGAGGGAAGCCGTGGTCCCTGAGATGCGGCAGTCACCGGTACGGGGGTTGTCCTGGAACGGCACGCCCTGGGCGAAGCTGCCGGGGTGCCGGTTGACGTAAAAGGCGTTGAGGAACCGGCGGTGGTCAAAGCCGTTGATTCCCAGCTCTGCGGCGTCCTCGTCGGCGAACGTCCAGCCGATGTCGTCATGGCTGCGGACATAATTCACCCAGGACGTGCCGTCAGGAATGTTGTGGCGCCGCTCGAGCGCCTGCTGCAACAGCGAGACGTTGCGGGTCGCCAGCGACTCCCAGATCAGTGCCATCTGCAGCGGGTTGTAGGAAAGCTGGCACTCGGCCGGATCGATGTAGAGCGCAACCTCGTCCGGGTGCACAATCGCCTCGGACTTGAACAGCAACGACGGCGCCGCGAGCCGGCACACGGCGTTGAAGGCGCGCAGCAGCAGGTGTGCTTCGGGCAGGTTCTCACACGGGGTCCCGAGCTGCTTCCAGATGAAGGCAACGGCGTCCATGCGGAGGATATCCACGCCTTGGTTGGCCAGGAACAGCATTTCCCCGGCCATGGCGCGGAACACGGCCGGGTTGGCGTAGTTCAAGTCCCATTGGTAGGTGTGGAAGGTGGCCCAGACCCACCGTCCGTCAGGCAGCGGGACAAAGGAGCCGGGGTGGTCGTCCGGAAAGATTTCCCGGACGGTCTGCTCAAACGCATCCGGCATGGTCCGGTCCGGATAGATCCAGAAGTAGTCGCTGTATTCGGGGTCGCCTTCGGCGGCACGGCGGGCCCAGTGGTGCTCGTTGGACGTGTGGTTGAAGATGAAGTCCACCACCAGGGAGATGCCATTCTCGCGGAGCTCCGACGCCAGTGCCCGCAACTGCTCCATGGTGCCCAGCTTGGGGTTGACCTCCCGGTAGCTGGAAACGGCATACCCGCCGTCGGAGAACGGCTCCGGTGCCAGGAACAGCGGCATCAGGTGCAGGTAGGTCAGGCCCAGCTCCTTGAAGTACGGGATCCGGTCGCGGATGCCGTCGAGGCTGTCGGCGTACCTGTCCACATAGCAGACCCCGCCGAGCATCCGGTTGGACTGGAACCAGCCGCTGTTTCCTTCGCGCTCGGCGTCCAGCGCTTTGAGGTCCGCAGAACGTTCCTGCCACGAGCGGGCACACTGCAGGACGAGGGCGCCTAACTGGTCTTGCCAGTCAGGCCGTGTCCCATACAGCGAACGGAACAGCCCGCACAGATCAGGGAAGTGAACGTCCAGCCGCCGAGCAAACTCCTGCCAGTCCGGATCGGCGCGCTGAATGCCGTCATCGGCCCCCAAAACGCTGAGGACGTGCTGCTTGGCGGCTTCTTCCAGATCGACGGTTTCATGCATGAAAGCCAACCTACCAGCGGCGGCTGCAGCCACCCCAACCGGGCGGATCCGCTGTCAGCCCAGCGCCAGGCGCATGGATACCTGGTAACGGTCCGAGCGGTATGTCGAGATGGAGTACTCAATGGGCGTGCCGGGCTCGTCGGTTCCCGTGAAGGACCGCCGCTTGAACAGCAGGACGGGTGACCCCGGCCCGATATCCAGCAGGGCAGCCGTTTCCTCCGACGCCGCGGCGGCCTCCACCGTCTGTTCTGCCTGTTGGACTGGATGTCCTGCGGCGGCCAAAGCCCGGTAGAGGGAGCCGGTCAGGTCCGAGGAGAGCAGGTCCGGCACCAGCCGCGGGGGCAGCCAGGATTCGTCCACGCTGACCGGTGCTCCGTTGGCCAGGCGAAGCCGCCGGACCCGGTAGGCAGGCTCTTCCGGAGCCAGCCCCAGATGCTCGGCGGCCGCCGCGGGCGGCAGCGCAGTGGACACGTTGATGACCCGGGTGCTGGGCTCAAAGCCGGCGGCCCGCATGTCTTCGTTGAACGAGGCCAGATGCAGGGTGGACCGCACCAGCCCGTGGGAGACGAAGGTGCCTTTCCCCTTGATCCGGACCAGAGCGCCGTCCTGGACCAGGTCCGAGATGGCCCGCCGGACCGTGATCCTCGAGACCCCGAACTGCTCCTCCAGTTGGCGCTCACCCAGCAGGGCATCGCCGGGCCGCAGAGTGCTGGACACCAGGTCCTGGAGTTGCCTTCTGACCCAGACGTGTTTCAGTTCCCCTGCTGTATCCATGACTCCTATTTTCCGGGAAGGTCGAACAGGCGCGCGCCCGCTTCCACCCGGCCACCGGTGGCCGGGGGTTCGATGGCATCCGCGGCACTGTCCAGGATCACCACGGGACTGCACATGCTGAGATCCTTGGACCGGACCAGGGCCACGTCCACGGTGATCATGGGATCGCCGGCGCGGACCTGGTCGCCCTTCTGGGCGATCACCGTAAAGCCTTCGCCCTTCAGTCCCACGGTGTCGATGCCGACGTGGACCAAAACGGCAGGGCCGGAGGCATGCTGGACGATGTAGGCGTGCGGCATGACCTTGACCACCTTGCCGTCCAGCGGTGCGACGGCGGTGACCACGCCGGCGTCGTCGTCGGGGATCACGGCGGCGCCGCCGCCCACCAGACCCTTGGCGAACACCGGGTCCGGCACTTCACTGAGCGGGATGAGCCGGCCGGGCAGCGGGGATGCGACGCTGATGGCGGGTGCTTCCGTCGCTGCTTCCGGGGTGTTCACGTCCGGGCTGCCCACTTCTGCCGTGCTCACATCAGGTCCTGGATGTCTTCGGCCAGGCTTTCGGCTTCGGGGCCCACAACTACCTGGACCACCGTGCCGGACATCATGACGCCGTGGGCGCCGGCGGCCTTGAGGGCAGCCTCGTCCACGCGGCCTGCGTCCACCACTTCGGTACGCAGGCGGGTGATGCACCCTTCGATCTCTTCGACGTTTTCTGCGCCGCCAAGGGCGGCGAGGATGATTTCAGCTTTGGACATGTCCACTCCCGGTGTTGGTAAGCGGTGAAAGGCGGCGGTTCCAGAAGCCAATTTGAAGCTTGAGGTTGACAACTGAGGCCGGCGCCCTTCACAGTGATGGTTGTCACTGGTTATAACCAGTTAGCAAGACTCTACTGAAACAAGCATCCCCGCACAAGCACCACCCTCTTCGAGACGAGGAACATCATGACCACGGAAAATCCCACAGCGGGCGCGCCGGCGCCGGGCAAGACCAAGGGCAGTGGCAAGGCCCTGCAGAACATGCAGCGCTTCGGCCGCAGCCTGATGCTGCCCATCGCTGCCCTCCCCGCGGCCGCACTCCTGCTGCGCCTCGGCCAGGACGACCTTCTGGGCAGGTTCGAATCCCTGACCACGGTCGCGCAGGTCATCGGCGCCGCCGGCGGTGCCCTGTTCGAGAACCTGCCGCTGCTCTTCGCCGTCGGCATCTCCTTCGGTTTCGCCAAGAAAGGCGACGGATCCACGGCCCTCGCCGCCGTCGTCGGATACCTCGTCCTGACCAACGTCTTCAAGGTGATGGCACCGCTCGTGCTGGGCGCCGCGCCCGAGGGCGGCAAGGATCCGGTCATCAACTACGGCGTGCTGGCCGGCATCGTGATGGGCCTGACGACGGCGTTGCTTTGGCAGCGCTTCCACCGCACCACCCTGCCGGACTGGCTGGGCTTCTTCGCCGGCCGCCGGCTGGTGCCCATTCTGACGTCCTTCGCCGCGATCGTCATCGGCGTGGTGATGGCCCTGATCTACCCGTACTTCAACACCGGCCTCACCGCCGTGGGCAACACCGTGGCTGACAACACCGTGGTGGGCAGCGGCGTCTACGGCACCCTGAACCGGCTGCTGATCCCGCTGGGCCTGCACCACATCCTGAACTCCATCGTGTGGTTCATCATCGGCGACTACAACGGCGCCCACGGTGACCTGAACCGGTTCTTCGCCGGCGACCCGACTGCCGGCGTCTTTATGACCGGCTTCTTCCCCATCATGATGTTCGCCCTGCCCGCCGCCGCCCTGGCCATCTGGCAGGAAGCCAAACCTTCACAGCGGAAGATCGTGGGCGGCGTGATGCTCTCCACCGGCCTCACCGCGTTCCTCACCGGCATCACCGAACCGCTCGAGTTCTCGTTTATGTTCGTGGCCTGGCCGCTGTACATCGTCCACGCCTTCCTGACCGGAACGTCCATGATGCTGGTCAACTTCCTGGGAATCCACCACGGATTTGGGTTCTCCGCCGGGGCCATCGACTACGTCCTCAACTTCGGCATCGCGCAAAATCCGCTGTGGCTGATTCCCATCGGGTTGGTCTACGCCGCCATCTACTACGTGGTGTTCCGCTTTGTGATCCGCCGCTGGAACCTGCGCACCATGGGTCGCGAAGACGAAACCGACGAGAACGGCTCCATGGCCAAAGCCGATGCAAGCTGATTTTTCGTCGGCCACAAGCTCGGGCGGCTCCGGCGGCTCCGGTGGCGGGGTGGGGCTGCGGGGCCGCCTCGTCACCGGCCTCCCCGGGGATTCCGTGATCGACGACGGCACTGTGATGATGGCCGGCGGGACCATCCAGTGGTGCGGCCCGACGTCGGACCTGCCGGAAACTTTCGACGCCGACATCCGGCAGGTGCCGCTGATCCTGCCCGGGCTCGTGGATGTGCATTGCCACGGTGCCGTGGGGCACACGTTCTCCGCGGACGTTGAGGGGGCCAGGATGGCCGCGGCCCATCACGCCGCGGAAGGCTCGACGTCGGTCCTTGCCTCGCTCGTGTCGGCGCCGTCCAACGTGCTGCTGGAACAAATCGGGGTGCTGCGGGACCTCGTGCAGGACGGCACCCTGGCCGGCCTGCACCTGGAAGGGCCGTTCATCACCAAGAGCATGTGCGGGGCCCAGGACCCCGCGGCGATTATCGACGGCGACCCGGCCCTCCTGAAGCAATGGCTGGAGGCGGGGCGTGGGACGGTACGGTCTTTGACCCTCGCCCCGGAGACCCCTCATTTTGATGAGTTGGTGCGGCTCTGCCGTGACTACGGCGTGGTGCCCTCGCTGGGCCACACCGCCGCGACCGCGGCGCAGACCCGGGGAGTCCTTGGTGCTGGTGCTGGCGCCGGCCAGGCAGGCCCGTGGTCAGCCACGCACCTGTTCAACCGGATGCCGCCGCTGGGCCACCGGGCGGCCGGGCCGGTCGCGGTGATGCTGCAGGCTGCCGAACAGTCGCCCGGGCAGATGGTGCTGGAGCTTATTGCCGACGGCGTGCACCTTGACCCGGAAATCGTGCGGATGGTCTTCGGCCTGGTGGGGCCCCGCTCGATTGCCCTCATCACGGACGCGATGGCCGCGGCGGGTATGTCCGACGGCCACTACACCCTCGGCAGCCTGGACGTGCTGGTCCAGGACCGGGTGGCACGGCTGTTGCCGGCGCCAGGGGCAGTTGCTGCCGACGAGGAGGAGCCCGGAGCGATCGCGGGAGCCACGAGTTTCCTGCTGGAAAACGTCCGCCGCTGCGTTGAATGGGGGATCCCGCTCGCAGATGCGGTGGCCGCCGCGACGTCCACTCCGGCCCGGCTGATGGGCCTCGACAGCCCAGGCGCCCGTCAGGTGGGAGCCATCGCCGCGGGATACCGGGCCGACGTCCTGGCAGTCAACGAAGAACTTGAACTCGTGCAGGCCTATCGGGCAGGCACACCACAAACGCAGGAAAGGAATGACCGTGCAGATAGTTCTGTGTGAGTCCACGGACCACGTAGGAGCCCGGGCGGCAGACATCATCGAGGCGAGGGTCCGGCAGGGTCCGGCCGTCCTGGGACTGGCCACCGGGGGCTCGCCGAGTTCCACGTACCAGGAGCTGATCCGGCGGCACCGCGAGGAACGGCTCAGCTTCAGCCAGGTCACCGGCTTCACGCTAGATGAATATGCCGGGCTGCCGAAGGACCACGAACAGTCGTACTGCACCACCATCCGCCGGGAGTTCGTTGACCACGTGGACTTGCCCCTTGAACGGTTGTTCACCCCGCAGGGGGACGCCGCGGACCTGGTGGCCGAGGCCGAGCGCTACGACGCGGCGATCGCCACCGCCGGCGGAGTGGACATCCAGATCCTGGGCATCGGGGCCAACGGCCACATCGGGTTCAACGAGCCGACGTCGTCCCTTGCCTCACGGACCCGGGTGAAGACCCTGGCGGGGGCCACCCGGGCCGACAACGCGCGGTTCTTCCCCGACGGCGACGTGCCCCGGCTGTGCCTCACCCAGGGTTTGGGAACCATCCGTGAGGCGAAACTGGCGGTTCTGGTGGCGATGGGAGAGAACAAGGCCGCCGCCGTCCAGGCAATGGTGGAGGGCCCGGTCAGCGCCAACTGCCCGGCGTCGGTGCTGCAGCTTCACCGCAGGGCGGTGATCCTCCTGGACCCCGCGGCCGCGTCCCGGCTCTCCATGCTCGAGTACTACCGCGAAGCCCAGGAGTTCAACGACCAGCTCGGCCAGACCCCCACCAGGCCGTGGATGCAGGAACCGGCGCTGCATTAGGGCTGCCGCATTAAGGAACTGAGCTGGATTTTTCGGGTCAGCCGTTGATGGCCTGGGGGATACCGAGGGCTTTGAGGCCCTCGACGCCGAATTCCAGGCCGTAGCCGGACTGCTTGGCTCCGCCGAAGGGGACGCGGGGGTCCACGGCGCCGTGTTTGTTGATCCAGACGGTGCCGGCTTCGAGGCGGGCAGCGACCTTGCGGGCTTCGGCGAGGTTGGGGGACCAGACGGAGGCGCCGAGCCCGACGTCGAGCCCGTTGGCCATGGCCACCACCTCGTCCACGGTGCTGTAGCGGATGATCGGCAGGGCCGGGCCGAACTGCTCCTCGGCCACCAGGGGGTTGTTGTTGTCGATGTCGGCCACGAGGGTGGTGGGGTAGAAGTGGCCGGGCTGGTCCTTCTCGGGGTTTCCGCCGAGCAGGATCCGGGCGCCGGAGTCGCGGGCAGCTTCCACGAGGGCGGCCACGACGTCGTACTGGGCCCGGTTTTGCAGCGGGCCCAGGACGTTGTTTTCGTCCAGGCCGACTCCCATGGGCATGGCGGCGGCGACCTTGGTGAGTTCGTCGCAGACGGCGTCGTAGATGTCGTCGTGGACGTAGAGGCGCTTGAGCGCGGCGCAGGTCTGGCCGGTGTTGATGAAGGCGCCCCAGAACAGGCCTTCGGCGATGGTGGCGGGGTCGGCGTCGGGCAGGACGATGCCGGCGTCGTTGCCGCCGAGTTCGAGGGTGAGCCGCTTGATGGTGTCGGCTGAGGATTTGATGATCTGCCGGCCGGCGGAGGTGGAGCCGGTGAACATGATCTTCCCGACGGCGGGGTGTTCTGCCAGGCGGGCGCCTACCTCGCGGTCGCCGGAGACGGCGTTGAGCAGGCCTTCGGGAAGTTCTTCGTTGATGACCTTGATCAGTGCCAGGACGGACAACGGGGTCATCTCGGAGGGTTTGACCACCACGGAGTTGCCCATCCGCAGGGCGGGGGCGATCTGCCAGACGGTGATCATCATGGGCCAGTTCCACGGGCCGATGGCGCCGACGACGCCGATGGGCCGGTAATGCAGTTCGGCATGCGTTTCGCCGTCGTCCACCACAGTTTCGGGTTTCAGGGGGATGGTGGCGGCGGCCCGGAGCCAGGCGGCGCAGGCGCCCACTTCGAACCGTGCGTTGGGACCATTGAGGGGTTTGCCCTGCTCGCGGGAGAGCAGCCGGGCGAGTTCCTCGGCGGAGCGTTCGACGGCGTCGGCGGCTTTGAGGAGCGCGGCGGACCGGGCGTCGTGGCCCAGCGCAGCCCAAGCCGGCTGGGCTGCCCTGGCGGCGGCAACGGCATTCTCAAGGTCTGCAATGGTGTGGACCGGGGCGTGGCCGACGACGGTGCCGGTGGCAGGGTCAATGATGGTCCGGGTATCGCCGGACTCCGGGGTGATCGAGGCCAGCAGGGCGTCGTAAGTTTCCATGGGTTACTCCACTTCGAGTAGGCAATGCGCACTGGCCTGCGTGGCCTGGGGCTATGCCTCGAGTCTGCCCTGCCGCCCTCGGGCCGTCTTGTGTATCCGCGAACGGCGGTTGACGCGAGGCGAACAGATGCCCCGGGGGTCCTGTCAGTGTTGCGGACCGGTCCGCAGGAGCAGCACTTCGTGGACCTCATCGAGGGACGCCGCGATGAGGGCCCGGTCCACTCCTGCCAGGTATTGGAGTACGAGGCCGTCAAGGGCCGCAAACAGCGTGCGTGCCACCACCTGCACGTTTTCGGTCACCCCGGAGGCCCTGAGTCCGTCGGCCAGAGCGCTGACGTAGTTCTGGTACAGGCCCGTGACCGCTTGAGCCAGCTCGGGCCGCCGCCGGGACTCGAGGATCATCTCGTATTGGAAGACCTGCAGCTCAGGCTCGGCCAGCAGCAGCTCCAGGAGCGAATCCGTGAAGGAATGGCCCGCGGCTGCGGCTTCCCGCAGCTGGGAGGCGTTGATGGACTGGTCGGCCGCCCAGTCCAGGGCCGCAGCGATCAGGGCATCGCGGGAGCCGAAGTGGTGGGCCACCAGTGTGTTGTTCACGCCAGCGGCTTCCGCCACCGATCGGTACGTGAGCCCACGTAGCCCCTTGGCCGCCACCACGCCGATCGCGGCCCGGAGGAGGGCTTCCTTGCCGGTCCCGTACTTGGACGGTGCGGCGGGAGCGGCTGGCGTTTTCATATGCCGAGTCTAGCCAGTGCTGCCAGCTTCCCGGCAGCGCCTCTTGACTTAAACTAAGCAACTGCTTAGATTCATCTTAGTGGTGACGCGGGTCACTTCGTTGGCGTTTCGCACCACTGCCTCACCCCGAAACCCCTCACCGCCCGGCTCAGCCGCCGGTCCCCTCACCCAGGAGCCAACGTGTCAGAAACCCCTGCTTTCAGTACTTCCTCAGCCCTTGACGCGAACAAGAATGAACCCTTCGAACTCGGTCAGGTCCAATGGGTCCGCCGGTTTGGCGAGGGCGACCGCCCCGCCCTCGCCTGCGGATATTGGCACGTTACCCCGCTGGAGGCGCCGGAGCCTTTTGACCTCCTGATCGACGCCGACGAGACGATTTCAATCGTGGAAGGGCACCTCCGGATCGAGGTGGAGGGCGGCGACACGTATGACCTCACCGCCGGCGGCGCAGCCTCCTTCAACAAGGGCGCCCGGACAAGGTGGGAAGTGATGGCGCCCACCGTCGAATTCTTTGTCTACTCCTAAGGGGCCGGCAATGGACAACGAACTGCACGACGTTGTGGTGGTCGGGGCCGGCTTCGCGGGTCTCACAGCAGCACGCGAGCTCAGGAGGCAGGGCCTGTCCGTCCGTATCGTGGAGGCCCGCGACCGCATTGGGGGACGGACATGGCTGGACCGCCGGCTGGGGCGCGACCTGGAAATCGGCGGCACCTGGGTGCACTGGACCCAGCCCTACGTCTGGGCCGAACTGAAGCGCTACGGCCTGGACACGACGCCCAGCCCCGAGCCGGAGCGCGCGATCTGGTGGGCAGGCGGCCGCCGCCACGAGGGCAGCCCGGACGAGTTGCTCGGGCTCATCGGCGGAATGAACGGGGAGTTTGTCCAGGACTCCCGGAAGTATTTCCCGGAGCCTTTCCGCCCACTGTCCCGCGACGACTTCAAAGCCATCGACCACGTGTCCGTCCAGGACCGCATCCGGGAGCAGTTCCCCGCCGGTACGCAGCGCGACCTCCTGGAATCCTTTTGGGCCCTGAACTTCAACGGTCCGCTGGAAAACGCGGCGCTGACCCAGGCCCTCCGCTGGGTTGCCCTGACCAATGGCGACTGGGCCGTGAACTTCGAGGCCTGCGCCACCTACAAAGTCGTGGGCGGCACCGCAGCGCTGGCCGCGGCGATCCTCGCGGACTCAGGTGCCGGCGTCGAACATGGTTTCACGGTGGACCGCATCCACGACGTCGGCACCTCCGTGAGCGTCTACAGCACCGACGGGCGGAGCGTCAGCGCGGGGACGGCAATAGTCACCGTGCCCCTGCACGCGATGCACGCGGTGAGCTTCGAGCCGCCCCTGTCCGCAGCCAAGAACGAAGGACTCAGCCTCGGCCAGGTGTCCAAGGGGGCCAAGGTCTGGATCAGGCTGAAGGGAAACCACCCGCCGTTTGTTGCCCTTGGCGGCGCCGACTGGCCCCTGAATTTCTTCCAGGCTGAATACGGTATCGACGGCGACACCATCGTGGTGGGATTCGGTCCGGACGCCGCAAACATCGACTCGGAAGACCCGGCTGCCGTCCAGGAACAGCTTCGGCGACTTGTCCCGGATGCTGAAGTGGTAGGCGTGGCCGGCCACAACTGGGTGGACGATCCGCTGTCCGGTGAAACCTGGCCCATGCACGCCACCGGATTTCTGTCCCGGCATCTGCACGCCATGCAGGAGGCCCACGGCGCTGTCCTCTTCGCCGGATCAGACATCGCCAACGGGTGGGGCGGATTCATCGACGGCGCCATTGAGAGCGGCATGGAGGCGGCCCTCACCGCCGCCGCAATCCTGCGGGATCGTGAACCCCGGCCCGTGTAGCCCTGGGCGTCACTGCACTCACGCACAACAACTGATCGCTACAGGACAAGGCGCAGGCCGGCTCCGCTGCGATGCTGGATTCATCGGCGCCTGCCCCCTCGCGCAGCGTCCCTTCCCCAGAGCTCATGACCGTTAAGAAGGATCCAATGAGTATTTCGAATTCCGAGTCCCGGACCACTGAAGCCGCTCCGCGCACGGAGCACTCAACCGCCCTCCGCGCCGGCAGCATCGGCGTCATGGGCATCCTGTTCTTTGTCCTCTCCGCCCAGGCGCCCCTCACCGGGATCGTCGGCGCTTCGCCGCTCGCGGCCGCACTCGGCAATGGCGCCGGTGCCCCGGGTGCCTACCTGATTGTCGGCATCGTGATTGTGGTTTTCGCGGTCGGTTTCGTGGCGATGAGCCGCAAAATCCAGGCGAACGGCGCCTTCTACGCCTACGTCACCGCAGCCTTCGGGCGCAAGGTCGGTGCCGGTGCTGCATGGCTGGCGCTGCTGGCGTACAGCACGGTGCAGGCCGCCATGTACGGACTCTACGGCGCCGCCTTCTCCGGCCTCCTGGCGTCTGTGGGTGTCGGTATTCCCTGGTGGCTCCTGGCCCTCGTGACGATGGCCGGTGTCCAGGTGCTTGGTTCCCTGAACATCGAACTTGGCGCCCGGGTCCTGGCCCTCCTGGTGGGGCTGGAAGTGGCAGTCCTGCTGATGTTCGGCTTCACCGTCCTGTTCCGCGGCGGCGGTCCCGAAGGCCTCAGCCTGGCAGCCTCCTTCTCGCCCGAGGCCATCGCCTCCGGCGCTCCAGGGGTGGCCATTATGTTCGCAGTGGCATCAATGTTCGGCTTCGAGTCCACGGCCATCTATTCCGCCGAGGCTAAGGACGCCCACAAGACGGTGGCCCGGGCAACGTACCTGTCCGTCGGCGTTATTGCCGTCTTCTTCTCCTTCATCTCCTGGATGCTGGTCAGCTACTACGGTCCGTCGCAGGTGGTCGACGCCGCCGGCGCTGCCCTGGAATCCGGCGACTCCACCGCCTTTGTGCTCACGCCCATGGTGGAGTTGTTCGGCCCCTGGGCAGGAATCACCACGGGCATCCTGCTGGTCACGTCCCTGCTGGCCGGGATCATCGCTTTCCACAATGGCATCAACCGCTACCTTCATTCGCTGGCGCTCCGCGGTTCGCTGCCCGCGATCGTTGCCCGGACCAACCGGCACCGCGCACCCGCCGCGGCCGCGTGGATCCAGACCACCACCGCCGTCGTACTCGTGGCGCCCTTCGCGCTGCTGGCGCTGGACCCGGTCCTGACCCTGTTCTCGTGGTTCAGCGGGCTGGCCGTCGCGGCACTCCTGGTGCTCTACATGCTCTGCTCCATCGCCGTCGTCGGCTTCTTCCGCCGCGAACGGGTCGACGGGCAGCTTTGGCAGACACTCCTGGCGCCGCTGCTGGCGTCCGTGTTGCTGGCGTGGGTCCTGTACCTCGTGCTCAGCAACTTCACGTCGCTGATCGGCGGGAGCGCAGAAACCGCTGTTGCCCTGCTGGTGGCGGTTCCGGTGGTGTTCGCGGCCGGTGTGCTGGTGGAAGCCCGCGTTGAGCGCCGCCGCGGTGCTGCCGCCCTCGGGCACCGGGTCGTTTGAGGCGCCGCCTCACATCAGCAGCAGCCTCCGGCGAGGACGGGGGAGCGCAAAGGCCCGGCGCGGAATCAATCCGCGCCGGGCCTCCGCGTGCTGTTCAGGCACTCTGTTCAGGCACTCTGTTCAGGCGCCGCGGCGCCAGTCGCTGGGGGAAACGCCGAAGGCATCGCGGAAAATGCGGCTGAAATGCGCTGCGTCGAGGAACCCCCAGCGGGCAGCAACAGTGCCCACGGACTTCCCGGCATGCAGCGGATCCCGCAGTTCGCGGCGCGTGCCGTCCAGCCTTTGGCTCCTGATCCAGCTGGCCACAGTGGTCCCCGACTCATGGAAGACATTGTGCAGGTGCCGCGTGGAGATGAAATGTGCCGCGGCAATGCTCGCCGGGGACAGCTGGGGATCCGACAGGTTGGCCTCGATGTATTCGCGTACCGACACGGCCAGGAGCGCCTGCGGCTTCATCCGGTCCGGCGCGATATCCATTTCGGCGTGCAGCATGGTGGACACGAGGTCCAGGGCGTTCGTGGCCAGCCGCGAGCCGCTGGGACCGCTCAGGACCTCAAGGTTCTCCGACAGCTGCCGGATGAACTGCCCCACGATCCCGCTCAGTCCGGTACTGCCGGCCATCCGGACTGCCGCGAGCTGGCCCACGTAATCCGTGGGCAGCGAGAGGGCATCGCACGGGAACATCACCACCATCATCCGCGCCTCGTCCTCGAAGGCGAGGGTGTACGGGCGGTTGGTGTCGTAGATGGCCAGGTCGCCTGGGCGGAGCAGGGCTTCGCGGTTGTCCTGGATCAGCAGTCCCGTGCCCTCCAACTGGAGGTTGAGCTTGAAGTAGCGTTCGCCGGCCTGCGCAATCAGGGCAGGCGTGCGGTGGACCTCGTGGGAGGTTGCCGAGACTTCGACGACGGACATCCGGTCCAGCACACGGGCGCGCATCTGCCCGCGGAACCCGTCAACGTCTGCTGTCCGGGCCGCGAGCGGCACGAAGGACTCTGCCACGAGGTGTTTCCAGTGGTCGAACGTCTCCGCAACGCTGGACGTGAGGTTCTGGCTGGCGGGCTGGACTGCTGCTGGCATGGATGTTCCTGACGACGGATGGCCGCAAACGTGGGTTCCCCGATGGCTGTGTCCTGGAACACAGTCCCATCAGGTTAACGCCGGAGACGATCTTTTTTCAACAGTGGGCGAAAAAAGATTTCCTTTTATGGGGCGCCGGCGTCCAGTGACTGTCTAGTTGTTCTTGCCTCTTGCAGCGACGGTCCAGCGGTCAATCAGGACGCCGTTGCTGGTCACCGCGACGTCGTCCACCAGATTGATCGCCAGGCAGACGTGGTTGGGGACAATGCGCAGCCGCTCACCGAGGGGCGGGCGGGTCCCGCTTTCGGGCCACTCAACCGTGGCATGGTGCTCCGAAAGGGCGGTGATCCGGGCATCCGGATGGTCGATCAGGCGGCCGAAGCCGGTGGCCCAGGCCGGCCGGTCGCTCCCCAGGATCTTGGTGCCGGCGTCGATGATGAAACGCGCGGGGGCGTCCGGGGCAGTCACATGGTGGCTCACCACGGTGGCTGCGACCGTCAGCGCAATATCCTCCACGGCGCAGCGTCCGAGTTCCAGTTGCTGCGCGTCGCCGAAGACGTAGACGCCGGGGCGCACTTCGGTTGCCGCGGATCCCTCGGTCAGGAGCGCCGTAGGGGTGGAACCTCCACTGCGGCGAGTCGCTTCGAAGCCCGCCGCCGCCAGGGATGCCGCGGCCAAGCGCAGCGCCTCTTGTTCCTGCACGGCTGCCTCCGCCGGCATCCCGGGGGCATAGCTGTGGCCCGGGAACGTGAAAACCCCCGCAACCTGCAGCCCGGCCCGCGATGCGGCTTCTGCAACCGGGGCAGCGGCCTCCGGACTGACGCCGCTGCGATGGTGGCCGCTGTCGATTTCCACCAACACGCTGACGCTCCCGGCCGCTTCGCCGAGGCCGGCTCCCAGCATGGTTGCCCCCGCCGCGGAGTCCACTCCCACGGCGATGGTTGCCGTTGACGCCAGGCGCCGGAGCCGGTCGGCCTTTTGTGGCGAGATCCAGAGGGGGTAGGCGATGAAAATGTCGCCGACCCCTGCCGCGGCGAACACTTCCGCTTCGCCGATGGTTGCCACCGTCAGGCCTGCTGCTCCGGCGTCCAACTGGCGGGCGGCGATCTCGATGATCTTATGCGTCTTGGCGTGGGGGCGGAGGGCGAGGCCCTTCTCCCGGACAGCCGCTGCCATCCGGCCGATGTTCCTCTCGAGGATGTCGATGTCGATCATGATGTCTGGTGTGTCGATCTCAGGGGGAATGGTCATGGCAGAGCTCTCCTGGCTGGGGTCCGGGTTGTGCCGGGCGGGCTGGATTTGGGATGGGCGGATTTTGGCTGGGCTCAGCTATCCGGCCAGCAGGGCCAGATAGCCCTCAAGCTGATCGGCGAGCCCCGGATCGGCGCCGGGGGTGGTGGCCAGAGCTGCCCCGATCTGGGCGCCCAGCAGCATGTTCAGGAGCTGGCTCGCCAGCGTGGCGTCGTCGACGGCGGAGCGGACGTCCCCCGCATCACGCGCCTCCGCGAGGTACTGCCGGATGGCTGCAAGCCACTCCTCCATGGACTGCCGGTGGATCTCGGCTTTCTGCGGATCGTTGATCGCCTTCTGCCAGAACGGGATGACGATCCGCGCTTCATTGACCCGCTCGTCGTCCAGCGGGAGCACCTCCAGGCAGAATGCCCGCAGTGCCGGGAGTCCGGTTCTGCCTTCGGTCACTTCGGCGATGCGCTGGTTGGTCCTGTTGAAGACGTGCCCGAACGCGAACTCCAGGAGGGTGTCCTTCGTAGGGAAATACGGTTTGAGTGCCCCGTTGGCGAAGCCTGCCTCCAGGGCGATCTCCCGCATGGTGGCGCCTTCAATGCCCAGCCGGGCGATGATCCGCCACGTGGCATCCACCAGTTCCAGCCGGCGCTCGTCATGGTCAACAATCTTTGGCACGGCTGCCGCTCCCCGGAAATATTTCGCTCAGACTCTTGTGAGCCATCTTACGGACGCTTATTCTCTACAACTATAGAAAATAAAAATTCCGACCAGCCACGGTCCCGGACAAAGGTCACCCATGACACTTGCAACAGCTGACACAGCTACCCCGTACCGCCTGGCATCGGACGGCGAAATCACCGATGTCCAAGCCATCCTGCGGGCTGCCGGCCACCTGGGTCCGGAGAAGCGTATCGCCTACCTGGGCCTGCTGGATCCCGCCCGGGGGACTACCGCCGTCGCGAACCGCAACGCGGGGACGCACGACGGCGGTGCTGCCGCCGCCAGTACCGCCGCCGTCGGGAGCCCCACCGAGGACCGCAGGTTCCGGATCTTCATCCACGACATCACCGGCGGTGCGCCGACGGATGCGGTGGTCTCCGTGACCCGGCAGGAAGTGGTGTCCGCCGTCGAACTGGACACTGCCGTCACCGGCGAGCTTCCCGTCCTTGAAGAGGAATTCGAAGTGGTGGAGGCGCTACTGGCAACAGACGACCGCTGGTTGAAGGCTCTCTCAGAGCGGGGGCTCGACGTCAGCAAAGTCCGGGTTGCCCCGCTGTCGGCCGGTGTCTTCGAGTACCCGGAGGAGAAGGGCCGCCGCATCCTTCGTGGCCTGGCGTTTGTCCAGGACTTCCCAGAGGACAGTGCCTGGGCGCACCCCGTGGATGGGCTCGTGGCGTATGTTGACGTGGTCAACAAGGAGGTCACCCGGGTGCTGGATCTCGGGGCCATGCCGGTGCCGACAGAGCACGGCAACTACACGGATCCCGAACTGACCGGCCCGCTCCGCACTACCCAAAAACCCATCAGCGTCACCCAGCCCGAGGGTCCCAGTTTCACAGTCACCGGCGGCAACCATGTGGAATGGGAAAAGTGGAGCCTCGACGTCGGCTTCGACGTCCGCGAAGGCGTAGTGCTGCACAATATCGCGTTCCAGGACGGCGACCGGCTGAGGCCCATCATCAACCGGGCCTCTATTGCCGAGATGGTGGTTCCGTATGGCGATCCGTCGCCGATCCGGTCCTGGCAGAACTACTTCGACACCGGCGAATACCTAGTCGGCCAGTACGCCAACTCCCTGGAGCTCGGCTGCGACTGCCTCGGCGACATCACCTACCTCAGCCCCGTCATTTCCGACTCCTTCGGCAACCCGCGTGAGATCCGCAATGGCATCTGCATGCACGAGGAGGACTGGGGCATCCTGGCCAAGCACAGCGATCTCTGGACCGGGATCAACTACACCCGGCGCAACCGCCGCCTCGTGATCTCGTTCTTCACCACCATCGGCAACTACGATTACGGCTTCTACTGGTACCTGTACCTGGACGGCACCATCGAATTCGAAGCCAAGGCCACCGGCGTCGTCTTCACCAGCGCGTTCCCCGAGGGCGGCTCGGACAACATTTCCCAACTGGCCCCGGGCTTGGGTGCGCCCTTCCATCAGCATCTTTTCAGTGCGCGGCTGGACATGGCCATTGACGGCTTCACCAACCGCGTGGAAGAAGAAGACGTGGTCCGCCAGCCCCTGGGGGAGGGGAACGAGCGGGGCAACGCCTTCTCCCGCAAGCGGACGCTGCTCACCCGCGAATCGGAAGCGGTCCGTGAGGCCGATGCCCGGGCTGGCCGGACCTGGATCATTTCCAACCCGGAATCCCGCAACCGGCTCGGCGAACCCGTGGGCTACAAGCTCCACTCCCAGAACCAGCCCACGCTGCTGGCAGATCCGGATTCGTCCATTTCACGGCGCGCCGCCTTTGCCACCAAGGACCTCTGGGTCACCCGCTACGCCGACGACGAGCGCTACCCCACGGGCGACTTCGTCAACCAGCACCCCGGCGGCGCCGGGCTTCCGGCGTACGTCGCCCAGGACCGCGAGATCGACGGCCAGGACATTGTCGTCTGGCACACCTTCGGGCTCACGCATTTCCCGCGCGTGGAGGACTGGCCGATCATGCCGGTGGACACGGCCGGCTTCAAGCTGCGGCCCGAAGGCTTCTTCGACCGCAGCCCCGTCCTGGACGTTCCCGCCAGCACCGCCGGATCAGGCACGGCCGGCAGCTGCCACAGTGACGCTGGTGCCGGTTCCGGCACCAGCTCTGCCAGCTGCCACGGCTAGGTAAACCCGATGACCTTTACAGGACGGGCCCGCAGTCGCGGGCCCGTCCTGCATTCACGGTTCTGCGCCGCGGTGGTGGCAGGCTCCAGCGCCGCGCACGTTTGGCTTGCCGTCCAAAACCAGCACGGACCATGGTTGAGCATGCTCATGCTGGCGCTAGCAACTGTCTGCCTGCCGTGCGCCCTGCATATCTGGCGGCACGGTCGGGTGGCTGCGCTGCGCAGGGTCATGGTGTGTGCCGGATCCATGGGTGCTGTCCATGGACTGCTGCTGGTGGGCAGCGGAACCGCAGGTCACGCGCATGCTGGAGTGCCGCCGTCGAACATTACGGCGTCGAACGTTGCGGGCGTCAGCAGCGCCGGCGGACTCTTGCTGGTCATAGCCCTGGAACTTACGACGGCCTTGCTTGCCGCAACCCTGGTCGCCCGCCTAAGATCCGTCCCCCACCCATGTAGGTAGCAGCAGATGTCGTTTTGCGCTCATAACGACATCTGCTGCTACTTAGTTGGGAGGGCGCGGCCGGAGACGGGTCTGAGTAAGCGGTCCTGGGCGAAACGTGCTTTTAACATTCCCGTCCGACGCCTGTAATGCCGGTTTGGCTACTGTGATTCAACAAGGTTTACTAGTAGCTAACACCAACCGGACAGGAATGTTTCGATGACAAGTGTCGCAACCCCTGCTGTATCCGCTTCGCCCCTTACTGACAGAATTTCCCTGGCGGACATCGCCCGCGCGCACGATGTCCGCTTCATCCTTGCCACCTTCGTGGACATGACCGGCAAGCCCTGCGCCAAGCTGGTTCCCGTGGAAGCGGCCGACGAACTGGAATCCGGGGCCATGGGCTTCGCCGGCTACGCGGCAGGGCTCATCGGCCAGAAACCGCAGGACGCGGACCTTATCGCCGTCCCGGACCTTGCTTCCTTCACCCCGGTCCCCTTCATCAAGGAGGGCCTGGCCATCGTCCACTGCGATCCGCACGTCAACGGCCAGCCTTGGCCGTACGCGCCGCGGGTCATCCTGAAGAACACCCTCGCCCGCCTGGCCGGGCAGGGCATGCAGGCAAAAATTGGCGCCGAGGTGGAGTACTTCCTGGTCCACAAGAACGACGACGGGACGCTGAGTACCGCGGACGCGCGCGACGATTCCCCCCGCCCCTGCTACGACGCCCGCGGCGTCACACGGATGTATGACCACCTCACCTCCATCTCCGAGGCGATGAACTCGCTGGGCTGGGGCAACTACGCCAACGACCACGAGGACGCAGCGGGCCAGTTCGAGCAGAACTTCAACTACGCGGATGCGCTCACCACCGCGGACCGGGTAGTCAGCCTCCGCTACATCCTCAATATCCTGGCGGAACAGGGCGGGATGACGGCCACGTTTATGCCCAAGCCGTTCACTGACCGGACCGGAACGGGCCTGCACTTCCACCTGTCCCTGTGGTCCGGCGTCGAGGCGCTGTTCCCCGGCAATGACGGTCAAACGGACGACGGCGGCCGCGGCCTTGGGCTGTCAGCGCTCGCCTACTCATTCATCGCCGGCATCCTGGAACATGCGCCTGCACTGCAGGCCTTCCTGGCGCCGACGGTGAATTCGTACAAGCGCTCGGGTGCCACCACCAGTTCATCCGGTGCCACCTGGTCGCCGCGGAAGGCCTCGTTCGGCGGTAACGACCGCACCCACATGATCCGCGTCCCGGACAACAAGCGGATCGAACTGCGCTCGGGCGACGGCTCGGCCAACCCCTACCTCGCCATCGCCACTGCGATCTCGGCAGGCCTGGACGGAGTGGAAAAGGCTGCCGATCCGGGCATGCCGTCCGGTCCCGGAGAGTCCAAGCCCGATGCCCACTTGCTGCCGGCCACGCTGCTCCACGCCGTGGAAGCCCTGCGCCGCGACCCGGTGATCCTCGCCAGCCTCAGCGGCGACGCCGAGATCGGAAAGTACTACGCGGATGCCAAGGAAGAGGAATTCCTCACCTGGCACAACCAGGTCAGCGACTGGGAAATCCGCACGTATTTGACCTCCATCTGACCGCGTTCGATCTGAGAAACCCTAGTAAGTAAAGGACACACCATGTGTGGAATTGCCGCGCTGCAGCTGCGCAACCCCTTGCTGCGCCCCCGGATGGGCAGCCTCCTGTCCTCCATGATGTGCCAGATCGTGGACCGCGGCCCGGACTCCGCCGGCCTGGCCGTTTACAACACCCCCGGCCTGGTCTCGGAAGGGGCCTCAACCCTGAGCCTCCTCGGCAAGGACCAGGGCCTGCCCGTCGCGGAGATCCAGCTTGCCTTGGACGGAATGCTCCCGCCCGACGCGGCCGCCTCTGTCCGCGTCGTGGGCGACACCACCCTCGTGAGCGCCGCCGTCGGGACCGACCTGCTGGTGAAGGCAGTCAGAGAAACCCTCCCGGAGGCAACCATCATCGGCCGCGGCGAGCACGTTGCCGTGATGAAGAGCGTTGGCCACCCCATGGATATCGCCGCCGAGCACGGACTGGAAGCCATGCCCGGAAGCCAAGGACTGTCCCACACCCGAATGGCCACCGAGTCCGCGGTGACGGCCGGGGGATCACACCCCTTCTCCGTGGCCGACGACCTCTGCCTGGTGCACAACGGCTCCTTCTCCAACCACGCCACCATCCGCCGGGGCCTCTTGCGCGAAGGTGTGGTGTTCGACTCCGACAACGACACCGAGGTGGGCGCCCGCTATGTCGCCTCCCGCCTGCAGCAGGGCGACACCCTCGAAGAAGCGCTGGTGAACCTGGGCAAGGTCTTCGACGGTTTCTACACCCTGGTGGTCACCACCGCTGACAGCATGGCCATAGTCCGGGACCCCATCGCCTGCAAGCCCGCCATCATCGCCGAAACGGACGACTACGTAGCTATGGCCTCCGAATACCGTGCCCTGGCAAGCCTGCCCGGCATCGAAAGCGCCCGCATCTTTGAACCGGAACCCGGAAAGGTCTACACATGGACACTCTGACAGCCCCCGAAGCCAGCATCGAAGCAGCCGTCAGCACGAACGCAGTCCTGGACTCTTTCAGTGTCGATCTCACCGGCAGCCCGGTACGGGAACTCAACCAGGCCCTGCACAACGCTGTTGAAGGGCAGTCCTGGACCGTCACCAGCCCCGGTGGCAAGCACAGCCTCGCCGTCGGCATCGATGCGGACGTGACGGTGACCATCGAAGGGCACGCCGGCTACTACGCCGCCGGGATGCACCAAAAAGGCGAGGTGACCATCAACGGCAACGCCGGCGTGGGACTGGCCGAGAACATCATGTCCGGCAGGGTCCATGTGAAGGGCGACGCGTCCCAGTCAGCGGCAGCCACCGGCCATGGCGGTTTGGTGGTCATCGACGGGAACGCGGGCGCACGCTGCGGAATCTCGATGAAGGGCGTGGACATCGTGGTGGGCGGCAACATCGGCCACATGTCCGCGTTTATGGCCCAGGCCGGGCGCCTCGTGGTGTGCGGCGACGCCGGCGATGCCCTGGGCGACTCCATCTATGAGGCCCGGATCTACGTCAAGGGCACCGTGGCATCGCTCGGCGCGGACTGCATCGAGAAGCCCCTGCGAGAGGAGCACCTGGCCGAACTCGGCGAACTGCTGGCCGCAGCCGGTCGCACCGACAACCCGGCCGACTTCAAGCGCTACGGCTCAGCCCGGAACCTCTACCACTTCCACGTCGACAACTCGACGTCGTACTAGGAGCCCACCATGACCATCACCTCCGAGCCGATCCACACGCAGAACGCTCCCACCCAAAACATCGCTGAACTCGGCCTCCGCGAATCAGCCACTTTCGACCGGGCCACGATCGCGGACATCCAGCGTGCCGCGGCCACCGGCGTCTACGACATCCGCGGCTGGGGCGCCAAGCGCAAGGTCCCGCACTTCGATGACCTGCTCTTCCTCGGCGCCTCCATGTCCCGCTACCCGCTGGAGGGCTACCGCGAAAAGTGCGATACCGACGTCGTCCTCGGCGACCGGCACGCGTCCAGGCCGCTGCACCTGCAGACCCCGGTGACCATCGCCGGGATGAGCTTCGGTGCCCTGTCCGCCAACGCCAAAGAGGCACTGGGCCGCGGCGCTTCGGAGGTGGGCACTTCCACCACCACGGGCGACGGCGGCATGACCCCTGAGGAGCGCGGCCAGTCCAAGCACCTTGTGTACCAATACCTCCCGTCCCGCTACGGCATGAATCCCGATGACCTCCGCAAGGCTGATGCGATCGAAATCGTCCTGGGCCAGGGCGCCAAGCCTGGCGGCGGCGGCATGCTCCTGGGCCAGAAAATCACCGAACGCGTGGCCGGCATGCGCACCCTTCCGGTGGGCATCGACCAGCGCTCGGCCAGTCGGCACCCGGATTGGACCGGCCCGGACGACCTCGAGATCAAGATCGGCGAGTTGCGTGAAATCACAGACTGGAAGACGCCCATCTACGTCAAAATCGGCGCGTCCCGGCCCTACTACGACACCGCGCTCGCGGTAAAGTCCGGCGCCGACGTTGTGGTGGTGGACGGCATGCAGGGCGGTACCGCCGCAACGCAGCAGGTGTTCATCGAAAACGTGGGCATCCCCACCCTCGCCGCCATCCCGCAGGCCGTCCAGGCACTCCAGGAACTCGGCGTCCACCGTAAAGTCCAGTTGATCGTGTCCGGCGGCATCCGGACCGGGGCCGACGTCGCAAAGGCCATGGCACTGGGTGCGGACGCCGTGGCGATCGGCACCGCGGCGCTGATCGCCTTGGGCGACAACGATCCCCGCTATGCCGCCGAGTATGCCGCCATCGGTTCCGCCGCCGGCTTCTACGACGACTTCCAGGACGGCCGAGACCCCGCCGGCATCACCACCCAGGACCCGGAACTCGCCTCCCGGCTGGACCCGGTGGCTGCGGGCAAGCGGCTGGCCAACTATCTGCGCGTCCTCACCATGGAGGCCCAGACCATCGCCCGGGCCTGCGGAAAGTCGCACCTGCACAACCTCGAACCCGAGGACCTCGTGGCGCTGACCATCGAGGCCTCGGCCATGGCCCGCGTCCCGCTGGCCGGCACCAGCTGGATCCCCGGCGCGGGTTAGGGATGCTCCATGCCTGATTCTTCTGACTATGTAGTGGTGGGCGCCGGCCTGGCCGGCGCCGCTACCGCCTGGCAGCTCGCGGCCCGCGGGCACCAGGTCACCATCCTGGAACGCAACGTCCCGGCAAGCCACGACGCCAGTTCGCACGGGTCCGCCCGGATCTTCCGTTACGCCTACCCGGACCCCTTCTATACCCGGGCGGTGCAGGAAGCCAAGGCGCTGTGGGACGGCCTTGCCGTGGACAGCGGCTCGCAACTGATCACTCCCTCCGGGGCTGCCGACTTCGGTTCCGAACGCAATCCGCGGCTGCTCGCCGGAGTGTTGGCGCAGGCAGGAATTGAGCACGAGCTGCTGAGTGCGGAGGAAGCCATGGGCCGTTGGCCGCAGATCGCCTTCGACACCGAGGTGCTCTGGCACCCGGCTGCGGGAGTGATCGACGCCGAGACCGCCGTCAACGCCATGGTGGAGCAGGCGGTCAGGCACGGCGCCCGGCTGCTGACGGGATGGCCGCTGCAAGGGCTAGACAGGACCGCTGCCGGCTACCGGCTACGTTCGGCAACGGGAGAAACGTTCGACGCCGGAAACGTGGTGATCAGCGCGGGCGGGTGGCTGCCCGGGCTGCTGGGGGAGTTGTCGCTTCCCTCAGGCTTCCTGGCCGGGCTTCCCCAAATCACCGTGCGGCAGGAGCAGGCATTCCACTTCCGCTACAGGGATCACGACGGCGGACCCGGCTCTGTTGCCGACGTCGGCACTTCCTGGCCCACGTTCATCCACAAGAGGGCGGATATCCAGGTTTATGGCCTTCCCGGCGGCCGGGACGCAGGCTTTGCCGGCCAGAAGGTCGCCGAATACAACGGGGGACGGCTCCTCCCCAGCGCAGCCGATCAGACCGGTGAAGTGGACCCCGCCAACCGCGGTCGCGTGGTCGACTACGTCCGCCGCTTCCTGCCCGGCCTGGTTCCGGAGCCGTACGCAGAAACCACCTGCCTGTTCACGAATACGCCCAACGAGGACTTCATCGTCGACCGCGTCAACAACGTCACCATCCTCTCGCCGTGCTCCGGGCACGGGGCTAAGTTTGCGCCATTAGTCGGCCAATGGGCGGCTGACCTTGCCACCGGTGACGCGAACGTGCCGCTGCGCTTCCGGACGGCGACGGCGGCGGTCAGCTCCCGCTGATCCCACCCCAGCACTCAACTCGAGAAACGGACCCCCGTGACTGCCCCCATCTCTTCTTTCACCCCCTCAGCGATGGCACTGCCATCCCAGGCACTGCCGCGGCCAGCCGCTGCAACTTCTGTCACGGCAGAGCCGTCCGCCGCAACGGTGAGCGGCCTGCTCAGGGATATCGCCGACGTCGGCCGCGACAGGGCCCGCGGAGGCTACTCCCGGCCGGTGTTCTCCAACGCCGAGACTGAGCTGCGGAGCTGGTTCATTGCCGAGGCCGGGCGCCGCGGGCTGGACGTCCACACGGACCACAACGGCATCATCTGGGCGTGGTGGGACACCGCCGCCGGCACTCGGCGAAACGCCGTGGTCACCGGAAGCCACCTCGACTCTGTCCCGGGCGGCGGTGAGTACGACGGACCGCTGGGGGTCGCCTCGGCGCTGGTCGCCGTCGACCTTCTCAAGGCGCGCGGACTGCGGCCCCGACGCCCGCTTGCCATTGCCGTGTTCCCCGAAGAGGAAGGATCACGCTTTGGCGTGGCCTGCCTGGGGTCGCGGTTGCTGACCGGCGAACTGGATCCGGACAAGGCCCGCCGTCTGAAAGACCCGGACGGGAACACGTATGCCGACGTCGCCGCCGCCAACGGGCAGGACCCGCGGCTCATCGGTGCCGACTACAAGACCCTTCAGCAGCTGGGCGTGTTTGTGGAGCTGCACGTTGAACAGGGGAGGGGCCTGATCGACCTGAACCAGCCTGTGGCGATCGGTTCATCGATCCTTGGCCACGGGCGGTGGAAGCTGACGGTCACCGGTGAGGGCAACCACGCGGGCACCACCCTCATGAAAGACCGGAAGGACCCCATGATTGCCGCCGCGAAAGTCATCGTGGGCATCCGCGACACCGCCCGGAAGTACCGTGACGCGCGGGCCACCGTGGGGCGGATCCAGCCCGTCCCGGGCGGAACCAACGTCATCGCCTCGCGTGTGGACCTGTGGATCGACGTCAGGCATCCGGACGACTCCATCACCGCGGCCCTCGTGGAAGCCATCGGACTCAACGCCCAGGTGATGGCCGCCGAGGAAGGCTGCACCGCCAGCCTCACCGTGGAGTCACTGAGCCCCACGGCGCATTTCGATACATCGCTGCGGGACCGGCTGAAGGAGCTTCTGCCGGCCGCGCCCGTCCTGGACACTGGAGCAGGGCACGACGCCGGCGTCCTTAGCTCGCAGATTCCCACCGCCATGCTGTTCATCCGCAACCCCACAGGGGTATCGCACTCCCCTGATGAGCTGGTGCAGGACTGGGACGCCGAGGCCGGTGCCATGGCGCTCGCGGACTCGCTGGCCGGGTTGCTGGGGGAAGCACGCGCCGTCGGATAGTGGTTGTCCTGCCCGCCCTTAGTGCCTGACGCGGTACGTCATCAGCACGCAGCCGCCGTCGATGGTGCGCGATTCTGTCAGCTCAAGGGCAATGCGGCGTGCCTGGGGCTTGAAGAAGGGGACACCGGAGCCCAGCAGCACCGGATGGACATTGAGGCTGACCTCGTCGATTGCGCCAGCTTCGAAGAGCGAGCTGGCGAGGTCACCGCCGCCCATCAGGCAGATGCCCTTGCCGGGCTGCTCTTTGAGCCGGTTGACGAAGCCGCCGGCGTCGGAAGAGACGAGCTCCACCCCTTCCGGCGCGTCTGTCAACGTGCGGGAGAAAAGGTACGTGGTCATGGGTGGGGTGCCGCTCAGGTCCGGGGTGGCCTCGTTGCCCTTGGTGTCCTCGGCGCTAAAATCCTGGCCGGCCGAGAACTCCCAGGTCTTTCGGCCCATCAGGACGGTATCCACCGTGGACCAGTACTGGCCCATTACCTTTTCGACGTCTGAGCTGAAGTGCAGCCAGTCGATAGCACCGTCGCTGCCGGCGATGAAGCCATCGAGGCTGCACGCCGCACCGTAGGTCACGGTCCGCATTGGTCTTCCCTTCACTTCCATGCCCCCTAAAAACAGTAGGCCCGGAGCAGGACTTTGGCTACGGCGCCGCCACCTATGATGGCTCCTATGACCAATCACGCCCCGGAGGGAACAGACGCCGCACAGACCGCCGGCGGTGCCGCTGCCGGCAGTACGGCCGCCGTCGTAGACCCGGGCGCTCCAGCTGATCCTGGCGCCGTTTCAGGCAAGCTCGAACAGGTCATCGCCACGCAAGTACGGCACTACCGCACCGCCAACAGCCTGTCCGCGGCCGAGCTCGCTGCCCGGACTGGTCTGTCCAAGGCGATGATCTCCAGGATTGAAACGGCAACCACGTCGTGTTCGCTGACTACGCTCCAGCGGCTGGCGGACGGCCTCAAAATTCCCGTTACGGCGCTGTTCCGCGGGGCGGACACCGACCGCGACGCCACCTTCACCAAGAACGGCCAGGGCAGCCTGACTGTTCGCAGCGGCACCCAGCATGGCCATGAGTATCGGGTCCTGGGCGCTCTCAAGGGGCGGACGGACGCGCTCGAACCGACGCTGGTCACCCTCACCGATGCATCCGACGTGTTTCCGCTGTTCCAGCACCCGGGCACGGAATTCATCTACATGTTGGCCGGAAAGATGGTTTACGGGCACGGCGCCTACGAGTACACGATGGAAGCCGGCGACTCACTCCTGCTGGACGGCGAGGGCCCTCATGGGCCGTTGGAACTGCTTGAGCTGCCCATCAAGTTCCTGGCCATTTCTGCCAAGTAATCCGCCCGTGTTTCGGACCGTGATCCCGCACGTATTCCGGCCCATGTTGCCGTCCGATTTCCGGCAGCGAAGTACGGCAGCATTCCTGAATCCACAGCGCGTTCGATCCAAAGTGCGTTCATGAGACGTGTGAAACTCACGTGCCCGTGACTGAAACGTTGATTTAACCGGCCGGAAACCCACGGCGAAAGTCCCGCCATACAGTTGGAACCAGACGGCAATAGCTGCCCTCCGATGAACGTGGTACTGACTCCGCGTCCCTCCTTTCGGAGCGGCTCTCACGGGCAATTTCCGTTCTCTCTTCGCATCACGAAAGGGGTTTCCCATGGATTCGGGAAATGTCGCATGGATTCTGGCCAGCTCTGCGCTGGTCTGTATGATGATCCCCGCCCTGGCCCTGTTTTACGGGGGCATGGTGGGGTCTCGTCGCATTCTCAACATGATGATGATGTGCTTTGGCGGCGCGAGCCTGGTGGCAGTGCTCTGGGCGCTCTTCGGGTATTCGATGGCCTTCGGAAATTCGGTAGGCGGCCTGGGGCTCATCGGGGACGTCACGGAATTCCCGGGCATGGGACAGCTGCTCGCCGCCGACGAGGCAGCCTCTATTCCGGTGATCCTCTTTGCCGCGTTCCAGCTGTTCTTCGCGTGTGTCACTACGGCCCTGGTTGCGGGAGCGGCAGCCGGACGTATGAAGTTCGGCGCCTGGATGCTGTTTGCCGGAATCTGGGCAACCATCGTCTACTTCCCCATCGCGCACTGGGTCTTTGCCTTCTCCTCGGCTGACGGCAGCGTCACGGGCGGCTGGATCGCGAGCGGGATCAAGGCGATTGACTTCGCCGGTGGCACCGCGGTGCACATGAACGCCGGCGCGGCAGCCCTGGCTCTGGCGTTGGTCCTGGGCAAGAGCTCCGGCTGGCCCAAGATGGAACACACGAAGCCGCACAGCAGGCCGCTGGTGCTCGTTGGCGCCGGTCTGCTTTGGGTTGGCTGGTTTGGCTTCAACGCAGGCTCGGCGCTCTCCGCCGGCCAGTCCGCTTCGGTGGTTTTCCTCAACACAGCAGTCGCAGCTTCTGCCGGGCTCCTCGCCTGGGCACTTGTCGAGCGGCTCCGCCACGGCGCGGCCACCAGCATGGGTGCAGCGTCCGGCCTGATCTCGGCCCTCGTTGCCATCACGCCGGCCTGTGGTGCTGTCAGCCCGCTTGGCGCACTTGCCATCGGCGCCATCGCGGGCGCTGTCTGCTCCTTGGCCATCGAGCTGAAGTTCCGCCTCGGCTTTGACGACTCGCTCGACGTCGTGGGCGTTCACCTCGTGGGCGGCATCATCGGCACCCTGCTGATCGGCCTGTTCGCCACCGATGCAGCCCCGAACGGGGTGAGCGGACTCTTCTACGGCGGCGGCGTTGAACTGCTGGGCGTCCAGGCGCTGGCCACGGTTACGGTCCTCGTGTACTCGTTCGGCATTACGTGGATCCTGGCTAAGATTCTCGACCGGATCATCGGCCTGCGGATCAAGCCCGAGGACGAAATGCGCGGCATTGACCTCGCTGCCCACTCGGAACTCGCGTACCTCACGGACGAAGACCCCGTGGAACTCGGCTCGCCGCAGCGGGCCTGATCGCCAGCGGGCCTGATAAGCAGGGGACGCGTCCCTAGCACGCGTTATCCCTTAACAGCAGTCCGGGTGGTGCCATCGGCACCGCCCGGAACGCGAGTCCGGCGATGGGCCGAACAGTGGACCGGTGTCAGCAGCTGCTGGCTTATAGTTCCGCAGTTCGGCCCTTAGTCGTTTATTGCCTTAGTCGTTTATTGCCTCAGGCGTTACTGCCTCAGACGTTGATGCAGACCAGGTTGCCGTCGTGGACCTCCAAAACGGCAGCGCGGACGTGGCTGAGGTGGGTCTTGGGGTCCGCTGTCATGGCGTCGATGTCCTCGCCGTTCCAGTGGGGATGCGTGAAGTACACGATCAGCGCGCGCTCCTTGCCTTCAGCTGACGGTTCCAGCGGCACAACGTCGGCGTGCCTGCCCGCTACTGGACCGCCGTCGGCCGTTTCTGGATCGGTCAGGATGAGGCCGTCAAGGTATTCCTGCCGGGTCCAGGAGCCAGCGGCGTCCTCCGAGCGGTAGATCGCCTGCCCACGCCATTCGTCGACGATCATCCAAAACTGGTCCTCAAGCTTGAAAACTTTGGGTCCTTCGTGGGGGCTCCCGGGAATGGTCAGCCCCTCAAGAACCCACGACGACGGATCGGCAGGCGTGCTGCTAACGGCGCTGTAGGTGTTGGATCCCCGGGCTTCGTCCTTGTACCAGAGCCGGTATCGGCCGTCGCCGCACAGGGCGACCGCCGCGTCGATGACGCGCGGGGAGTCCAAGCCGATAGCACCTAGGTACTCCCAGGTGACCAGGTCGTTGCTGGCGAGCTGAACGATGGCGGCGCTGCCGGTCCAGTCGGTCCGTCGGCCGCCCAAGACTGTCAGGTACATGATCCATTGGTCGCCGATCCGTACGACGTCGGGCGCCCACAGGGTTGCCGGCCGTTCCGTTCCCGGCGGGACGAGTCCATCCACGGTGCCCTGATAGGCCCACGTGAGTCCACCGTCGGACGAGCGGGCCATCCCGATTTCGGTGCCGTGCACCCATTCGACGCCAGTCAGCCCTGTTTGCGTGGCCCGGCGCTGGGTATAGAAGAGTACCCAATCGCCGGTCAGGTGGTCCGGAACCAGGACGGGATCGGTGGGGCCGTCCCAGACAGGATCCCGGTAAGGGGTCTTGAAGGCGTCAGGGTTGAGGGCGACGACGTCAGGGGCTTCAGGGTGGCTGATTGAGCCACAGGTTGTTGATTCGGGGCGCACGGCAGTCTCCAGGTGGACGGGCGGGTCGGATTTCCGTACAGCATATGCGGGAAAGTGCTTTCCCGTAGCTAGGGGTTCATGGTTTGTCCTCGTAGCGGGATGCACCGTCCCGGCCGCATTCCTCCGGGTCCGAATCCGGGCCCGGTTAGTTCGGCAAGGTTAGTCCGGCCCGGTTAGTTGGGCCCGGTTCGATCGGCCTGGTTAGTTCGGCGGGCACCACTGCCGAGCCCCACACGGGCATGGGATCTTTGAGCCTGGCTCTGTCAGGTAACGTCCCGTCAGGTAACAGCCCTTCAGGTAACGTCCCGTCAGGGAACAGCCCTTCAGGCAGCGGACATTCGGGGACGGCGCCGAGGTGCGGGACATCTGAGGCAGGGTTGTCTGAGGGCGGGAGTTCGTCAGGCCGCAGGATTTCGCCAGGCCCGATTTCTCCTGACAGGATTTCTCCAGACAGGGCAGGGCTGAGTGCTTGATTAGGAAGCTGATTCAGCATCTGGGGTGGCCATTGGGGTGGTTCCCAGTCCTGGTGTTCGCTTTGGTAGTGGCGGCCGGTGGGTGAGGTCCAGCCGGGTGGTTTATCGATGCTGGCTTCGGTGGGTGTCCAGGCGGTGGTGTGTTTCAGCCGGTGGTGCTTAGGGCACGGTTGGCCAAGGTTGCTGATGCCGGTGGTGCCACCGTCGGCCCAGGCCAGGAGGTGGTCTGCTTCGTTGTCCAGGGACTGGTTCGAGCAGCCGGGAAAGGGGCATTTGCCGTCGCGCATTCTCAGCCATTGGCGCATCGCGGCGGGGATCCGGTAGCTTTGGCGGCCGATCTCCAGTGGTGCCCCGTTCCGGGGGTCGGTCAGGACGCGGTGGAACGAGCCGGCGCCGTCGGCGACCAGGTGGCGGGCCATCGACGCCGGGATCGGCCCGTACCCGTCGAGGGTGGCTGGTTCGTCCGTGAGGCCCATCAGCGCGAACACCGGCACGGTCACGAGGACCTGCGCCGCCGGCGACGGGACCCGGCCACCGTCGATCCCGTCCGGGACAGGGGCACGGCCCTCCACGGCTTCGTTGCCCGCCGCTGTCCCCTTGGTTTCGACACGGCCCGCCAGGACGTCGATGCCCGCCATGGTCCCGGTGGCCAGGACGCTTCCAGCGCCGCCATGGCTGTCCGGGGAACTACCAGCGGTAAGGTCGGGGCCCGCGGGGCAGCCTGCCGAGACGTCGCGGTCCGGGGCACGGCTGCCTGCCGAGACGTCGCGGTCCGGGGCGCGGCTGCCTGCGGTGGCATCACGGGCCGGGGTACTGCCTGCCGTGCTGGAGTAGCCGCTGGTGCCCGCCCCGACGTTATTGGTGCTGGGGCTGCCGGCTGCTGTGTCTGTGCTGCCCTCGGCCGGGCTGGCCGTGGTGCCGGTGCCCGAGCTGAGGAGCAGTTGGGCGGCGATGTCGGCGCGGAGCTGGGTCATGGTGCGGGTCTCGGCCGGGCCTTGGAGGGTGCGTGCGGTGGCGGTGATGCCGTTCCAGATCCCGGCTGCCCGGTCCGCGGGCAGGTAGGCCGAAAGCCAGGCCATGCCGTCCCGGTCCGGGACGTACTCCAGCCGCCGGTCCAACACATTCCTGGCGTGGCGCTTTTCGATACTCACCGGATGGTGCCGTTCCCGCCAGGTCCTGGCCTTGGCCCGGAACCGGGACGGGACCAGCTCACCGGCCGGGCACTCCCGGGCACGGTCCGGAACGTCCGGGCCCAGGAAACGGGCCTCCAACGCCGCCGCCCCGGCCGCATCCAGGCCGGTGGTTTCATCGACCATGACCCGCGCGTGCTGCCACGACACGTCCCCGGACTGCAAGGCGGCCAGCGTCAGCGGCAGGGCAGTGGTCAGTTCATGGGCCTGCGCCAACAGCGCAGAAGCCGAGCGTTCACTCACCGTCAGGGCGCAGGCGACCTCGGACACCACACCCATCTCCTGGGCCGTGTGTTCCCCAGGGCTCCTGACCGGGCCGTCCAGGGCCGCAGCCTTCCCCGCATACGCGGCGGCCAGGCGCACCCTGAACGCCGCCACCATCGCGTCCACCCGGACCGAACCGCCCAGCCCGTCCAGACACGCATCCGCCTGCCCCCGCAAAGGATCACCACCCCCGGAACCCATCAAGGAACCCGTCCCGGAATCCGTCTGGGAAGCGCGGCCACCCAGCCCCCGGCGCACAAAGGCAGCAAACTCCGCAGCAGCAGCCTCGAAAGCCTCCACCGCCTCCTCAACACCCGGGATCCCCATACCCCCATCATCCAGCGACCCGCCAACAAAAACAGCCCAGCAATCACGCTATGTGGATAACCTCCCAGCCCCTTCCTAAAGGAGACGGGGAGGTTGTCGGACGGGCTCGAACAGGCCCAGTCCCCGAAACTGGATCAGTCCTTGAACAGCCCGGCGAGGTCCTCGGCTGTAATCGAACCGCCGGACAGCGCGTCGCCCTCCATGACATCCGCGAACAGTTGCGACTTCCGGGCCTTCAAAGCCATGACCTTTTCCTCGATCGTGTCCTTGGCAACGAGCCGGTACACCATCACGTTCCGGGCCTGGCCGATCCTGTGCGTGCGGTCCACGGCCTGCGCCTCGGACGCCGGGTTCCACCACGGATCCAGCAGGAAAACGTAGTCAGCCTCGGTCAGGTTGAGTCCAAATCCGCCGGCCTTCAGCGAAATCAGGAACACCGGCGCGGTGCCGTTCTTGAATTCATTCACGACGTCGCCACGGTTGCGGGTGCCGCCGTCGAGATAGCAGAACTCGATCTTCTCCTCCACAAGCCGTTCCCGGACCTTGCCGAGGAAACCAGTGAACTGGCTGAAGATCAGCGCACGGTGGCCCTCGGCCACGAGATCCTCCAGCTGCTCGAACAGCACGTCCAGCTTCGACGATCGGACCCCCGAAAGCGACGGATCTACCAGTGACGCGTCCAGGCTGAGCTGCCGCAGCAAGGTCAGCGACTGGAAGATCGTAAAGCGGTTCTTGTTCACGTCCTCGATCAGCCCCAGGATCTTCTGCCGCTCACGCTGCAGATGCGTTTGGTAGACCTTCTGGTGCCGCGGGTTCAGCACCACCTCCAGGATCTGCTCCTGCTTGGGCGGCAGGTCCTGGATGACCTGGTCCTTGGTGCGCCGCATCATCAGTGGACGGACCCGGCGGCGGAGCTTGTCCAACTGCGCCTTGTCGCCGTTCTTTTCCACCGGCTTCTGGTAGTACTCGGCGAACCGTTTGGGGCTTGAGAACAGACCAGGCGCCACAATGGACGTCAGAGCCCAGAACTCCATGAGGTTGTTCTCAAGCGGAGTACCGGTGATGGCCAGCTTGAATACCGCGGGCAGCTTCCGGGCGCACTGGTAAGCCTTTGACTGGTGGTTCTTCACGAACTGGGCTTCATCGAGCACCAGCCCAGCCCACGTCTTGGAGGCGTAGGAGTCGTAGTCGATCCGGAACAGGGCGTACGAAGTGATAACGATATCCGCGCCGCCCAGTTCAACGGCCGCGTCCTGGCCATTCTTAGCAAAAGTCTCGCTCACGGTCCGAACCGTCAGGCCTGGCGCAAAACGTGCGGCTTCCGCCGCCCAGTTACCCACGACGCTGGTGGGGGCAACCACCAAAAAGGGAGTGCCGCCGTCGGGCGCGGGAGTTCCGGAAACGGTGGGTGTTCCGGAGGCCGCGGGAGTTCCGGAAACGGTGGGAGTTCCGTCGGCCGCGATGGTTCCGACGCCAGCGGAAGCGCCGCCAGAGGGCACCCCGTCTCCAGACAGAGCGCCGTGCTCCTTCGCCGCGCACATCAGCGCAAGGGCCTGCACGGTCTTGCCCAGGCCCATGTCGTCCGCGAGGACACCGCCCAGGCTGTGCTTGTACAGGAAGCTAAGCCAGTTGAAACCCTCAAGCTGGTACGGCCGCAGTTCGGCATTGAGCGATGAAGGAAGCGGCAGGCCTTCGATCCCGCCCTCAAGCAGACCGCCAACCGCCGAGCGCCAGGCCGCGGCTTGCTGGTCCACTATGCCCAGGTGCGCGAGCTCGTCCCACAGCCCGGCCTGGAACCGGCTGATCTGCAGCGGAGCATCCTTGTTGTCCTGCAGCGAGCGGGCTTCCTCGATCAGGGCACGCAACTGATGCAGTTCCGGAAGGTCCAGCGAGAAGTACGCGCCGCTGGGCAGGAGCATCTTGGTCTGGCCCGCTGCCAGCGCGGAAAACACCGCCGCAAACGACACCGGCTGGCCCTCCAGCGAGATCTGGATGCCAAGGTCGAACCAGTCGCGCTGCTCCGTGGCCTTGGTGGAGATGGAAACCACTGGTGCTTCCTCGGCCTCGCGGTAGTCGGCGATGTCCCCGGCGGTGTCCACGGCCACGTCAGGGGCCTGCCGCAGCACGGGCAGGACGTCCTCGGTGAAGGCCAGCGTGTCCAGGCCGCTCAGCTCAACGGATGCGGCGAGGCGAGGGGTTCCCCAGCCGGCGGTGGCCGACTCGCCCAGCGCAGGGACCACGTTCCACGGCTGGCCGATTCCCTCCAGGATGCGGGCCTCGGCGGTGTCGTCGCGGTAGCCGTGGTCGCCGGGGTGCCGCCACAGAGGCTGGGCGGTGACCAGGTTTCCGGTCTTGTAATGCCACTCCCAGTGCAGCCGGACCCGGTGGTCGGCGCCGTAATTGGCCAGCAGCGAGAGGGTGGGGATGGCCAGGGCAGGAAGCTCCACCGATTCGTCTTTCGCGGTGACCCGGGCGGCCTGCTTGAGCTTCGGGTAGAAACCGGTGAGGAAGCGGGTCTCGTCCTTGGCCGGGATATGCAGGGTACTGCCGGCAGTGACGAACGTCAGCAGTTCCTCGCTGAGCCCGCTTTCCAGCGGGGCCAGGGTGATCACGCTGTCCGCCGGCGCTCCGGGCAGCGTTTCGCCGCCCGTGGTCAGGAAGATGCCGTGCGCAGGGCGGCCGATGGTTCCCACCGACGCCGGATCAACCTCTTCCCCCTCAACGGTGATGGTGGGCGCAAGTTCCAGCCCGCCGTCGTCGTCAGTTCCCGACTTGGGCCCGGAAACAGCATCCCCACTCACCGGGGAGCCGTAGCGGCTCAGGTTAAGCCCGACGGCGGCGGGAGACTCCGCGAGCCGCACCGGCTCGGTGCCGCGGCTGTGGACCAGGGCGAGGCCGATCTTCTTGGCGTCGGCGAGCAGGCCCCACATGTTTTTGCCCGCGAAGGTATTCAGGCCCAGCCACAGGGCGGAGGAGTTGTGCAGCCGGTTGGCGGCAGCGGTGTGCGCGGCGAGGAACGTCTGCATCCACTCGATATGCGCCTCGTTGCATTCGCGCCGGAAATTCAGGTAGCTGAGGGTGTTCCAGGAGACGTCGCCGCGGATCCACTTGCCCTTGGTTCCCATAATCACGGGCCGGGCCTTGAGTTGGCGCACGCTGCGCAGCGGGTCGCGGCGGCCTGTGTAGGAGAAGTGCGGAGCAGGCTCCTCGATCTCGAACTGGAGGGCCAACGGGATGCCGTTGCTTGATTGGGTGATGCCTGGCTGGGAAATGAGCGGGCTCAGGGCCTGCTCCCAGTCGGCCAGGTCGAGGCTGGCGGGTTGGCGGGAGAGGCGGGAAACTTCCGCCGGGGCCAGGAGCTGGACGCGTATGGCAGGGTTGTCCTCGGCGGCGAAGAGCAGCGCGGCCACGTGTTTGCAATCCTTGCGGACGGGACAACTACAGACCCCAACGGTGCAGCTCCAGCCGCCTGTTTTCCGGACTAGCTTGGCCGTGGTGGAGTAAGGGACGTCGGAGCCACCCCGGACTTTGCCCAGCATCAGTCCGGTGGCGGCGTCGAAGGAAATCCCGGAAACACGGCTGCCCATGGCATACGCCAGCCCGGCCGCGAGGGAGCGGTCGTTAATGGCGGGTGTCTGTATTGCCAGTGCCGCACTCTCGTCCGGTTGGGATGGCATGGTGCGCGCTACTTTCAGCTGGCCACGGTGGACCCGTGTCCGATCGATGGTTATCTGATCCATCTTAGTTCGCCGGAACGGGCGCCCAAACTTCGCCTGACGTTCACCTTGGCCTCAACCGGGCGCGCACCCCGCCCACGTAGCGTGAAAAGTGTTCCGAGCACCACCCGCTTACGCAGTGAGGATTACCATGACCGCGAGCCAGCAACCCGTTGTTCTGACCACCGGCAGCATCGAAGCAGCTGATGAGGAGGTGGTGGACGCGAACGTTTTGGTGGTTGACGCCATGCACCGCGAACTCCTCCAGACTGACGAAATTTCTCCCGTGGCCATCCGCAGCTATTACGTGGATTTCTACCTCACCCAGTCCCTTGAGGGTGGCTTCGCGCAGTACGTATTCACTTCCCTGAACCGCGACGAAACGGACACCCTGGTCCGCGAAGGCATGGCCAGCATGGGTGCCACTGCCCACCTGGACCTGTTCAACCGGACCGTTGAGGCGTTCGATGCCCTGTCCGAGGAGGACGTTGAGCGGTACCTCGATGGCGCCCTGGATGACGACGAGGAGCCGACCGAAGGCGTGCTTGCCCTGGAAGAGCTCGACGGCGAGTTCGAGGAGCTCCTGGAAACCGAGAACATCACCGCACTGAACGCTGCCTGGCTCCGCGGCCAGGAGTCATTGCTGGTGCTGGACGAAGACGGGCTCACTGCCTACATCGCGGAGCGCGTTGCGTCCATCCCTAACCTTGCCGAACGCCAGGCCAAGGCCGACGCCGAGGCCTTGGAGGATGCGCCGGACTTCGAAATCATCATCCGCGAGCTGTGCAACATTGTCGGCTACGCGCTGCAGAAGATCACCATGGGGGACCCCAATTACCTGCACCAGGGCGAGAAGACGCTGGCCTGGCACTTCAGCACGGACCACGGCGACTTCATCATGGTCGAAGACGACGACGAAGCCTTCATGATCGACCCCGTGACTCAGGAAATCGTCGCCGCCGTCGAGTTTGAAGAGGCCGACGACGACGAGATGGTCGACGCGTAGGACTCTCGCCCTCGGCGCGGGGCTGGTTGGGTTCGCCCAGTTCGAGGGAACGGACCGAGTTCGCGGGAACGATCCCGCGAACTCGCGCCGTTCCCGCGAGTTCGACGGCGGGTGCGGTGCCAGAGCGAGCCGGGAACCCGCCGTCGGGCTTGCCTAGCGGTTCTGCTCCAGGGCCCCGGCCAGTATCTGCAGGAGTTCCTCATCCACCTGGTCCGCGGACGTGAGGCGGACGCGGTGGTCGAACGCGTCGTCGGCGCGGACCTTGACGGTTTCCAAACGGCCTCCAGCGGCGGCGTCCAGGCCTGAAGCGTCCAGGGCCGCTGACTCCAGCCGCTGTGTGTCCAGCCGCAGAGTCACATCCACGGCCGTGTTCGTGGTCCGGGTGACTTGGGCGAACTTCCGGCGCGGGCTGTGGAGCGAGACGTAGCCCTTGCGCATCTGGATCTCTACGCCCTCGGTGGCGGAAGCCCAGGCAAGGATGGCGTCCGCGATGGGCCGCAGCTGCGGGTGGTTGGCGTACTGGCCCTCGATCAGTTCGTCGGCGTCGCGGAGCATAAAATCCGGGTATCCAAACAGCTCCCAGGACACGGCGTATTGGGCATAGCCGGTGACGCCGTGCTCATCGCGCATCCAGGCGCGGAGCTGGGCGTCGTTCTGTATTCCGGCGCTGCGTGCCTGCCCAGCCCAATAGCCAACGTCCTGGCCAGTCTTCCGAAGCAACAGAGCCTGATTGCTGTCCACCATGGTCTGCCAGGTTTTGGCGGTTTTCCGGGGTTCCTGGGCGTTGGGCATGCTTCGATCGTAGTGCTGGTCAGCGGGGCGCGAGGAAAAACTTTGGGGCAGCCGTAACTTTTTCGTTCCGGCCAGCGATGTAGGGGGTGATGGGTTCCCCACGGAACCGGATCTGAATTGTTCTCTAGGTTTTGGAGTATCTCTATGTCGTTGTTCACTGTTCTCGCCACCAGCAAAGTCGCCGCCGGAGTCCTGGCAGCAGGCACCCTGGCCGTCGGCGGAACCGGCGTTGCTGCTGCAACCGGCGCCCTCCCGGCGGAAGCCCAGCAGACCGCCCATGAGCTGCTTGGCGCCCCGGCCCCGAAGCTGGCAGCCGACGCTGTGGAGTCAGCTGCCGCTGGCGCAGACCTCGACGCTTCCGGCGATGCAGCAGTGACCGGCGAAGCAGCCGTGTCCGACGACGAGATCGCCGCTGAAGCCAAGGTCTCCGCCGCGGCAGGCACCGCTGTGGACGCAGCCGGCGCCGCAGCCTTCGGCCTCTGCACCGCCTTCACCAACGGTGGGCTCAACGAAGCCTCCGAAGGCTTCTCCTCGCTGGTGATCGCCGCCGAGGGCGAAGCCAACGTTGACGCCTTCTGCGCCGACGTCATCGCGCAGGGTGCTGCTTCCGCTGACGCCGCCGCGGCAGCAGAGGGTTCCGCCGCCGTCAAGGCTGAGCGTCCCGAGCTTCCCGCCGTTCCTGCGGTTCCGGCTGTTCCCGGTGTCGACGGCGAGCCCGCAGTTCCGGCCGTACCGGCCGTGCCCGCCGTGCCCGGCGACGTTGCGGACGCACCCGCCGTTTCGGCCCGCTAGGACCTGGTCGGCTAGTCTGGACTGCGGGAATCGCGCCCCTTGGGCCGGATTTCCCGCAGTCCATGACGCCGTTCAAACGGCAGTCCGAGAGGCAGTCCACAGAGGCAGCGGAACCGTCCGCTCCGGAAACCGGGATGTAGTGGTCCACCGCCCGGGATGGAGGAGCCACTGGTGCTAGACACTTTGGCCGAAGAAAATATCGAGATATTCGCAGACACAGCCGGCGTTGATCCGGCCGTGATCTTCGGCGCTGTCTACCGCACTTTTTCCGGCGCTGTGCTCGGCTACCTCAAGGCCCGGGGCGTGGATGATCCCGAAGCTGTCACCCAGGACGTCTTCCTGGCGTTCTACCCCAAGATCGGTGAGTTGACCGGCGGGCTGCAGGGCGCCAAATCGCTGGTTTTCTCGATTGCGCACGCCCGGATGGTTGACTACTACCGTCGCGTTGAGCGCAGGCCCGACTTCACCCCGTACGACCCCCTGCAGGACGGCCGCAGCACTGCGTCGGCGGAAGACCACGTGCTGGGCCACGGCGACGGCGCAGCCCACTTGCTGGAAGGACTGGCCGAGGACCACCGCGAAGTCCTGGCATTGCGGGTGGTGGCCGACCTCTCCATCGAACAGGTGGCCGGCATCATGGGCAAGTCCCCAGGTGCCATCAAGCAGCTCCAGCGCAGGGCCCTGCAAAACCTCAAGGACCAGACTCTGAAAAGAAACCAGGCAGATCATGAGTGACACCGCAGGCTCCCGCAACGACGGAACGGTCGACCGGCTGCTCCGGGAAGCAGGGTTCGACGACGACACTGATCTCCGCCCTGCACTGCTTCACCTCCGCGGCCTCGCCGCCGCACAGCCCCAGGCGTCCGCCGCGGTAGCAGCACTGATGGCGCCGCCGGCTGAAAAGGTTGAGGGGGCTGAACAGGCTGCCACCACACTCCTGGCGGCAGTCCCCGACGCGGCGGCACGTCCGGAGCCGCAAGCAGCATCTCCAGCAGCTGTCACCGACGAGCTGGCCGCCCGCCGTCGTGCCAAGCGCAGGATCACCCTTACGACGCTGTCTTTGGCGGCCTCCTTGGCGGCAGGCGGAGCGGTTGCCGTTGCCGCCGACCAGGGCATTCGTGATTCCTTTGGCCAGCTTCACCACGCCGTGACATCATTCATGGCTAACGCGGGTGGCGGTCCCGCACCCGTTCCGGTTGGGACGCCGGTTCCTGCTCCCGCACAGCAGGGCCCTCCCGCATCGGCGCCCGCCGCGCCGGCAACCAGCGCTGCGTCCGCAACTCCTGCCCCGGAATCAGGGGACGGCAAGGGTCCGAAGCACACACCTGCTCCGACGAATCCGGCGTCAGTTCCGCTGCCGAACCTTCCCGTGCCGGAGAATGTCACGCCGGGTGTTCCTGGTGGACCGCTGAAAAGTGAGGATCAGCCGGCAACCCTGCCGGTGCCGGCCACGCCTCCGGTCCCAGTACCCACCGTTCATCCGTAGCAGCCGGAATCAGCGCGTCGAAGCGGCGAAAGCGTCAATAGCCTGTAGACGCCGTCTTGATCATTTCGCCTGCCGGATTCGCCAGGTACCAGACGTCGCTCACGCCTTGCCCCAGGATGTCGCCCGGATTCTTATCCTGCTCGTAGTAATACAGCGGCAGTCCGTTCAGGGTCACCTGCTTCGCACCGTCCGGCGTGGCGATAGTGCCCAGGGTTCCGCTGACGCCCTCCGCCGACGGCGTTGCCGCGGTGCTGAGGACCGGCGGCCACATCGTAAGGCAGGCTCCCGTGCACGCGCTGGTGCCGGAATCCTTGACGTCCTTGGTGAAGAAGTAAACGCTCATGCCTTTGGCGTCCACAACGATGGTGCCGGCGCTGGAGGTTGCTGTCCTGAGGTCGACGGCGGCCGCCGCGGTTGGGCTGCCGGTCGCCGCGGGTGAGGCGGGAGCGGGGCTGGTCGCCGAGGGAGTAGCCGCGGCTGTGGTGCTGGTAGTTCCCGGGCTGCCCCCGCAGCCTGCCAGGGCGGCCACAAGGGCCAATGCGGCAAGACCGGTGCCCAGATGCTGTTTCATGGGAATGCTCCTCGGCTGGGGCCCGGCGTCGGATCACCGGACGCTAACCCGTAAGACGCGCCAAGGTGAAGAATGGTTCAAAAGGCAGATACTCTCCTCGGTTCCGCCGGCAGGGTGTCCGCCAGCGATGAACCGTTTGTGGACTGCGGACGTCGTATCAGCCGAATGTGCAAGCGTGAATCTGCACATGGAGAGACCGTTCCGCGTTTCAGGGCCGGGATCACGGACACTAACTGGCGACGAGTATCAGGGACAGGAGGCGCCGGCATGCCCCTCGATGAGGACGTAGTGGCCGCGATCTACCGCGACCACGGCTCGGCCTTGCGCCGCTTTGTCCTCAGTGCTTCCCGCGATCCGCAGCTGGCCGAGGATGTGGTCCAGGAGACGGTGCTCCGTGTCTGGCAGCAGGCCCCGGAGATCACCGGCAGCCTTCGCAGCTACCTGTTCCGGACAGCCCGCAACATCATGATCGACAACTACCGTAAGGCCCAGCGACGGCCGGCCGAGGCGCTGGAACGTGAACTCACCGATCCCGCCGAAGCAGCGGAGCGGGTGGATGAATTGCTCAACCGCGTCCTGATGGAGGAGGCCCTCCTGCGCCTCAGCGCCGAACACCGCGACGTCCTGGTGGCGCTGCATTACCGACGCTTCACCGTCAACGAGGCATCGTTGCAGCTGAACATTCCCAGCGGAACCGTGAAATCCCGGGCTTTCTATGCGGTCCGCGCCCTCCGGACAATCCTTGATGAAATGGGGGTGGAACGGTGAATGCCGCCGATCCGCACCAGCTGCTGGGCGCCTACCTCCTCGGCGGCCTCGACCCGGCCGATTCGCAGCGCTTCGAAGCCCACCTCGAGAACTGCGCCGACTGCCGGGCGGAACTTGCCGAGCTGGAAAGCCTGCCCGCCTTGCTGGATGCAGTCCCCGTCCCGGACGCAGTGGCGCTCACCGCAGCCCAACGCACTGCCGCGCCAAAGGAACCTGCTGCGTCCCCGCCCCGGGCCATTCTGGACGAACTCGCCTCCCGCCGTCGGACATCACGACGGCGGTGGTCGGCGCTGGTGGGCGCCGTGGCCGCCGCCTGCCTTGCCCTCGGCCTCGCCGCCGGGCCTGTTCTCAACCGTCCGCCGCAGCCGGACGCCAGTTACTCGGTCCAGTCCGGGGACGGCCTGCGTTTGAGCGTGGACCTGGCACGGAAAACGTGGGGAACCGAGCTGGCCGTGAGCGGCAGCAGCATGCCGCTGGACGGGACGCTGTCGCTGTGGATCCGGGACCGCGACGGCGGGGAGGACCGGGCGTGCGCGTGGACCGCCACGCCAAGCGGCAGGATTCGGGTCACCGGTGCCACGCCCGTCCAGCTCGGGAGCATCGCCAGTGTGGAACTGCGGGATGCAACCCAGCAACCGGTCGCCGTGATCACGGTGCCCTAACGGCTGTCAGTTAACCGGGCAAAAGGCGGCGGCTACGGTTTCCCTGCAGAGGCGTGGAATTCGGCCACGAGCTCCGGGTCCTCGCACGCCCGGGCAAAAGCTTCGATCCGTTTGTTGATCTCCTTGCCAAGGAGCCAGGCGCCGATCCTTTCGGCCACCGGGCGCAGCCATGCCGGGCGGCAGGAGAAGGTGTACTTCCAGACGGCCCGGGTGCCGCCGTCGTCGGGAGTAAAACGCCAGCCTCCGCCGAAGTTTTCAAAAAACCACGGCCCGGAGACCATGGTCATCCCCACATTCCTGGGCGGGGAAAAGGAAACGTACTCGCTGACCATGACCAGGCCCATGCGGGAAACCGTCCGGGTGCGGACTCCTTTTCCGGCCGCGGCCGCGCCGTCGAGCCACCCCTGGGCGGAAATGAAGGGATCCCACTTAAGCCGGAAGTCGCCGGTGGTCTGGGAGAAAGCGAAGGCTGTCTCCGGATCGAGGCGGATGAGGCGTTCGGCGCGTACCTGGGGCATGCTCCCACCCTAGCCCGGCCGGGTAATGGCGTTACTGTGTCATCTTGGCCAGTTTGGCCCGCACCACCATGTAGACGCCGTAGCAGATCAGCCCGGCGCCCACCGCGGCCAGCAAGTATACGCCGAAGGGCTGGTCCCGCAGCGCCTTGAGCCCGCCGTCCAGGCCGGTGGATTCCTCCGGGTGCGCCCGCAGGGTGGCGATGGCTATCAGCAGTCCGGTCAGGACCAGGACAATTCCTTTGGCAACATAGCCTGTCACGCCCAACACGGTGACTGCGGTGCGGGCCCGGGGGTCGGCCGGCATCATGAGGTGCTTTTCGAACGACTTCTTAACGCCGCGGATCCCGTAGATCACACCGGTAACTGCGATTCCCACGCCCAGCAGGACCAGGACCGCCACACCGCCGGGCGCCTTCATCAGGCCGACCGTCAGGTCGGTCGCAGACTGCTGGTTATCCCCGCCGGATCCGGTTCCCAGGGCAAAGGAAGCGAGCGTCAGGGCAAGTCCCGCAAACACCAAGGCCTGCGCTGCTGCCTTGAGTTTTTTTCCAGCCTTTTCCTTGGTGGGCAGGTGGCCATAGTCAAAGATCGCGTCGCTGGCTTGCCAGATGGCCAATGCCGCACAGGCCGCGAAGCTCCCCCACAACAGGAAAGGCCCCGCCGGCTGGCTGGCGAGCTCCGCCACGGCGCCGCTGAAATCGGCGCTTCCGCTGCCACCCGTGGCCAGCCGGATGGCGATGAGGCCCACAAGGAAGTGAAGGACTCCGCTGGCTGCAAAACCGGCCCTCGCCAGCAGCTCGAACGTGCGTGAATTGGTGACATCCTCCGCGGCATCTGCGGCTTGCCTTAGTTCTTTTTTGATGGCCGTTCCTTTGTGCAAGCGCCCAGGGAGCGCGAATGTGCGTGCCCCCACCACAAGGCCAATCGTGCCATGTCAACCCGCTTCCGAACAGCCCGTTGGTTGCCCTGGAAGAGACGCTGCTGAAGCCGACCCGGCGATGGGTAGTGATCCCCATCGCCGCGTGAGGGATGCTGTGGAACGATATGGTCAACCGCAGGCCCTGGGCCGCACACTTCTGTTGGGGAGACACGATGACCATATACGGCGCTGACGTCAGCCAGTTGCGCGAGTTGGCCAAAGCGGTGGAAAGGGCAGCCTCGCTCCTCAGCAGCAGGGCAACATCGCTGCAGGGCCAGATCCAGGCGGCACCGTGGAAAGGCGCCGATGGCGAACATTTCCGCCAGGACTGGACGAGCAACCACCGCCCCAGCCTGGAACGCGTGGTGTCGAGCCTCCGGGAGAACTCCAAAATCCTTCTGAAGCATGCCGAAGAGCAGGAGAATGCCTCTGGCGGCAAGGGCGCTGGCTCCGGCAGCATCTGGGACAGGCTCCAATCCCTGGCCAGCCAGGCCAAAGAATGGCTCAGGGTGCAGACCGAGAAGGCAGCCGAAGCGGCGGCCCACCGGCAGGAACTCGAGCAGGGCCTGGACAAAATGCTGGACGCAAGCCCCGAAGAGCAGGCGCAGTGGTGGAACAGCCTGTCCGCTGCGGACCGCCAGTACCTGATCGAAGGCGAAGGGGAGGACGGTCCCTTGGCCGAGGACCTGATGAGAATGGACGGCGGCATTCCGGAGTCCGCCCAGGAGCAGGCGAAGCAGCACCTACAGGACATTGCCAGGGCCGATATCCCCGTTTACACGGAATCCGGCAAGGCATCCATCGAAGCCAGGGTTGCCTGGGTCCACGGTGGCGCCGAGGTGGGCACCCAGGTAGTCGAGAACGCTGACGGTTCGGCCACCATGAAGGTGTACGGAAACATGGGCCTGGGCGTCAATGACACCTCAGGGACCGCCGGCGTCACGCTCAGCGGGGAGGTCTCCCGTGAGTACACGTTCGGCAGCGTGGAGGAAGCCATGGCTGCCCGGGAACAGATGTACAAGGACCTCCCGCCGGACAGCGTCGGAGAAATCAAGGACGTTGCCGGCAACCCGCCGGGCTACATCCTGGACACCATCAACGACGCCGCCGAGGACAACGGCTCAACAGGCCAGACGGACAAGGCCAAGGGGACGCTGTCGCTGGAAGCCGAGGGTGAATCGGGCCCCGCGTCCGGTTCAGCGAAGCTGGATCTTGCCTACGAGCGGAACCTGACGGACGGTACTGCCACCGCCAGCGGTGAGGTGTCGGCGCAGGGCAAGCTGGACCTTGAGGGGCGGGTCTTTGAAGCATCCGGCAAGGGTGGCCTGGAGGTGAACATGGATAAGGGCAACAACATTGAGTCGGTCTCTGTCTCCATGGAAGGCACCGTAGCTGAAGGCGTAACGGCCGGAACTGATGTGAAGGCTGCCAAGGTGGAGTCCACCGTGACTGCCGGCACCCAGGGCACGGTGAAGATCAATGTTGACTACTCACCCGAGAACAAAGCTGTAATCGATAGCTACCTGCGGAATGTGGCGACAGGTAACGACGCCGGGGCCGCATCCGACGCCGCCAAACTCTACGAGGCCGGCTCCGCCACCGTACAGGTCAATACCGTCGTGACAGCGACCAACGAGGCCGGCTTCGACGTCAAGCTGGGCGAGGTGGAGGTCAAGACCGAGAACCAGGCCACCACCAACGTGTCCACGTACTATAAGGTCCCGAACGACACGAAGCTCGAAAGGCTCTGACGTGCACATCGAATCCCCGCTCGGCTTCATCGCCGACTTCCCCGAGCACACGCAGGTACTGGAAGACTCATCGGCCGGACCCAACACCGCGCAGTACGGCTTGCTGGGTGAGGTCCTCGTGACAGTCATCAAGGATGACACGTCCGTCCAAGGCGCTGCCCAGGCCAACGGCTGGGCGCACCTGATGTCAGATTTCTATCTGGAAGAGCGCAAAGGGACCCTGCTCACTGAGGGTGAACTGAACATTCCAGGCAGGTCCTCGTACGCCGTCCTGGTGGGCTACACGGACCAAGAGGGCTCGGCCAAAGTGGCCGCGTCCGTGGGTACCTGGCAAAACGACCGGTTCATTGGGACCTTGGTCATCTGGCCCTACATCAACCCCGAAACCGAACCGCGGGTGGACCTCCTGAAGGAGATCGTCTCCTCTATCCGGCCTGCCTGAGGCGCCCCCTCGGCAGGGGCAGGCGTCCCTCGGGCAGCCGCTCGCGACCTCCGGCCGACGCTCGGCCCAGGGGGCAAGCCGCTCGCGCCATGCGCTGCGAGCCGCCCGCGCCATGCGCTGCCGGCCGCCCGCGCCGTGCGCTGCCGGTTACAGCCGGCGGTAGCAGAGGTCGAAGATCAGCCGTCCGGCCTCGTGCGCTTTGGCCTCGAAGCTGGTGCGGATCCTGCCCTCGAAGCGCGGGGCCCAGCCGCCAGTTTCATCGATGCCCTCATTGGGGCCGGTGTGCTCAGTGCTCACCGGGGCGCGGCCCTCGCGGACCGGGGCGCCGCCCACCAAGGACTCGACGCCGGACTGCCACACCTGCGTCAGGGGGCTCTCCGGGCCACGGCGCTGGCCGGTGTGCAGGTTCTCGAAATCGGCCGAACCGGCGAGGACGTCGCGGACGTGGACGGCGTAGTTGGACCAGTCCGTGGCGATCCTCCAGAGACCGCCCGGTTTGAGCGCCCGCGCGGCCAGGTCTGCGAATTCCGGTTGGATGAGGCGGCGCTTGTGGTGCCGGGATTTGTGCCACGGGTCCGGGAAGAAGACCCACAGCTCGGTGACGGAGCCGGCGGGCAGCATGGTGGCCAGCACCTCCGGGGCGTTCGCCTCCACCACGCGCACGTTCTTGAGCCCGCGGCTGTTGATCTTGATGATGGTGTTGGCCAGGCCGGGTGTGTAGACCTCGACGGCCAGGAAGTCGGTGTCCGGGTTCTGCTCGGCGGCGTGGCAGATGGCGTCGCCCAGGCCGGAGCCGATCTCCACGATCAGCGGGGCGGTGCGTCCGAACTCGGCTTCGGCGTCGAAGGTGTAGTCAGGGTGCACCGAGGTGTTGGCGACGTGCCGGGGGACGTCCACTGCCCATCTCTCGGCGTGCTCTTCCCAGGCAGTCTGGCGGCGGCCCTGCAGCCGGGTTCCGCGGCGCACAAAGCTGACCGGCCTGCCGCCGTAGGTGCCGAATGACGCCTGGGTGCCAGGTGTTACCGGCCGCGGGACATGCGGCGGCTGGGAGGTTTCTGGGGTTTCGCTCATCCCTTCCAGAATAGAGGAGATCGGCGTACCGGCGGTCCGGGGGACTTGCCGAGGGCGCGGGGTACGTTCAGTCAAAGAACCAATGCCGCAGGTGCGGCATGGTGAAAATCAGGCCGAACGTAAAGACCACCGCATTGATGCACAGTGCGGCCACGGCGGACGCCCGGCTGGGTGACGTGGCCGGTGTACGCGTGAGACTAACGATGGCCAACCCTACCGACACGAGGCCGGAAATGGTCGGCACGCTCAGAACGATCAGTGGTGTAAACCGATACACGTACATGGGCGCAGCGAGGTAATAGGCCCCAACGTTGAACAGCACACCCATCGGGAGGGTACCGACGAGGCTAAGTGGCGCTGCGATAGCGAACATCAAGCTGGCGAAGCCGTGGCTGGCCCCTCGGGCAGCAACGGGGCCGGTTGACGGGGAAGGCTGCAGCAGTGGCGGGGACGGTCCCTCCGGCGGAGGGACCTGCGGCGGAGCGTTCATGGGTTTCCAATCGCTGCAGGGACTCGTAACGCCTCGAGCCTAGAAGGACCGCGCAGGCCAAACCAGTGCCGCAACTGCCTATGTGGATAACCCCGCCCGAAGCCTCACCCGGGCCAGGCCTGACAGAATGGGTCGCGTGACTCCCGCCAAGCCTAAGGAAGGGCCGGACCTCCTGGTCGACGCCGAGATTGACGACGTTCCCGCGCCGTCCCCTACAGAGCTCCCCGGCGGTCCTAACAGCCGCAAAACGCTCGTGTACCTGGGTCTCTGCCTTGTACTGATCGGCCTGAACCTGCGCACGGTGTTCTCGAGCTTCGCGGCCGTGCTCCCGGAGATCAGGTCCGACGCCGGCCTCCCGGGCTGGGCCATCGTGGTGCTGACCACCGTGCCCGTTACGCTCCTGGGCGTTTTTGCGCCCCTCGCGCCGGTCCTGGCACGCCGCTTTGGGGCCGAACGGGTCCTACTGGGCGCGATGGCCGTGCTCACGGCTGGACTCCTGCTGCGGCCACTGGATGCGGGGGGCCTCATCCCGGGGATGGGCCACCTGCCCGCTTTGCTCGCCGGGACGGCGGCCTGCGGCGCGGCCATAGCACTCTGCAATGTCCTCCTGCCGGGGCTCGTAAAACGCGACTTCCCGCACCGCCTTGGTCTTATGGGAGGGCTGTACACCACCGCCATCTGCGCTTCAGCCGCGCTGGGAGCCGGCTTCACCTATCCGGTTTTCACGGCGACGGGGGAGTGGACCTCGGCGCTGTGGTTCTGGGCAGTACCTGCCGCCGTCGTACTTTTGCTGTTCCTGCCGGTGGCGTTGCGGCAGCGCCGGGTGCGGCATCAGGCACTGGCGGGCGGCGTGAACGTCTGGCGCTCGGCCGTGGCCTGGCAGGTGACGGTCTTTATGGTGCTGCAGGCCATGATGTCCTTCAGTGTCTTCGCCTGGCTGGCACCTATCCTGCGCGAGCGCGGCGTGGACGGCGGGACGGCCGGGCTGATGGTGTCGGTGTCGATCGGGCTACAGATGTTGGGTTCCCTGTTTGCGCCGGCGCTGGCGGCGAGGTTCCGCGACCAGCGGGCCATCAACACAGTGGTGGCGCTGATGACCGGCAGCGGGTTCGCGCTGAGTATCTTCGGTCCACTGGAGCTCATCTGGGCCTGGACGGGGTTGCTGGGGCTGGGGCAGGGGAGCCTCACGGCAGTGGCGCTGACCATGATCATGCTGCGGACCCGGGACGGGCACACCGCCGCGCACCTGTCGGGGATGATGCAGGGCGTTGGTTATGGCCTGGGGTCCACCGGGACCCTCATGGTGGGTCAGTTGCATCAGGCCACGGGATCCTTCACGGCTGCCGGGATCCTTTTCCTGGTGGTTGGGTTGCTTGCTGCGGTGTTCGGCTACCGCGCGGGCCGGAACCGGTTCGTCGGCAGCCCAACTGGGTAGCAGCAGATGTCGTTATGAGGGCTCAGAACGACACCTGCTGCTACTTACTTGGGGTGGCTGGTGCTCAGGTGCCGTCCCAGCGGCGGGGGCCCGTGCCGCCGTCGCCCAGGCTGTCCTCCGGGTTCTGCAGCCGGCACGCCTTGAGGCTGAGGCAGCCGCAGCCGATGCAGCCGTCGAGGTCGCTGCGGAGGTGCTCCAGCACGTCGATCCGCGCGTCCAGTTCGGCGCGCCAGAGTCGGGACAGCCGGGACCAGTCCCGTTTGGTGGGTGTCCGCCCCTCCGGCAGTGAGTCCAGCGCCGCGCGGATTTCCTTCAACGGGATGCCCACCCGTTGGGACACGCGGATGAACGCCACTCGCCGTAGAGCATCCCGGCGGTAGCGCCGTTGGTTGCCGGATGTGCGCTCGGAGGAGATAAGGCCGTTGCGTTCGTAGAAATGAAGGGCCGACGGCGCCACTCCGCTCCGGTCCGATAACTCGCCGATGCTGAGGGTATGGTGCTTCCCGGCGGCCACCTGTGGCATGCTTTCCCCCTATTGGATCAACGGCGTTCCGCGCCGGTGGTCTAATCCGCTCCGCAACCCGGCCGCCCGCCTTGACCTCAACCTTAGTTGAGGTCCTAGGTTTGCGTCCATGACTTCTGATCAGGCCGTAACCGTGCGCGATTCCACCCTCCCCGCCACCGACCCCGCTGCAGGGATCCTGCAGCGGCCATACCTGTGGGTGACCATCGGCGCGTGCGCCCTGGTTTTCCTGGCCGCTTTCGAATCCCTGGCGGTGACCACCATCATGCCTGTGGTCAGCCGCGACCTGGACGGAGCCAGCCTGTATGCCCTGGCTTTCGCAGGACCACTGGCCACCGGCGTGATCGGCATGGTGGCGGCCGGAAACTGGTCCGACCGGCGGGGCCCCACTGCACCGCTGTACGCCTCCGTGGCGCTCTTTGTCGCTGGCCTGCTGATCGCTGGTACTGCGGCGTCGATGCCTGTGCTTGTGGCCGGCCGGCTGGTCCAGGGGCTCGGCGGCGGCGCGATGACCGTTGCCCTGTACGTCGTGGTGGCCCGGGTCTACCCCGCGCTCCTGCACCCGAAAATTTTTGCCGCTTTTGCTGCCGCCTGGGTGATCCCGTCCCTGGTGGGCCCGTTCGCGGCCGGCATCGTGGCGCAGGTCCTGAGCTGGCACTGGGTGTTCTTAGGCGTGGTGGGGCTGGTGGTTCCTGCCCTGGTAATGATCGTTCCGGTGCTCCGTGGCGTGGACCGGCAACCCCAGGAATCGGCAACCCCGCCCTGGGCTGTGGGCCGCCTCGCGTGGGCAGGGCTAGCCGCGCTGGCTGTCCTGGCGCTTAACCTGTCCGCCGAGGTCCGGGTGGCCGGGATCCCCGCTGCGCCGGGCGTTTTTGCCGCTGCCGCCATCGTGGTCGCCCTGGTGGCTGTCCGCCCCCTTGTGCCGCGCGGAACCCTGACCGCCCGGCGCGGCCTACCCAGCGTGATCCTCACCCGCGGCCTCGTGTCCTCGGCGTTCTTCGGCGCCGAGGTGTACCTGCCCTACCTGTTGATCGAGCAGTACGAATTCTCGCCCACCTTCGCCGGCCTCACCCTGACCGGAGGCGCACTTGCGTGGGCTGCTGCCTCCGCGATCCAGGGCCGCCTTGGCAACAGGCTGGACCACCACGCCGCTGTGCGCCTCGGCTCGGTTCTGGTGCTGGCCGCCATTACCCTGGCACTGGTAACCACCGCACTGAACTGGCCAGCCGCCGTCGCGATTGCCGGCTGGATCTTCGCTGGCGGCGGCATGGGGCTGCTGTATCCCCGGCTGAGCGTTATGACGCTGGCCCTGTCCACCAAGGACAACGAGGGCTTCAACAGCTCGGCAATGTCCATCTCCGACTCGCTGGGCGGCGCCCTCGCGCTCGCCTCCACGGCCATCGTCTTCGCGGCATTTACGACGACGGCGGAATCGTTCGCCGGCGTCTTCGCCCTCGCCGCTGTACTCGCCGCAGCCGGGGTCGCCGTGGCGCCGAGGGTCTCGGCGCGGACGGCCCGGTAGGCCTGCCCGATACGCGGCAGCTCAGTAGTCCGGGCGGGGGAGGACGTTGAAGTAAAGATGCGTGACGCCGTCGCCCTCAATCACCCGCGTCCGTTCCAGTTTCACCGGGGCGGCGTTGAGGTGGTCGAAAAAGCGGATTCCGGTTCCCAGCAGCCAGGGTGCCAGGTTGACGCGGATCTCCGCGAGGAGGCCAGCGTCGATCGCCTGCCGGATGATGTCCGGGCCGGCGAGGCCCACGTCCTTGTCCCCAGCCAGTTTCTGGGCTTCGGCAGCGGCCTCCTGGAAGCCGCTGGTGACGAAGGTGTACGGCACGCCCTCGCGGGGCCAGCCTTCCGGGACGGAATGGCTGAGCACCACAATGGGACAGTCGATGGGATGGTGCCCGTCCCAGCCGTGGGTGATGTCGAAGATGCGGCGCCCCACCAGCAGCGCGCCCGCAGTGGACATGGTCCGGCGGAGATGCCCCGCGCTGGCCTCCGAGACATGCCAGGTCATGTCCGGCCTGGCGGTGGGAACCTCCACGGGGCCGTTCTCGTACCAGTCGAACAGTCCGCCGATGGTGTCATCGGGGAGGGCGATGAACCCGTCCAGCGACATGGTCATTTCGGCGATGAGCCTTGCCATGGTTCATTCCTTCCACTGGGGATGGTCCGGAAAGCGGTGATCAGGACAGCCGGGTAGCCCGGAGCACGGTATCACCGATGACGGCTTCCCGGCCGTCAGGTCCGGCGACCACCCGCTCCCTTGTGGTGCTGACCTCCACCTGCCATTCAGGCGAGTCCAGGCCAAGTTCCTGGACCAGTTCGGCGGGCGTGTAGAACATCTCATGCGAGTTGTGGTTTCCCCACGGCGGCAGCCGGTCCGGATGGTGGCCAACGATCAGTAGTGTCCCGCCGGGCTTGACGGCGCCAGCGGCGGCCCGCAACGGACCCTGCCACGCCAGCTGGGGTGAGTGCAGGAACTGGGAGGACACAAGATCGTACGTTCCTGCAGGCTGCCAGTCCTCGAGGTCGCACTGTTCCCAGTGGATGCGGCTGGGAATCTCGCCTGGCCCCTTGGCGTGCACGCTTTCGCGTTCCAGCGCGGCTTTTTCGTGGGTGGCGGCCCGTTCGAGCGCGACGGCGGAAACGTCGACGGCGGTGACAGTCCATCCTTGCTGGGCGAGCCAGATGGCGTCGGCCCCTTCGCCGCAGCCCAGGTCCAGTGCCTTGCCTGGCCGGAGGCCGCCTCCTTCGCGGACGAGTTGTGGATTGGGTTTGCCGCTCCAGAGCTTTGGCTTGCTGCGGTACCTTTCGTCCCAGGCTTCAGCGGCACTTTGGTGCGGTTCGTCGCTGAGCCGGGTGCCGCCGTCGTCCGTTACGTGGTGGTGGTCTTCGCCCTGTTGCGTCATGCCTCAAGCCTGCTCCTGGAGGGCCCCCGCTGGCAACGCCCCGCAGCACCGCCGGGGGCATAAGGCGGGGCTACACGCGGCGGGATGCTAGACTGGTGAAACTTGATGTGCAGTGATGCCCGCTTGCTCCCTAAATCGGAGTCCCGAATTTTGGGAAGCGGGTTTTTTCATGTGAGAGGCACATCCTGCGTCGATGAACGCGTTCCATTTGGTCCCAGCCGCCGCCCTGAACCGGGCAGCAGCACGGTTGATCACCTGACTTTTCTTCGGCGAACCCCTGAGCCAACCGGCGTCGGGGGCCGATATCCGCACGGATACCGCCTGAAAGACCTTTGACTACATGACTACTTTCGCTGCCCTCGGCACGCCCAAAGCACTTGCCGACACCCTCACCGCCCAGGGAATTGTTGAACCGTTCCCCATCCAGGTCAAGACCCTCCCGGACACGCTGGCCGGACGCGACGTCCTGGGCCGCGGGCGCACCGGCTCCGGCAAGACCATCGCTTTCGCCATCCCGCTTGTAGCACGACTCGCTGAGCGGGAAGCCAAGCACTTCCGCAAGCCCGGCCGCCCCATGGGCCTGGTCCTCGCACCGACCCGCGAGCTCGCCACCCAGATCAACGCCACCATCGAGCCGATGGCCAAGGCCATGGGCCTGAACACCACCGTGATCTACGGCGGCATCTCCCAGGCCCGGCAGGAAAAGGCCCTCCGCGCCGGCGTCGACATCGTCATCGCCTGCCCGGGCCGCCTCGAGGACCTGATCCGCCAGCGCATCCTGGCCCTCGAAGCCGTTGAGGTCACCGTGCTGGACGAGGCCGACCACATGGCCGACCTCGGCTTCCTGCCCGTCGTGAAGAAGCTCATGGACATGACCCCCAGCCAGGGCCAGCGCCTGCTCTTCTCCGCCACCCTGGACAACGGCGTGGACAAGATCGTCCAGCGCTACCTGTCCAACCCGCTGACCCACTCCGTGGATGATCCCCAGGCTGCGGTGACCACCATGGAGCACCACGTGCTGGTGGTCAACGACCAGACCGTCAAGAAGCAGCTGATCGTCGAGCTCGCTTCAGGCGCCGGCCGCCGCGTGCTCTTCATGCGCACCAAGCACCACGCCCGAAAACTGGCCAAGACCCTGACCGACGCCGGGATCCCCGCCGTCGACCTGCACGGCAACCTTTCGCAGAACGCCCGTGACCGCAACCTGGCGGAGTTCTCCTCCGGTGAGGTCCGCGTGCTGGTGGCCACCGACGTCGCCGCCCGCGGTGTCCACGTGGACGACGTCGAACTGGTGATCCACGTGGATCCGCCCACCGAGCACAAGGCATACTTGCACCGCTCAGGCCGTACGGCCCGTGCGGGTTCGGACGGCACTGTTGTCACGCTGACCCTCCCGGAGCAGCAGAGCGACGTCAAGAAGCTCATGAAGGCAGCCGGCGTCGAGGTCAACTTCGAGCGCGTCACCGCCAACTCCCCGCTGGTCGCCGAACTCGTGGGCGAAATGGCCGACAAGATTGACCCGCGCACCCGGGCAGCACTGCTCGCCAGCAAGGCAAAGCAGCAGGGCGGCGGCACCTCCACCGGTGCCAACGCCGAGCGCAAGCGCGCCCGTCGCACTACCCAGGCGGCCCCCACCGCGGGTGGCCGTGGCGGACGTGGCGGACGTGGACGGGTCTCGGCTGAGGCTCCGCGCACCGACCTGCCCCGTGCAGAGCGCCGCGCAGTGGCCTACGAAGGCCAGGCCGCTGCCCGCAACGCCGCAGACCGCGTCATCGAGCAGAACGAAGACCGCGCTATCGCAGCGGCGGCCGCACGCCGCAACGCCCGTGGCCGCGGTACCGCAGCTTCCACTCACCGCAACGACGTCCCCGCAGCAGGTGGCCGTGCATCGGCTGGCCGCGGTTCCGACGGACGCGCGGACTCACGTGTCACCCGCAGCGATGCCCCCCGCGGCGGTACCGGACGCCCGGCTACCTCCGGCGGACAGCGCGGCGGGCGCCCGGCAACGGGCCAGCGCGCAGCAGCCGGAGCAGGTGCCCGTACTGGTGGCGGACAGCGTTCCGCAGGTGCCGGTGCAGCCGGCGGCGGCAACAAGGCTGTCTGGTCCTCCAACACTGGCGGAACGTCGGGCGGCTCCTACGCAGGCAACGGCGGCGGCGGTCGCTCAAGCGATGGCCGTCCGGCCCGCAGCGGCCCGCGCCGCGCGTCAGCACCGGCGTCGAACGAACGCCGCAGCCGCTAATCCCCAACGGTTCCCTAACCTCGCAAGCTCGGTCAGGGAACCCGGCGGTTGTGGGCCCAGGTTAACCAACATCGAGTGCTCCGTAAACGCCGTTTAGAGGGTTCATAACGGCGTTTGTGGAGCACTCGATGGGTTAAGCGCTACCAGCCGCGGGCGCGCCACTCCTCCAGGTGTGGGCGTTCCGCGCCGAGGGTGGTGGGCTTCCCGTGGCCCGGATGTACCACGGTGTCGTCCGGATAGACGTCAAACAGCCGCTCGCTCACATCGTTGATCAGCTGGCTGAACCGGTCCGGATCCTTCTGGGTGTTGCCCACGCCTCCGGGGAAGAGTGAATCCCCAGAGAAGATGTGCGCCGGGCCATCCGGATCCTGGTAGACGAACGCCACGGATCCGGGGGTGTGCCCGCGCAGGTGCACTGCCGTCACGTCGAAGCCGTCGAAGTTGCCGATGTCGCCGTGGTCCAGCAGGACGCCCACCTTCACCGGGAGCTCCGGGGCGTCGTCAGTTCCGGCCGCGGTCCTGGCTCCGGTCGCTTCCACCAAAGCGGGAAGTGCACGGACATGGTCCCAGTGCTGGTGCGTGGTTGCTATGAGTTCCAGCTTGGGCGTTGCAGCGGTGTCCGCGGCGGCGTCCTGCAGCAGCCCTTGAATGGCGGGAAGATCGTCCGCCGCATCAATCAGCAGCTGCGCGCCGGACTCCTTCGCGGTCAGCACATACACGTTATTGTCCATCTCGCTGACCGAAATCCGGCGGATGGTGATGTTCCGTAGGTCGTGAATGAGCGTTTCCATGGGCTTCAGCTTATTCAAGGCCTGGTTATTCACGGCCCTGGGACACCCAGTTGGGGTCCGCCGAGCGGGAGCCGACGACGGCGTCCGCGGCCAGGTCCAGCGCGTCCAGTTGCGCCTGGGTCAGGTCGAGGGACAGGGCGCCGAGGTTTTCGTCGATCCGGTGCGTTTTGCGCGTGCCGGGGATGGGGACCACGGCCAGTCCCAGGCGGTTGCCCTGTGCCAGCAGCCAGGCGAGCGCTACTTGGGCGGGAGTCGCGGCAAGCTCCGCCGCGACCGACCGAACTGCCTCCACGACTGCCTGGTTGGCGTCTGCGGCGTCCTCGGCGAAGCGCGGGATCCGGCGTCGGAAGTCATTGGCACCGAGGCTGGAAGCGTCCACGGTGCCGGTGAGGAATCCCCGGCCCAGGGGCGAATACGGCACAAAGCCCACACCGAGGCTGGCGGCGGCCGGGACAACGTTGCGTTCCACGTCCCGGCTCCAGATGGACCATTCGCTCTGGACAGCGGCGATGGGGTGCACTGAGTTAGCTTCGGCCAGCTCCTGCGCAGTTACCTCGGACAGGCCAAGATGTTTGATCTTGCCCTGCTGCACCAGCCCCGCCATGGCCTCCACGGTTTCCACAATCGGAACGCGGAGGTCACGGCGGTGCATGTAGTAGAGGTCGATGACGTCCGTGCCCAGGCGTGTAAGGCTCGCGTCCACAGCCTGCCGGACATAAGCGGCGTCGCCCCGGATGTCCGTGTAGCCCTTCGCCGGATTGCCCACCAGTGAGAACTTAGTGGCGAGCTGCACCTCATCCCGGCGGTCCTTGAGCAAGTGCGCAATGAGTTCTTCGTTGCTGCCCCCGCCGTAGATGTCCGCGGTGTCAATGAAGCTGACGCCGGCATCAACGGCATGATGCAGGGTCTGGAGGGCTTGGCCCGGGTCAACCTCGCCGTAAACCGGTGTGAGGGCCATTCCGCCGAAACCCAGGGGACTGACCTTGAGGCCGTCGCCGAGGTGGACTGATGGTGCAGTCATGAGCGCGCTCCGTTCATTGTGGATGTGTGTCCCAGCCAAGAACCCCGGCCTCGGCCGGACTATTCCGGGTCCTAGCCCCAGGGGATGATCCGGTCCGCTCGCTGACGGGTGCTTTCGATCAGCACGGCGTTGGCTTCGTCCGGGCCCGTCGCCCATGCTTCAGCCGCCGCCCGCACCATGCCGAACTCCACGTGCCGGTCCACCAGCCGGCCAAGCCGCAGCTCCGGCGCCGTTTCCATGAACCAGACCTCGTCAAGCTGCGCGCGGACTTCCTTCCACTGCGGCGTTTCGGCCAGGAGATAGTTTCCTTCAGTGATGACCAGCGGCACGGAAGCCGGAACGGCGATGGAGGCGGCCACCGGCTCGTCGAGCGTTCGGCGGAACTCCGGGGCGTACACCACGTCCTCATCCCGACGCACCAAGCGCTGCAACAGCGACAGGTACCCGCCGACGTCGAACGTGTCCATGGCGCCCTTGCGCTGCCGCAGCGGTGTACCGTCGATGATCGCGTTGCCCAGGTGGAAGCCGTCCATCGGCACCACGACGGCCAGATCCGCGCCGAAGTGCCGCTGGAGCCAGGCTGCAAAAGTGGACTTTCCCGAGCCGGGGGCACCGGTGATGCCCAGCAGCGTACGTTGGCCGCCGTCGAGCCTGTGCCGGAGCGCGGCCACGGCTTGGGTCACTTCAGGGGAATCCATGGGAAAAGCCTAAACCGCCCGCTGGTTCTCGCTGGCGTCAAGTCACAAGCCAGCCCTTTAGTCGATCGTTTTTAGTGATACTTTCGAGACGGCCATAGGGGATGCGCCATTGTTTACGGAGGGATTGTCCAGTGGGGTCGACATCTGGCGCCGGTTCAGGGATTTCCTTCGAGGGAGTCACCAAGGCATATGCGGGTCGGAACGTGGTGGATTCCGTCAGCTTTGCCTGTCCAGCCGGATCCATTACCGGATTCCTCGGCCCAAACGGTGCGGGCAAGTCAACGACGCTGCGGATTGCGGCAGGCCTGGCCCGTGCAGATGCCGGAGAAGTCCTGTTCAATGGACACCGGCGCGAAGACCTCGAAAGTCCGGGACGTACCATCGGCTTCGTATTGGATCCCACCGCGTTGCACCCGGGCCGATCGCTGCAGGAGACCCTCAAGCTGAACGCGATCCTGCTGGATCTGCCGCCCTCCGCCGTCGCGGAGGCGCTCAGCCTTGCTGGCCTCGAAACAGTGCGGAAAAAGCGTGTGGGATCACTTTCCCTGGGGATGCGTCAGCGCTTGGTCCTGGCCATGGCTCTCCTCGCCGGGCCGCAGTTTCTGGTCATGGACGAGCCCACCAACGGGCTCGATGCTGACGGCGCACTCTGGGTCCGGAAGTACCTCAAGCACTTCAGCGCCCAGGGCGGCACTGTGCTGCTTTCGAGCCACCTCCTCCGGGACATGCAGGCCGTGTCCGATCACATCGTGATGATCGACCGGGGGAGGATCGTCGCTTCCGGCACCGCCGCGGAGTTCAGCGTCAGTTCCCGAACCAAGGCCATCGCCGTCGAACCGGACCGTCTTGCGGACGTCTGTGAACGACGCGCCTGGGCCTTCCACCTGACGGGGAGGGAATTTCTCATCGACGTATCGCCCGAGGAGATCAGCCGGGCCTGCCTGGAGCACGGCGTGGTGCTGACGCATCTTTCCAACATTACGGAGTCGGCGCTCGAGGAGAAGTTCCTTGCGCTGACCTCCGGCGAATTCAGCAGCCGTAACAACACCATGGAGCAGATCCGATGAGCCAGTCCACCCTCTGGCCAGCGCCTCTCTTCCGAGGCACACGGCAGGTCGGATTTGCCCGCCTGGTTGCCGTCGAAATCCGCAAACTGGTGGACACCCGCAGTTCGCTGGCGATCTTCGCAGTGCTGGCATTCGTTGCCCTGGCCCTCGTGGTGGGATTGGCGGTGATCGGTACAAGGCAAGGCACCCCCGTCACGTTCACCAGCCTTGCCGGGAGCATCGGTCTGTTCACCACGCTGGCGATGCCGCTCATCGGAATCATGGGAATGACTTCCGACGCAGCCCACCGCACCACCGTCGTCTACTACCCCCTGTTGCGGGGACGGGCCAGGCAATTCTGGGCCAAGGTCCTGGCTGCTGCCCTCCTCGCTGTCGCTCTGCAGTTCTTCGTGTTCCTGCTGTCCGCCGTGGTGGCGGCAGCCTTGGGCGGTGGCGGAACGGGAGCATTCGACGGTGCGGGGCAGGAACTGTGGGACGGGCTGGCAGCGTGCCTCCTGAGCACCATGTTCGGTGTTGGCCTGGCCGCAGCGATTCGCCGGACCGCTTTGGCCATCGTCGCCGTCATCCTGGTCAGCCTGGTGGGCAACGGCCTCATCCTCGCCCTCCTCCCGGATGCCAGCGGCTACCTCAGCACGATCACGGCCGTCGGTGCACTGGTAGGCGGGCCGGAAGCACCGACGGCCCTGGAAGTGATTTCGTCGCTGACTCTTTGGTACGTGCTGCCACTGGGCATCGGCTGGTGGATTACGGAGAAGAGCGAGGCGTAGCGTCGGCGTTTTTGCCGGCGGGCAGCGACTTCAGCCCGGCCGCGCAACCCACGATGCCCGCGATGAACAGCACCTTCAGCACACTGAAGGGCTCGACGCCGGTGGCCATCGCCCAGCCGACCGTCAAGGCTGCACCGATCCCCACCCACACGGCGTAAGCCGTGCCCAGCGGAATGCTGCGAATGGCGAGCCCGAGGCCAACCATGCTGAGCGTCGCCGTCACAGCGAAGACAACGGCGGGGAAGGGCCGGGTGAAGCCGTCGGACAGGCCCAGTGCAGTGGCCCAGACGGCTTCGAGGACAGCGGAGGCAAGGAGCATCACCCAGGCCGCGGAGCGCTTAGTCATTACGCCACCACCTTCAGGCCAACCACGCACGCGGCGATGCCTGTGAGCAGCAGCAGTCGTGCCGCCGTCGGACGTTCCGCCCTGGTGGTGATGGCGTAGGCGGAGGTCAGCACCACACCCACCCCCACCCACACGGCGTAAGCGGTACCGGTAGGGATGGCTTGCATGGCAATGGCAAGGCCGGCCATGCTGGCGAGGACTGCTGCCAGGAACAAGATGGCGGGGGCGATGCGGCGCCGGCCCGATGCCTGGAAGGTCCGGTGCAGGGCGGCCGCCCAGACGGCTTCCAGCGCCCCGGAAAGAATGAGGATTAACCACGACATGACAGATCCTTTGGCCAGTCTTGTCGCGTGCCGGGTACTGAACCGTCGTCCGGAGGGTCCGTTGCGGAGCCTTAATCCCAGCGTAGCAACGCCCGACGGCGGGTGGCCACGTTGGTGGCCAACCTCACCGCCGGGAGGGGGGGCTTAGAGGGCTCCGCCGGCCGCTTCCGGGGCAGAGGCGTCGCGGCCGCCGTCGCCAATCGTTTCGCGGGCGATGAAGTTCTCGATGTCGAAGAGGTTGTCTGCGCGCTCGGCGATGTTCAGGAGCGTGGTCATGGCGGCAACTTCCTCCACCTGCTCCTTGAGGAACCAAAGCATGAACTGCTCGCCCAGTGCGTCATCCTCGGAACGTGCGGCGCGGAAGAGTGCCTCGATGTTTCCGGTCACTTCCTTTTCCTGCTGCAGCGCCAGCGCCAAAGGTTCCGTCACTGAGGAGAAGTCGTTGCGTACGGTGGGGACGCCCGGGATGGTGAAGGGGATGTCGCGGTCCAGCATGTACTGCACCATCATCATGGCGTGGTTCCGTTCCTCAACAGACTGCCGGTAAAAGTACCGGGCCAGCTGTGGGAGGTCCTGGTTGGCGAACCAGGTGGCCACGGCAATGTACTGCTGCGAGGCGGCAAACTCGTTGCCGATCTGGGTGGACAGAAGCGCATTAAAGGGTGTGGAAGTCATAGCCCGAGTCTAGGAGCGGCACCCCAGCGTGACCAGTGTGGAAAGGCTCAGCTAACGGGCCCTAGTGCCAGGCAAACGCGGAGAGTAGCGTTCCTTACAAGAGAAATGTTCGTCTGACTGGGCTCCGGACACCTGTGTGGTGAGGAGGAGCGCCTCGTGGACATATCACCTTCCCCCAAAGCCACTGGCGGCCGCACGCCTGGATCCCGAACGGAAGCAATGAACACACGGCTCACCGCTGTGGGCCACCAGTAGAGGAGGAAACCATGATTCACAAGGCACTCGCCGCCGCGGCAGCATTGATCTCGGCAGCCGGAATGGCGGTGGTATCGGCCGCGCCCGCGCTGGCGCGACCCCTAACGCACGAACATATTTCGGATTCCGGAAGCGCCATTGCGCAGGAGGAGAATCCCAACTTCTGCGCCGGCGTGGTGGACTTCCCTGTACGGCACGACTGGGATGTTGAGGCGATGTTCCTCTTTACCCAACGCGGCGACGGCCTGGCCTACGCGGTAAATCCCCTCCGGCGGACCGACGTGTGGACGAACACTCTGAATGACCAGAGCTTCACCATCACGCGGGTCGAGCAGGAGAAGGATCACAGCATCATAGACAACGGCGACGGCACGTTGACGATCGTTTTCTCTGCATCCGGGGTCGAGAAGGCCTACGGCCCGGACGGGACGCGTCTTTTCATGGACACGGGAACGTTCAGGGCCGAAGTGCTCATTGACCACGGTGGGACACCGGCCGACCCGTTCGATGATGAGTTCCTTGAGTTCGTGGGCGTGATCACCGACCCCGGGCGTGCTGACACGGAAGGACGGGATTTCTGCGAAGACCTCGTCACCTTCATCGGTTGAGCGGGCCCGGGCTGGTACAGGTGGGGCTGCTGCGGGTCAGCCTTCCACACGGTCGATCGAGACGACGGCCAGGAATCCGCGGCCCAGGATCTCCGGGGAACGGATATCGGAACCGACGACGGCGTCGTATCGGTTGAGTGCCTCGGGTTCCGGGGCAGGGGCTGCTTCGGCAGGGCCTTCCGCTCCGCCGTCGGCCTCGCCCGCAGCGCCCGGGCTGACCGTGGCCGAGCCCTGCAGCAGCACCGCCAATTGGCCCTCGAACACCGGGTGGGCGCGCTTCTTCGAAAGTTCGATGATGGACGTAAAGCCCTTAAAGGAATCGGTCCGGGTGATGACGTTGAGGTTCCGGACGTCGCCCGTGGGCAGGGCGCCGTGGGCAGCGGCTTCGCCTGAGAACCTGAAGGGCCTGTACTTTTCCAGCGGATGCTCGGCCCCGTCCACGGTCAGCAGGAGAAGTTCGCCCTCGACCACCGTGAGTACCCGCTCCATGCCGGGGAACGGGGAGAAGTCGCCGGCTTTAGTGAGTTCGGCGATGCTGACGCGCCAGTCCCACGCCCCGTCCTGTGCGGAGGCGGCCTGCGGGTGGCTGGCAAGCTCCCGCGTCACCCCGCCGCCGTTGCGCCATGGTTCGTTCCTGAGCTCTGCAAAGCGGATGATCTCCATCCGACCAGCCTAGTTTGTCGGCCGGCCCTGCCACGCGTGGCATGCTGGGGAGATGCGCCAAGGGATCACCGACGAGCAGGGTCGGCTGCTGACGTCCTGGCTAGGAAGTTACACCGTGGTCCGGGACTACTCCTGGCCCCTGCAGGACACGAACGTCCTGCACGTTGTCACGCCGCAGGGTGCAGCCCTTATCGTCAAGGCGAGCACCACGAGCCACCACATCCACCGGGAAATCGCGGCCCACGCAGCCGGTTTCGAAGGGCTCGACGGGCGGGTTCCCGCCCTACGGCATGCGTCCGCAAGGGCCGGGATCCTGGTGACCGAATTCCTGCCGGGGACGCTGGTTGAGGGGACACCGGCCGAGGACGAACCGGAAACCTACCGCCAGGCCGGGGCGCTCCTGAGGTGCCTCCAGCGGCCCGCCGGCGCCTCGCCCCACTACGCCAAAGCTCTGGCCAAGAAGACCCGCGCATGGATGGACCGCGCCCAGGGGCTCCTGCCGGAAACCCAGCTCACCATCCTGGCGCACGAGTTGGATGGCCTGGATCCGGGCACGGTGGAACTCGTGGCCACGCATGGCGATTACCAGCCACGGAACTGGCTCCAGGACAACGGGCTGATCAAGGTCATCGACTTTGGCCGCGCGGAACGGCGCCCCTGGGTGCACGACCTCGTGCGGCTCAGCCACCAGCAGTTCGTTCGCAGGCCGGAGCTGGCCGACGCCTTCTATACGGGCCTGGGCAGGACCGTCGGGCCGGCCGAGGCGGACTTATGGCGCCTGGAGAACTTGAACCAGGCCATCGGCACGGTGGTGTGGGCCAACCAGATGGGTGACGCCGCTTTCGAACAGGCCGGGCGGGTCATGGTGGAGCGGCTGCTGTCCCGCGGCTGAAGACCGGCGTCACATCGGCGCAGGGAGCACTTCCCTGCTAATCTCCTCCCGGGGGACGTCACGAAGACAGCCTGAAGGAGCCGGGAATGTTCGTCAAAGTGTGTGGTCTCAGTACGCCCGAATCCGTCCGTGAGGCGGTCGGCGCGGGGGCGGACGCCGTCGGCTTTGTCCTGACGGCCAGCCCGCGGGTGGTCTCGCCGTCGCAGGTTTCCACTCTTTTGGCCGAGGTGCCGGAAGGGGTAATTGCCGTTGGCGTTTTCCGGCATGAACCTTTGGCCGATGCCCTTGCCATCGCCCGTTCAGCCGGACTCCAGTGGGTCCAACTCCACAGTGACCTCACCCCGGAAGACGTGAGAACAGTGCACGACGCCGGCATGAAGCTGATCAGGGCGGTCACCATGGCAGCCACTGCGGAAGCGTTCGCGGACTGGGGCGAGGAACTCCTGCTGATTGATGCCGCCGTGCCCGGGTCCGGAGAGTCCTGGGACTACGCCTCGATGGTCGACGTAACGGCGCTCCAGGACCGCAAGTGGCTGCTGGCCGGCGGACTGGACCCGGATACCGTGGCGCACGCCACCGCAGCCTCGGGCGCGTGGGGTGTGGACGTCTCCTCCGGCGTGGAGGCCTCGCGCGGGGTTAAGGACCTGGATAAGATCCGCGCCTTCGTGAAGGCCGCCAAGGGCTGACCGCGCACCCATCGGCCGGGCAGGGACCTTCCGGTTCAGGGGCGAATCAGGGCAGACCCCGAGGTTATTGTCGGACCCGTCGGGGCACAATGGACAGATGAAGACACTGCTCAACATCATCTGGCTGGTTTTCGGCGGGTTGTGGCTTGCCCTGGGCTATTTCCTGGCCGGCATCATCTGCTGCCTCCTGATCGTCACCATTCCGTGGGGAATCGCGTCCTTCCGGATTGCCGCCTACACCCTGTGGCCGTTTGGGCGCATGGTGGTGGACAAGCCGGGCGGCTCGGGCGTGTTTTCGTTGCTCGGGAACGTGATCTGGCTGCTGGTCGCGGGCATCTGGATCGCGATCGGCCACGTGGCCACAGCCATCGCCATGGCCATCACCATCATCGGTATTCCCCTGGCCATCGCCAACCTGAAGCTGATTCCGGTGAGCCTGATGCCGCTCGGCAAGCAGATCGTGCCCTCCGACAGGCCGTTCATCACCGCCTACCGCTAAACACGGAAGCAGCCAGGGAAACCCGTCCCGCGAGGCTCCAGACTAATTCGCGGGCCGCTCCACGGTGACGCCGTCCACGGCCTGCCCTTCAATACCCGGGACCAGGCCCTGGGCTTCCAATTCGTCGGACCGGAGCGCCCGGAGCACGCAGAATTCGTTACCGTCCGGGTCCGCCATCACCACCCACGTCACCTCGGGCCCCTGCCCGACATCGACCCGGACGGCGCCCAGGGCCTCCAGCCGCTTCACCTCTTCGGCCTGGTCCTCGGGGCGCAGGTCCAGGTGCAGCCTGTTCTTGAGCTCTTTCCGCTCCGGCACCTTCAGGAACAGCAGGTCAGGGCAGACGCCGTCGGCCGGGCTGCCTGCTGGCGGTTCCAGCACGATTTCGTCTTCGGCCTCGTAAGTCCTGCGCCAGTCCAGGGCTTTTTCCCAGAAGTCGGCGGGTACTTTGGGATCGGTGGAGTCGATGCTGACGGCTTGGATGCGCAGGTTCATCCGAGCAGTCTTCCACCGGCTGCCGAAGCCGTAAAGGCTCTGGACCCTGATGCGACGCGCCGCCCGGGCCGGTGATTGTGCTCAGGCCAGTTCGCCGCGGAGGTTCCGGTGCGCGGCGTCGAGCCACAGCTCGCGTGCCCGTTGGCTGTGGAAGAGCGGGTCCAGTTCCAGCAGTCGGCGGACGACGGCGGCGCGTCCAGCGGCGAAGTCGGCGTCGCCGATGTGCGCATAGTCTTCCCGCACGGCGGCCACATACCTTGCGTAGGGCTCCGGTTCGCCACCGAGAACTGACAGGTCCGCATCGCAAAGGAGGTCGCCGTCGTCGTCCCCTGCTTCCGGGCGATGATCGGAGGTGAGCCGGACCAGCCGTGCCACTTCCTCGATGTCCGCGGGCGGGAGTCCGGCTTGCGTCAGTCGTTCCTCGGCGAGCCGGGCCGAATCCTCTTCGTCCTGGCCGGCGGCTCCGCGGTACACGGCGTCGTGGAACCACGCGGCCAGCTGTACATTGCGCGGCGGAACGTCCGGTTCGGAGAGCAGGTCCAGGGCCTCCAGCACCGCCAGGAGGTGGGTGCGGCCGTGGTACTTGCGATGCTCCTCGCCCCACCGGTCAAGGAGGTCCAGGAAGAGGGCATCGTGGCCTGGCATGATGTTCTCCCAGCGGTTTAGGAGAGGAATCTTCAGGGATTTGTTGCGCTGGCGGGCCGGGATCCGGAGCCCACTGGCGATGAGCTTGCGCACCAGGATGCGCGCTTCCACCGGAAGGGCTCCTGCGGCCACCAGATCATCGAACCGGCGCTCCGGTACGTCGTAGTGGTCACAGTCGAAGGCCCGCTCCGGGATTCCGGTCGCGGCAGCGAAAGTGTGGAGTTCCTCAAGCGAGGTATCCGAGATGAGGTGCGAGAAGTGCGTATCGTGCGCAGGCCAGAGGGGCGGATCGAGGTAGATGGCCATGGTGGAAGTCTAGCCCGGTGCTTCCGTGCGCTCCTTCCCAGTTACCGGAGGGCAGTGCGCCATTACTGGGTCGACACGCCGGCCACAACGCTGTGTCGGAACAAGCAACCGGGCGGGAACGCACACACGCAGAGCGGGACGGCGGCCGGTCCCCCCAATTGAGCCGGCCGCCGGGTTCAGAGGGCTAGCGGCTAGACAGCGCGGCTGCGCGGTCTGCTGCCTGTCGCCGAATTTCGGTGACCTTGGCGATCTCCGGCTCCAGCTGTTGCATGCGGGTGGTGAGGTACTTGTCCAGCAGGGCTTCCAGCTGTCCGTGGAACCTGACCTGTTCGCGGCAGGTTGCGTCAGTCACCGCAATTTTGAACTCGTTCTGGCCCCCGGCTGCCTGACCCGCGGACACGGCCTGGGCGGGGCTTTCGAAGTTGGCGTAGGGCGACTCAACCATGCAGGACTTCCACGAATCGATGGCCTTCTGGAAACCGGAATCGGACATAGACGCACCCGCGGCGGAATTGAGCGAATTCATGGCGACGCCGGTGGCCAGGACGTAGTTCTCCATGCTGCCGTAGATCTTTCGGGCAGCCTCCCCGCCGCAGCCGCCGCCGTAGGTGCCCATTCCGTTCACCGTCACTAGGGCTTCTTCCGTCTGGGGCCCTGAGAAGTCGATCACAAAGGCCGGATCGGCGAAGAGCTCGGCTTCGGCCGTACCCTCTGCCGGTTCGCCGGGCCCGGCGGGCTGCAGCGAGGCGTAGCCGCTTGCTTTGGCGGTGGCTACGTCCAGTCTTCTGAAACCAATGTTGTTGTGAAAGTCCACCGTGTACGTGTTTACGGCGGGCACGAAGTCGTACCCTGCGGCTGCCATGCACTCCCTGACCACGGCCGCCCTGCCCGATTCAGCCGCGGAGTCCGGCGTGGCGTAGGCCTCGGCGCGGGCTGCGATCCCGCTGATGGGCGTTCCCGACGCCGGGATGCTGCCGCCGGGCACGGCAGACGCCGCGAGTGCTGCGGCCGCGCCGGCCGTAAGCATGGCCAATCCGATCATTTTCCAGTTCATGTTTCCCCCAATAAATAGTGATGGTGCGGTGCTGAAAATTGAGTGTGGTTGTCGGGGATCAGTGGCCGCCGAGCAGCCCGTTTTCGTAGGCATAGGCCACGAGCTGAATACGGTTGCGCAGCCTAAGCTTCGCCAGGATGCTTCCCACGTGGGACTTCACCGTGGCTTCGCTCAGCACCAGGCCCGCCGCAATTTCGGCGTTGCCCTGGCCGGTGGCGGCGAGGAGGAACACGTCCTTCTCCCGCCCGGATAGAGCGTCCAGGGCGGAGGTGTTTCCGGCGGACGGCGTGGTGTAGTCGCGGAGCAACTGATTGGTGGCGTGCGGGGCCATGACGGCGTGTCCGGAGTGCACCGTCCTGATCGCTGCGAGCAGGAACTCTGGCGTGGCGTCCTTGGTCAGGAAGCCGGCGGCGCCGGCCTGGATGGCTCGGACCACGGCTTCGTCGTGCTGGATCGTGGTGAGCACAATGACCTTCGGCGGAGTGCCCGGTCCGGAAGAAATGGTGCGGGTGGCCGTGATTCCGTCCATCACCGGCATCCGGATGTCCATGAGCATGACATCGGGTTCGACGGCGGCTGCCAGTTCCACCGCCGCGGCACCGTCCTGCGCCTCGCCCACGAAGTCCAGATCCGGCTGGCTGCGCAGGATCATCCTGAGGCCGGCGCTGAACAGCGGCTGGTCATCCACCAGGGCTACCCGGATCGTCCCGGCGGCTGCGGTGGCGGTGCCCTTTGCTGGGCCCGTTGTGCAGGCTGCTGGTGTGTTCATGGCAGGAGTGCCTCCATTTCAAAGTGCTGTCCGGTGGTGCGCGTCGTGAACGAGCCGCCAACCGCCGTCGTGCGTTCCTTCATGCCGGGGATTCCCCGTCCTGTGCCGGGGCTGGAAGCGGTGGCCGCCGTTGCCAGCTCGGAGCTGACGCGCACCATCAGTCCGTCCGGCCCGGGCCGGACCGAAACCGTGGCGCCTTTGGTCCTGTCGCCGTGCCGGAAAGCGTTGGTCAGGCTTTCTTGGACCAGCCGGTAGGCCGTGAGCCCTTGAAGCGGCGTCACGTCCGTCCCGGAACCCGGGGCGTCCACGGTGACTTGCATGCCGCTGGCCGCGAACTGTGTGGCCAGCGATTCGAGCTGATCCAGGGTAGGCGCCGGCGACGTGTCCGCGGGAGCGACGTTCTCCAGCATGCGCCGGGTTTCCACCAGGGCCCTCCGGGCTGCGGAGGCGATGATCAGCGCCGATTCTTCAACCGCGTCCGGCTCGCTGCGATGGATGTAGCGGATGCCCTCGGCCTGGGCCGTGATGACGGTGAGCGAATGGGCCAGGACATCGTGGAGTTCGCGGGCGATCCGGTTACGTTCCTGCTCCACGGCGAGTTCCGTGGCGGCCTGCCGCAGTCCGGCTTCGGCACGGAGTTGCGCCCTTCGGCTGCTGCCGGCGTTGTTGACCGCCAGGCCAGCTGCCCATGCGGCAAGGTTGAACGCGGCGAAGGCTCCGAAGACAAGGAAGACATAGGTGCCGGTCCGGAGGGCGCCCCGGCCGTAGAGCTGGGCGCCGAAGACGAAGTTGACCCATGTGCCATCCGCGAACCAATTGACCGTGATCAGTCCGGCCGACGCCACGGCAAACGCCGGCAGCAGCGAGCGTTGCCGGCCGCAGAAGCCAAGCGTGGCGAAAAGGATGACCAGCGGCACCGCCAGATAGCTCAGGACTCCGGACACCATGACTACCGGCAGCACTTTGATTGCCTGCAGCAGCAGCGTGCCAGCGGCAAAGGCCAGGGCACCTGCCGGGAAAATCCGGGCCGCGGCCACGGCGGACAGCAGGGCAAAAAGCAGGGCACTGTCCCGGTTGAAGCCGCGCTGCTCCAGTACCAGGAGGGCCAGCAGCACGGCCAGCGCCGTGGCCGGGGCGGCGGCCTCGCGGGCTGGCCTGCGTAAACGCATCAGGAGGGGGAACATGCAACCACCCTAAGCGGGCCGCTTGCCCGGAATGGCGTGGCTACGGACAGTTCAGCACCAAGGATGAACAAGTTCAGCCGGAGTGATGAAAATGCGCGCGTGGGCACCCGGGGGCCTGCCGACGTCGTGCCTTTCCCAACTAGGTAGCAGCAGATGTCGTTTTGACGCCTCATAACGACATCTGCTGCTACCTAGTTGGGGCGCGGGCGGGGGCGGGCGGGCTGGGAGGCTCGGCAAGGAGCCCAGTCAGGAGCCCGCCGGCAGGATGTTCTGGTTCCCACGGAAGATGTTCTGCGGGTCGAACTCCCGCTTGACCCTGGCCAGCCGGGCGTAGTTACCGTTGCCGAACGCAGCCCGGATGCGGTCCTGCCCTTCATTGCCGATGAAGTTCAGCCACACCCCGCCGGTGGCGTAAGGGGCGATCTTGCCCCGGAACTCCCTAACCCAGGCCTTGGCACGTTGGCCTCCCTCGGGCGTGGGGGAGATGCCGTACGGATGGCTCACCCAGGCAGCGTTCCGGTTGATCAGCGGGGTGGCCGCCGCAGCGTTCCCGCCCACGGCGCCGCCCCAGCGCGCGATGAGCTGCTGGGACGTGGCGTCCGGTAAGGTCCGGGCCGATTCCACAAAGAGGTCCAGCGCTTCGTCGGGCAGTTCGTCGTGGTAGTCGGCGCTCCAGTAGTTGTAGTGGTCCGGCGGATCATCGAGGGAAGATTGGAAATCGGCGTAATGGGTGTCGCCCACGAGGTCGACGGCGGGACCGAGTTCGCGGAATGGCCTGGCATGCTCGGAGCCTTCCTCGGGGTCGCCGGCATAGACGTAAGCGATCAGGGTGGCCATCTTTCCCACCATCTCGTCGGGCACAAATGGTTCGGCCGGTGCCGTCACGTATAAGAGCGCCAGGCCCACGCCGTCTGGGGCTGCAAGGGCGAGGTCCCTGAACGCCCGGGTGATGTCCGTTGCGGCCTCGGCCGGCCACAGCCACATCCCGGCGTGCACCACCGGACCGAGGCGGTGGGCCTGGAACGTGAAGGATGTTGCCACCCCGAAGTTCCCGCCGCCACCATGGAGTGCCCAAAAGAGTTCGGGATTCTCCCTGGCGCTTGCGGTGACGCGCTCGCCGTCGGCCGTCACCAGGTTTACGGAGACGAGGCTGTCACACGCGAAACCGTAGGACCGTTCCAGCCACCCGGATCCGCCGCCCAAAGTAAAGCCGGCGACGCCGGTTGTGGAGGCGCGCCCGCCTGTTACCGCCAGTGCGTGCTCCTGGGTGGCGTGGTCGAACTCGCCCCAGGTCAGGCCGGCCCCCGCGGTGACAATGCCGGACTCGGGGTCGACGTCGATCGACTTCATGGGCCGGACATCAATCACCAGGCCGCCGTCGTTCGTGGACATTCCTGCCACTGAGTGGCCCCCGGCGCGGACGGCGATGGCGAGCGAATTGTCCCTTCCGTACCGGAGGGCTTCGGCCACGTCCGCGTCAGTGGAGCACTGGGCTATCAGCGCCGGACGCCGGTCAATCATGGCGTTGAAGACCTTGCGGGCCGGATCATAATCGGGGCTGTCAGGCTTGATCCACTTCATCACAACGCTCCTCAGCGAGTGCGGCTCTTCCCCTCCCCATAGCGTAGGACTCTGGCGGCGGGTGTTCCATAGAGGGGCCATTAGCACGCGCGGCCGGCAGAAACCGGGGGCTTTTGCCATATTTGAGTAAGCGGCACCGAAGGCCACAAAAATCCGCAGATGCGGACTAGAATAGCCAAATGCCCACGATTCGCGTTTCTGAAGCTGCCCGTTTCCTCGGCGTCAGCGATGACACCGTCCGCCGCTGGACGGAGAACGGCACCCTGTCGCCGGTGAAGGACGACGCCGGCCGGTTGGCTGTGGACGGCCTGCAGCTTGCGCAGCATGCCCGGAAGCTCGCGCAGCTCCCCGAGGACCCCCACCGGACCGGAAGCTCGGCCCGCAACAGGTTCGTCGGCCTGGTCACCGGCATCACCATGGACAAGGTCATTGCGCAGGTGGAGTTGCAGTGTGGCCCGTTCAGGGTGGTGTCACTGATGAGCAGCGAAGCCGTCCGCGACCTGGGGCTGGAACTTGGGTCGGTGGCCACCGCCGTGGTCAAGGCAACCACCGTCATCATCGAAACCCCGCACGGAAAGAGCCTCGTATGAGCGGCTTCCGCGGTAGGCGGTGCCTCGTGGCGGTTATGGTCGCCGCCAGCCTGGCCGGAGCCCTCAGCGCGTGCGGTCCGGCTGCCCCAGCCGGCAACGCCCCAGCTGGCACCGCCGCGGCCGGCAACCCGGCCGGCACAGGGCAACTGTCCGGGACTGTGACCGTTTTCGCAGCCGCATCGCTGAAGGGCACATTCACCCAGCTGGCACGCGAGTTCGAGGCGAAGAACCCCGGCACCAAGGTCACACTGAGCTTCGCCGGGTCCTCTGACCTGGCCACGCAGATCACCCAGGGCGCCCCGGCCGATGTGTTTGCCTCCGCCGACACCAAAAACATGGCCAAACTAGCCGACGCCGGACTACTCGACGGGACCGCGACGAACTTCGCCACCAACGTACTGGAGATTGCTGTCCCTCCGTCCAATCCGGCGTCGATCGCTTCCTTCGACGACCTGGCCAAGCCCGGAGTCAAGGTGGTTGTCTGCGCCGGCCAGGTCCCTTGCGGGGCGGCTGCGGACGCGGTGGAACGGGCCGCCGGCGTCACGCTGTCCCCGGTCAGCGAGGAATCCTCCGTGACGGATGTCCTCGGCAAGGTCACATCCGGAGAAGCCGACGCCGGCCTCGTCTACGTCACCGACGTCAAGAGCGCCGGCGGGAAGGCAACGGGGATCCCGTTCGACGAAGCCAGCGAAGCCGTGAATACCTACCCCATCGCCACAGTTCGCTCGAGCCGGAACAGGGACCTGGCCAGGGCCTTCATCGCCATGGTGGCCGGCGCCGAGGGCAGGAACACCCTCAGCGCGGCCGGTTTCGGCACACCGTAGCCATGGCACAGGCCAGGAGCAGCGGGTACGGCGGCGTCCCGCGCTGGATCTACGCTATTGCCGCGGCCGGCGGGCTCTTCGTCCTGCTGCCGCTCGCCGCAATGGTGGCCAAGGTCAACTGGCCGCAGTTCATCCCCCTCGTCACCTCGGAATCGTCGTTGACTGCCCTCGGCCTGAGCCTGCGGACGTCCGCGGCCAGTACGGCGCTGTGCCTGGTGCTGGGTGTGCCGCTGGCGCTGGTTTTGGCCCGCGGGCGCTTCCCGGGGCAGGGCCTGCTCCGCTCCTTCGTCCTGCTCCCGTTGGTCCTCCCGCCGGTGGTAGGCGGCATCGCGCTCCTGTACACCTTCGGACGGCAGGGCCTCCTGGGCAGGACACTGGAAGTCGCCGGAGTCCAGATCGCATTCTCGACAACGGCGGTGGTCCTCGCCCAGACCTTTGTGGCCCTTCCGTTCCTCGTGGTCAGCCTCGAGGGTGCCCTGCGCACAGCCGGGAACCGCTACGAAGCAGTGGCCGCAACGCTGGGTGCCCGGCCCACCACCGTGCTGCGCCGCGTCACCATTCCGCTCGTGTTGCCGGGCCTCGCCTCCGGGGCGGTCCTGTCCTTTGCCCGCAGCCTGGGCGAGTTCGGCGCTACCCTCACGTTCGCCGGAAGCCTGCAGGGTGTGACCCGGACCCTGCCGCTGGAAATCTACCTGCAGCGCGAGACGGACGCCGATGCCGCCGTCGCCCTTTCCTTGGTGCTGGTGGCGGTTGCGGCGGCCGTGGTGGCACTTGCCTACCGCAGGCCGCGTTCCGGCGACAGTACCTCGGCAGGCAGGGAAAGCCCGACGGCGGCCCACGCCAGCGGCGGTGGTGTTACGTGACGTTTTCGGTCCAGGCAGCCGTGGCCGCCCGCGGCTTCGACGTGTCCCTCAGCTTGCTGCCGGGCGAAACCGTGGCCATCATGGGCCCGAACGGTGCGGGCAAATCCACCCTCCTGAACATCGTCGCCGGCCTGCTGCATCCGGACTCCGGCGAAGGCGAACTGGACGGAAAAACCCTGTTCAGCCTCGAAAGCGGGCGCGGCCAATGGACCGCCCCGCATCGCCGGGGCACCGCCCTGCTGGCCCAGGAACCGCTGCTTTTCCCGCACCTGAGCGTCCTGGAGAATGTGGCTTTCGGCCCGCGCAGCGCCGGCGTTCCGAGGCGCGACGCCAGGAAGTCCGCCCTGCGGTGGCTGGCCGAAGTCGAGGCTATCGAACTGCAGTCGCGCCGCCCGGCGCAGCTGTCCGGCGGCCAGGCCCAACGCGTTGCCGTGGCCCGGGCGCTCGCCACGGATCCCGGGCTCCTGCTCCTGGACGAACCCATGGCCGCGCTGGACATCCATGCCGCCCCCCTGCTTCGGCGCTTACTGAAGCGCGTATTGGCGGGGCGCCGCGCCATCATCATCACCCACGACGTCCTGGACGCCCTGATGCTGGCGGACCGGGTCATGATCCTCGAAAACGGCCGGATTGCTGAGCATGGTCCCACCCGCGAGATCCTGCAGTCGCCCAGGAGCCGTTTCGCTGCCGGACTGGCTGGCCTGAACCTCGTATCCGGCACCCTGGCCGGTCATGGGCTACTGGCTGGCGACCTGGAGATCTATGGCCAGCACGACGAACTGCCCGGGCAACTGCCTGCAGGCCAACCCGGGGTGGCGGTCTTTCCGCCGTCGGCCGTTTCCGTTTTCCTTACTGCGGCGCACGGGAGCCCGCGCAACTCCTTTGCCGTCACAGTGACCGACCTTGAGCCGTATGGCGATCGGATCAGGGTCCGGGCCGGTGACGGCGGGCGGTTAAGCGCCGACGTCACACCGGAAGCCGCGGCGGACCTGGGCCTCGTCCCCGGCCTGCACGTGTATTTCGTGGTCAAAGCCGCAGCGGTCACCATTTACCCGGCCTGAGATCATCCCGTGGGCTGAACCTGCGGGCTGCGGACTTGGCTAGGCTGGTCAGCGCCGGTTCAGCCTTGTCGGCCGCAAATGGGGGAGTGCAGTTGAACATACGAAGCAGGAAAATTACGACGGCGGGCGCCGGGCTTTTGCTCGCGGCGGGACTGGCAGGGTGCAGCCTCTTTCCCTCACCCCCGCCGCCCGTTCCGGTGCCGGCCACCCCAATCTCGCTGCTTCCGCCTAACTGCCCGTTCCTGGGGCGGGAGGACGTCCTGCCGGTCCGGATTCCCCAGGGCACGCCAAAGGAAGCCATCGGAGGCGTGCTGAATTCCTATGGGGCGTGGCTGAACGCGGGGTCAGAGGTATTGTCCACCTGGCAGGCGGGTGGCACGGTCCCGCGCGAATGCGTGGACAGCCTCGCGGCAGCAAACGCCGAGGCGTACGCCACCACCCTATTCACCAGTCACACCGACGTGGCGTGGCAGCAGTATTTCAGCACCGTCGGACGGATGAACGCCCAGACCCTGCAGGGAGCATTGGCACTGGAACCCGGCGCAGCACGGCGCGGCACCTTCGAATTGTTGAAGGAGATCGATTCAAGCTCTACGGACAACGGCACCTTCCTGAAGTTCGACGCCGTTCTCAAGCCAGTTGCCGGCGGCCCTTCCGGCGGTAACTGGGAGGAAGGGGACAAGCCCACCCGGTGGTATGTGGAACTCGTCCCGGCGGGGGAGTTCCTGGTCATCAATTACGTGGAGCAGACCCCCGCCGCCGGCTACCAGTAACTCCCCCGCAAGCCATTGACTGCTTTTGTCATTTTGCGTGACACAGTTCACTGCGGCGAGTAATATCTCTTGTGGATCCGCCGCACACCATGGCCGGTCCATCCACTGAGCTGAGCCGATCGGCGCATGCAGACCCTCGGGCGGGTGGCTCCTTGGGGGAGTCACCCGCCCGGGATGTTTAACCCCGGGTCCGCTACATGCCGGGCAGGTCAAGGAATTCGTAGACCTGGATGCTGGCCCCAGGCATCATGAGGTGTGGGTGGCCGTCCAGGAGGGCCTGTGCGCCGTCCAGGTCTTCGGCCTGGATGATGCCATATCCGCCAATATGGCCTGTGCCATTGGGTGCCGAAGTTCCGGTGGCGGTGATCTCCCGGCCTTCCCCCAGAGGACTTCCCATGTCCACGATGCCGCTGCCGGCGCGGTCCGCCCATTCCGTCCAGGCCTTCATGCCTTCTTGGGCCGCTTCCGGTGTGCTCTGCGCCATCTGGGCCTGGGCCGACTGGGGTGCGAGGTAAAGAACAGCAAATTTCTTCATGGTAAAACCTCCGCTCCGGTGCGCCGGAGGACCCTGGCCCCCGGTCACAACCTCGATCCTAGGGTTGGTCCCCATTGCGGGGATACAGTGCAGGGGTAACCGTTTGTGGAACCTTGGGCGTCGGTTGCTCCCGTGGTTCGCTGTGGGCAAAAAACCGCGTCAGAGCGGCATCCCTCAAAGTTGAGCGTAGTAGACTCAACTTAGCTAAATGCAAGATCCCGGAAGGAGCTCTCTTTGGACGTCAAATTCACCACCAAGAGCCAGGAGGCTCTTTCGACGGCAGCCATGAACGCCTCAACTGCAGGAAATCCGCAGGTGGAACCCGCCCACCTGCTCAAGGCGCTGATGGATCAGCGGGAGGGCGTCGCCGTCGCCCTTCTGCGTGCCACCGGCGCTGACCCGGACGCCGTCAGCGTCCAGGCGAGCAGTGCCATCAAAGCGCTGCCGGCAACGTCCGGCGGGTCCACCAAGCAGGCGCAGCTGTCCCGCCCCGCCCTGCAGGCCATCCAGAACGCCAAGAACGAGGCCGATAGGCTCGGGGACACGTTCGTCTCCACCGAAGTCCTGTTGCTCGGGCTCTCAGCCGGAAGTGACGCCGTCGGGCGGTTAATGCGCGACGCCGGGGCCTCCCATGAGGCGCTGCTCGCCGCCCTGCCGGGTGTCCGCGGAGACCGAAAAGTGACCAGCCCGGACCCGGAGAACACCTTCCAGTCCTTGGAGAAGTACGGCACGGACCTTACGGCGATGGCGCGGTCCGGCAAGCTGGACCCGGTGATCGGCCGCGACACCGAGATCCGGCGCATCATCCAGGTCCTGAGCCGCCGTACCAAGAACAACCCCGTCATCATCGGCGAGCCCGGCGTGGGCAAGACCGCCGTCGTTGAAGGCCTGGCGCAGCGGATCGTGGCCGGCGACGTCCCCGAAAGCCTGCGCGGCAAAACCCTGATCGCCCTGGACCTCGCCTCCATGGTTGCGGGGGCCAAGTACCGCGGTGAATTCGAAGAGCGGCTCAAGGCTGTCCTTGAGGAGATCAAAAACTCCGAGGGGCAAATTGTCACGTTCATCGACGAAATCCACACAGTGGTGGGCGCCGGAGCCACGGGCGAGTCCTCGATGGATGCGGGCAACATGCTCAAGCCAATGCTGGCCCGGGGCGAACTCCGGCTGATCGGCGCCACCACGTTGGACGAGTACCGCGAGAACATCGAGAAGGACCCCGCGCTGGAGCGCCGGTTCCAGCAGGTGTACGTGGGCGAACCCAGCGTAGAGGACACCATTGGCATCCTCCGCGGCCTGAAGGAACGCTACGAGGCGCACCACAAGGTCACCATCGCAGACTCCGCCTTGGTCGCCGCCGCCACGTTGTCCAACCGCTACATCTCGGGCCGCCAACTGCCGGACAAGGCCATCGACCTGGTGGATGAAGCCGCCTCGCGGTTGCGAATGGAGATCGACTCCGCGCCGGAGGAGATTGACCAGCTGAGGCGTGCCGTGGACCGGCTCACCATGGAGGAACTGGCCCTCGAGAACGAGAAGGACGCCGCCTCGGTGGAGCGTCTGGTGGCCCTCCGCGCGGACAAAGCGGACAAGATTGAAGCGCTGGATGCCCTCAACGCCCGCTGGGAGGCCGAGAAGGCAGGCCTCAACCGGGTGGGGGACCTGAAGGCCAAGCTGGACGAACTCCGGTCCACTGCCGACAAAGCCCAGCGCGAAGGTGACCTGGAGACGGCATCGCGCGTGCTCTACGGCGAGATTCCGGCGCTGGAGCGCGAACTGAACGCCGCCGCAGCGGCTGAGGCCGAGGTGACGGACAAGCCGGCCCAGATGGTGGCCGAGCAGGTCACGGCGGACGACATCGCCGAAGTGATTTCCGCCTGGACCGGCATTCCCGCCGGCCGCATGCTGCAGGGTGAGAGCCAGAAGCTGCTGCACATGGAGGAGGAACTCGGACGGCGGCTGATCGGCCAGTCCAAGGCTGTGGCCGCTGTTTCGGACGCCGTGCGACGTGCCCGGGCAGGGATCAGCGACCCCAACCGGCCCACTGGCTCGTTCCTTTTCCTGGGCCCCACCGGCGTGGGAAAGACCGAGCTCGCCAAGGCATTGGCTGACTTCCTGTTCGACGACGAACGGGCCATGGTGCGGATCGACATGTCCGAATACGGCGAGAAGCACTCGGTGGCCCGGCTGGTGGGCGCGCCTCCGGGCTACGTCGGTTACGAGGAAGGCGGCCAGCTCACCGAAGCCGTCCGCCGCCGGCCGTACTCCGTAATCCTGCTGGACGAGGTGGAGAAGGCCCACCCGGAAGTGTTCGACATCCTGCTGCAGGTACTCGACGACGGCCGCCTCACCGACGGTCAGGGCCGCACCGTGGACTTCCGCAACGCCATCCTGGTGCTGACCTCGAACCTGGGCAGCCAGTTCCTGGTGGACCAGACCCTGGACGCGCAGGCGAAGCGGAATGCCGTGATGGCCACCGTCAACGCGTCCTTCAAGCCGGAGTTCCTGAACCGACTGGACGAAGTGGTGCTGTTCGACGCCCTGTCCGTGGAGGAGCTGGCCCGGATCGTGGAACTGCAGGTTGCCGAACTGGGCGGGCGGCTGCATGAGCGCCGGCTCACCCTTGAGGTGAGCGAGGGCGCCCGAGCATGGCTGGCCATGTCCGGCTTTGATCCCGCCTATGGCGCCAGGCCGCTGCGTCGGCTGGTGCAGCGGGAGATCGGCGACCGCCTGGCCAAGGCCATCCTGTCCGGCGACATCGCCGATGGCGACACCGTGCTGGTGGACACTGCGGCCGACGTCGATGAACTCACCATCGAGGGGCTGGAGGCTCTGTCCGGGTCCGACGGCGGCGCTCCCGCCGGCACAGGCCTGGTGGTCCGGCGGAAGGCGTAGGCCCGGCCGCGCTCCCCTTACCCAACTAAGTAGCAGCAGATGTCGTTTTGAGCCCTCAAAACGACATCTGCTGCTACTTAGTTGGGATTTAACAGGGGAACGCCCCGCAGTCAGGGGAGCACGCTGGCAGTGATGACGTTCCCGCCGGGCGATGTGACGTAGCAGTCCACCCGGCGGTCGCCGGATTCCCAGCTGGTGGTGCTGGGATAGGCCCGCTGGAAATTCAGCGTGAAGTCATTGGCTGCTGGAGCAAGCTTGGCGGCCTGGCATGCCTCCAGCGCCTTGGCCTTGAGGGTTTCGGCGCCCGGATAGGAGTCACCGGACGGATAGCGGTAGATGGCCACGAGCTGTGCCGAGTGGCCGGTGTCGCAAGCCACCACGCTCGACTTCAGTGCCTCAGGATCGAAATCCTTGAAGCAGTCACCGAGCTGGAAGTCCGCCGGTGGCACGCCGTCCCGAGGCAGCGGGAGTGGGCTCGCTGGCGCTGTAGGCGAAATTTCCATGACTCCTGCAGCGTTTGAGCCCGAATCTCCGCTGTTCCGTGCGTTCTCGCTGAGCCACAGCGCCAACCAGATCAGGGATCCCACCACACCAACGAGGACCAGGACAAAAACGGTCTTCAGGACGATCGGCCCGATACGCCGCGGCTGGCGGGAAGGGGGCGGCGGCGGCATGTCCGGGAGTGGAATGTTGGGCGGCACCGGGGGAGGCACTTGTGGCAGGCCTGCAGTGGGAGGCACTACGGGTTTGGGCGGGCGCGCCGTTCGGCTGGCAGCGAAATCCTCGCCTTCGCCCGCAGGTCCTGTGGCGCCGTCCTTTTGGTTCACTGAAGTGCACCCTCCTGCGTTGCCTTGGTTGATAACCCCGGTCTGTGGCCGGTGTTCAGCAGTTGATGAAGCGACTCTATCGAACAAAAAACCCGGGAACCCTGTTGTTCGGCGCGATCGGCGTCCCCGACATGCCGTCCGGGGGCGGCTGCTGGCAAGCATGGGCTGCCGAAAGCATGTAATCTAGGTGTACGACAAATTGACCAAACATTCCGGGGCCTCACCGATAGCCAAGGTGACCACCTCCGGTCCAAGTACAAAAGGGGGTCACGCCATGGGGCGCGGCCGTCAAAAGGCAAAAGCTACCAAGCAGGCTCGGGATATTAAGTACTACTCCCCGAACACTGACTATTCGGCACTTCAGCGTGAGCTGACGGGTCCGGGCAGTCGTGCCACGAGCCATTTCGCGAATGAACCGGTTGAACCGGATTATTCGGCTTATGTGGATAAGTACGCGGACGATTTGGAAGAAGACGACGACGACGTAGACAGCCGTCGGATCGGCTAGTTGTCACAGGCCGGCGTAGCCGCAAGGCGCCCGGATCCCGCGACGCCGCAGTACGATCGGATGCCGCATCCTATCCGTCAGTACAGCGCTTCTTGAGCAGCACCCAGGATCCGGACGGACCCCGTGGTGTCTCGTGATTTACAGAGTTAACCTCAGCCATTCTGTGCTGACCTCATTTATTGGGCCCGTTGCCTGAACCGGATACCGGTGCAGGCAACGGGCTTTTTGGTGTTGACTGGTGGTGTCGACCCAGGGGGACCTACCCCACCGCTGTCACCGCGAAAGGACCTCCATGTCCGAAAACTCCAGTTCACCTACGTACCGGCATGGTGAGCCCTGCTGGGCGGATGTCCAGACCCGTGATGTTGCCGCGGCCAAAGACTTCTATGCCGCGGTTTTCGGCTGGCGTTTCGAGGATCTGCCCACGCCCGATGGCCGGAGCTATGCCAAAGCCTTCCTGGGCGAGGATCTTGTGGCCACGATCGCCCCGCAGAACCCGCATCAGGAGTCCCTGGGCACCAACGCGCAGTGGAACATCTACCTGGCGGCAGACGACGCCAAGGCAATAGCGGAAGAAGCGACACGCCTCGGTGGCGCAGTCCAGTTTGGTCCTGAGCAGGTGGCTGACACCGGGGTGATGGTCTTCGTTGATCCGCCTGGTGGCGGCACCACGGGCGTCTGGCAGCCAGGGACGCATACTGGCGCCGAACGCTACAACGAACCCGGTGCGCTCTCGTGGGCGGAACTGCTCACGCCCGAGCCGCAGGCCGCCGTCGGATTTTTCCAGCAGCTCTTCGGCCACGAGGTCACCGAGTATCCCCAGGACGACGGCGGCACGTACACCACGCTCATGGTGGGCGGTGCGGAGGTGGCCGGGATAGCCGCGGCTGAGGATGAGGCCGGCTGGCAGATCTACTTCGGTGCCACCGACGTCGCCGAAACGGTACGAAAGGCAGTGGCGGCCGGGGCCGACGTACTGATCGAACCCGACGTCTCAGACCCCGACGCCCCCGGGGCCACGGCCACCCTCAAGGATCCGCAGGGCGGCGTTTTTAGCCTGCTGGAGGTTTAACGCACCGAGTGCTCCACACCGGCCCGAGCCTGGAGGCTAGGGACCGGTGGGAGCACTCGATGAGGGGCTTAGGCGTAGGCGTTGACCAGGCGGACAGCGCCGCCGTCCACGCCCTTGGCGCCCTGGACGTAGTCCGGGCCGGACTTGAGGATGGAGTCCGAGTCGGCCGTGACGGTGCCCATGATCCAGGACGGCAGGCCGCGGTCGTTAAGGCGGGCCACGGCGGCGTCGGCAGCCTCGGCGGACACGATGGCCACCATGCCCACACCCAGGTTCAGGGTGCGCTCCAGATCAGCCAGCGGGACGTTGCCCAGCTCGGAAACCAGCTTGAAGATGGCGGGCAGTTCCCAGGTGGCGCGGTCCACGGTGGCTACGAGCCCCTGCGGAAGCACGCGGGCCAGGTTGGCGGCGAGGCCTCCGCCGGTGACGTGGCTGAAACCGTGTACGGCATGTGCGCTGTTCACGGGGAACGCGCGGGCGAGGTCCAGGCAGTCGGCGGCGTAGACGCGCGTGGGCTCCAGCAGTTCCTCACCCAGGGTGCGGCCAAGTTCTGAGACTTGGCGGTCCAGTGCCCAACCGGCGTGGTTGATGACGCGGCGGACCAGCGAGTAGCCGTTGGAGTGCAGGCCGGAGGAGGCCATGCCGATCACCACGTCGCCGGCGCGGACGCGGTCCGGGCCCAGCAGTTCAGAGGCTTCGACAACACCGGTGGCTGCACCGGCGACATCGTATTCGTGTTCGCCCAGCAGGCCGGGGTGCTCGGCGGTCTCGCCGCCCACCAGGGCGGTGCCGGCCACGGAGCAAGCTGCGGCGATGCCGCGGACGATGTCGGCGATGCGTTCGGGAACAACCTTGCCGCAGGCGATGTAGTCGGTCATGTAGAGCGGCTCTGCACCGACCACCACGATGTCGTCCACCACCATGCCCACCAAGTCAAAGCCGATGGTGTCGTGGATGTCCATGGCCTGCGCGATGGCAACCTTGGTACCTACGCCGTCGGTGGACGTGGCCAGCAGTGGGCGCTTGTAGGTCAGCAGCCTGGAGACGTCGTACAGCCCGGCGAAGCCGCCGACACCGCCGATCACGGAGGAGTTGTGGGTGGCCTTCACGGCACCCTTCATCAGCTCGACGGCGCGGTCGCCGGCTTCGACGTCAACACCGGCGGAGGCATAGGTGATGCCCGCGGCGCTGTCTGAAGCGTTGGCGGCGGCGGGGGTTGCGGAAGTCATACGGACTCTTTCTTGTCAGCGCCGATGGTGGTGGCGTGTACGTCTGGCACAAGGTCGGCTTCGGTCAGCAGGTTTTCGAACTCGGCGTCCGGCCCAGGGTCGCAGCCCGTGGCGCCGGCTTTCCCGGCCGGATCCTCGGCGTCGTCGACGGAGGAAACAGTCAGGGCGGCAGTGGCGCCCGGGAGGGCAGAGGGCGACGGCGTGAGGCCGCCGAGGTCGGTACGCTCCAGCAGGTTCTTGCCCAGCTTGTCCGAGCCCGGGAGCTCGATGGGGTACTTGCCCGTGAAGCAGGCCGTGCAGAGGCGTTCGCGTGGCTGGCGCGTGGCGTTGATCATGCCGTCTTCGGAGATGTACGCGAGGGAGTCGGCCCCAATAGCCTGGGTGATTTCCTCGATCGTGGCGCCGTTGGCGATCAGCTCCGCCCGTGAGGCGAAGTCGATGCCGTAGAAGCAGGGCCATTTCACGGGCGGGGAGGAGATCTTGATGTGGACGCTCGCGGCGCCCGCTTCCCGGAGCATCCGCACGATGGCCCGCTGGGTGTTGCCGCGCACGATGGAGTCGTCCACCACCACAACGCGCTTGCCGCGGATGACGGATTCCAGGGCGTTGAGCTTGAGCCGGATGCCGAGCTGGCGCAGTGTCTGCGAGGGCTGGATGAACGTGCGTCCCACGTAGGAGTTCTTGACGAAGCCGTGCGCGAACGGGATGCCGGATTCTTCGGCATAGCCCACGGCCGCGGGTGTTCCCGATTCCGGCACGGGGATGACGATGTCCGCTTCCTGGGTGTTCTCGCGAGCCAGTTGACGGCCCATTTCAACGCGGGACTCGTAGACGGAGCGGCCGGCGATTGCGGCGTCCGGACGGGCGAGGTAGACGTATTCGAAAACGCAGCCGGCCGGCGTGGCCTCGGCGAAGCGCTGTGAGCGGACGCCGTCCTCATCGATGGCGATGAACTCGCCGGGCTCGATCTCGCGGATGAAGCTTGCGCCCACGGTGGCGAGGGCGGACTGTTCGGAGGCGACAACCCAGCCGCGTTCCAGGCGGCCCAGGACCAGGGGACGGATGCCGTAGGTGTCGCGTGCGGCGTAAAGGGTGCCTTCGTCCATGAACACGAAGCAGAAGCCGCCCTTGATCTTGGGCAGGAGCTCGATGGCGGTCTGTTCGAGGGTCTTGCCCTCTTCGCCTTCGAGCAGCGCCGTAACCAGCGCAGTATCGGAGGTGTTGCCCTGCTTCATTTCGCCGCTGAGCTGGCCGCCGTTGCGTTCCAGGATCATGGTGTTGAGTTCGGCGGTGTTGGTCAGGTTGCCGTTGTGCGCCAGCGCCACGGTGCCGGTGCTGGTAGCCCCGAGGGTGGGCTGGGCGTTGGCCCAGTGGCTGGCTCCGGTGGTGGAGTAGCGACAGTGTCCCACTGCCAGGTGCCCGGTCAGGGTGTTCAGCGTGGTTTCGTCGAAGACTTGGGAAACGAGCCCCATGTCCTTATAGACGTTGATCCGCTTGCCGTCGCTGGTAGCAATACCAGCCGACTCCTGACCGCGGTGCTGCAGTGCATACAGCCCGTAATAGGTGAGTTTTGCTACTTCTTCACCTGGTGCCCAGACCCCGAAGACGCCACAAGCGTCCTGAGGGCCTTTTTCGCCAGGGAGAAGATCATGAGAAAGTTTTCCATCGCCGCGTGCCACTGGTCGATTATCTCACGACATGGGGTAAGACTTTTCCGCGGCGGCGTTTGTGACTGGCGGCGCGGTTGTGCCTGTGCTTGTGCTGCACTGGCGACTACGGCGCTGCGCCGTCGTCGGGTTCCGAGTCGGGGACGGCTTCTACGATGGCGCGCTGCTGGCGTTTGACGCTCCGCCGGTCCAGCAGAAGGGCCGTGACAGCGCCTAGGATCGCCCCGCCGGCGCCGAACATGACCAGGAAGAACCCAAAAACAGACCCGCGGTCAAAGCTCTCGTCGCCGGGGAGCCCGTAGGCGATCACGGCAGCCACCACGACGCCGACGAGGCCGCCGAGGATGAGGAAGGGCACATATTTAGGTGCCCGGCGGACGGTGATTTCGCGCCGTTCAGCGGGGGTTTCTTCAAAAGCCATGCCATCAAGCCTACTGCGGGCCGGAAGGGGGGGAGTTCACAACCGGAATGCGTGACTTTTGGCCCGCACCAGCACGCCGGCCTCCGCCATTCCAGCGCGCCGGTGCCCAGCCCTGCCAAAAGTGACGCAATTGCGTCGAAGGCTCCCGGCCAGCGGAGGGATCAGCTGCCGCGGTAGGTGGAATACGCGAACGGGCTCAGCAGCAGCGGCACGTGGTAGTGCTCCGCGCCGGTCACCTCGAAGACGAGGTCCACTTCGGGGAAGAACGTGGCCGTGCCGAGGGCGGCGTAGTACTCACCGGTGCCGAAGTTGAGCCGGTAGCGCCCGGGTGCCAGTTGCTCTGGACCGAGGTCTTTGGCGCGGCCGTCCGCATCCGTTGCGGAGGCGGCGAGCTGATGCCAAGTGCCGCCGTCGTGCTGTGAAAGGACGACGGCGACCCCCGCCGCCGGACGTCCGGCACCGGTGTCCAGGACATGGGTGGTGACATGGGAAACGCTCATTCGCTGATCACTCCTTCAAGGCGCAGCAGCGCGATTTCGCGCAGTTGCTGGGCGACTATGGCATCTTCCTCGGCCGGCGAATTGCTGAGCCGGGTGTTGAGTGCGGCCAGGATTTCGGGGGCAGTCCGTCCGGCGGCGCGGATCAGGAAGACCCTGCCGAACTTTTCCTCATAGGCGCGGTTTCCGGCAGCCAGCGCCGCGGCGGTCCCGTTGTCCGAAGGGTCCACGCCGGACTGCTCCGAGCGGGACATGGATGCCTCGGCTGTGTTGGCCGTTGGCCGTTCGCCGATGCGGGGGTGGTGTGCCATGGCGGCTTCAACCTCGGCAGCGGTGAAGGGTGCAGCGGCTTGGGCGGCAAAGTCCAGGAGTGTTGCCCGGGAGCTGAAAGGGCGTGCCGCGGTGATGGCCTCAATCCAGCGCTGGACGTCGATGCAGGGTTTCAGGGCGTCGGCGGCCACGGCCGTGTCCGCGCTGTTGAATTCGGCAAGCTTCATGCTGGCTGGTTCCTCATTGCAAATGCTGGCATCCATGGTGACGGCTATGCGGAGGACCGGCTTTCCGGCGGCTTTCAAAACGAAGCTTCCGCATCATGGAACTGTTATTTCAGCATACGTAATATTGAAGTCGACAGTGTGCGTGGTGTCAAGAGAGGCTTGGCCTGCAGGAATACGGGCTCACGCCGCCGGAGCCCTTGGAGAGCTATATGAATCCGAACCGGGACGCCTTCAGTCCTGGGATGTCCTGGTGAGGACCCACGTATTGGTGCCGTCCTGCCGTTCGAACGTCACAGTGGTGACCAGCGCCTGGATGAGGGCCAGCCCGCGCCCGGATTCGGAGTCGTCGTCGGGCGTTCCCGGCTCCATCGGGCCGAAAGGCGGCTTCGCATAAAAGGCACTGACCCTGGCGCGAAGGAGCGCGGGCTGGACACTGATGTCCACACCCAGTTCTACCGGCTTTTCCGCGTTGGCCGGCTCAGCGTGCTGGACGATATTGGACGCCGATTCGATGACGGCCGTGGTAAACGTCATCTGGTCCACGGCCTGGACCAAAGGGGCGTCCTCCCAGAGGCCGTCCAGCTCGTTGTGGACGGACTCGATGGCCTCGGCATCAGCCAACCCATGGAAGCTCCGGTGAGCCAAGACCTCAGTCATTGCTGAACGCCTCTTCGGCGGAAGCGTAGGAGGTCAGGACGCGGTCCATGCTGGTCAGTTCCAGCACCATCTTCACCTGCGGCTGCACGGCTGCGATCCGAAGGTCGCCGCCCGCCTGCCGGGCCGCCTTGAGGCAGCCGATCAGGGCGCCGAGGCCGGAGGAGTCCATAAATGCCGTATTCTCCAGGTTCACCACGATCCGGGAGGAACCGCCGGCGATCACATCGGTGACGAATTCCCGGAGCTTGGGGGCGGACACCATATTCAGCCGTCCGTCTGCCTTGACCTCCGCGTACGAATCCTTGACCTCGTAACTAAACTCCATTGGGTTTCCTCTCTCCAGCCTCTAGGCCAACAGCGGGTTGGTACCCCTGATACAAAACGGCGCGAACCAGGACGCTCATGACCGCCAAGTCAAAAATAACCCAGGCCACATTCACTAACGTGCCAAGCGGCTCGGCCAATCCGCTGGCGAGCCGGATAATGCCCACGACGGCGGCAACCGCCAGGAGCGCGGACACAATGATTTGCGGTCGGATCAGGCTCCAGCCGGGCCCTCCGGCCTGCCGCGCCTTGGGGGTGACGGCGAATCCCAGGGGCCGGCCGAACCAGACGTTCCGGGCCGCCGTCGAACACGCCTTGATCCACGTGGGGAACAGCGCGAGGCTGTACTGCTGTCCACGCCAGGTGGGGATTCCGCGGCCGGCCACAGCGAACAGCAACTGGTTGGCGATCATGAAGGGAATGAACCGGACGAAGAAGTCCCAGCTCAGGCTGGTGACCGGCAGGATGCCCAGCAGCAGGTAGATGATGGGGGCGGCGAAGTAGATGACCGCCGCATATCCGCTGAGGTAGGTCCACATGGTGGCAAAATACATCAGCCGCTGGCCGATCTTCAGACCCTTCTGGACGAGGGGGTTTTCACGGAGCAGGACCTGGATGGTCCCCTGTGCCCACCTGAGGCGCTGGGTGAGCATGGTCTTCAGGTCCTCGGGCGCCAGGCCGTAGGCCAGGATTTCGTGGTGGTAGACGCTCTCCCAGCCCATGGCGTGCATGCGCATGGCTGTGGCCATATCCTCGGTCACGGAGATGGTGGCCAGGGGCATGACCGGTTGCGCTTCGTCGTTCCGTTCCACGTTCAGGGCGTCCAGGACGGCCTGAACGGATTCCAGTGCGCCCAAGGGAGACCAGTCCCGGGCCGACATGCGCTGGACGGCGTCATCGGCCACTACCGGAACCCCGGCGTCGCCCACGTGTGCCAGCTCCATGGCGGCAATCTCTTCGAGGTCAGCCTGGAGGGCGGAGACGTCCGCCTGGACCAGTGTCTGCACGGCCGCGTCGACGCGGCGGCGCACGCGGTACGTGATCTCACTCAGCGGTTCACCCGCTTCCAGCTGCTCCTGCGCTTGCCGGGTGGCGGCCGCGACCTCGTCCAGCACGTCGGCCACCAGGGGAGTGCCGACGTCGGCCGATTTCCGGGCCTTGCTGATGGCGGAGCGCGATGCCGCGAGCGCGCGCCGGATACTCTTCTCGGTTTCCTTGACGTAGCCCACCAGGCCCAGCTGCATCAGCGCCTCGCGGCGCAGGATGGCGTTGGAGCCGCAGAAGAAGGCTGCGTTCCAGCCGTCCTTCCCCTGCTGGATGGGACCGTAGAACAGCGGGGCCTGGCTGCCCAAGGGATCATCCGCGGGAACATTGCTGAAGTACTGCGGGGTCTGGACGAGGGCCACCCGGCGGTTATTGAAGTAGCCGAGGGTTTTCTCCAGGATGTCCGGCTCGGGGATCTGGTCGGCGTCCAGGATGAGCAGGAATTCGCCGTGCGTGACCATCAGGGCGTTGTTCAGGTTGCCAGCCTTGGCGTGGCGCGGAACATTGGCTGTCCAGTCCTCGCTGCGCGTCACGTAGCCCAGGCCATGCTCTTCGGCGAGGGCCTTGAGCCCGGGCCGGGCGCCGTCGTCAAGGATCCATGTGCTGTGCGGGTGCCGGATCCGCTGGGCCGCCAGGGCGGTAGTCATGACCATGTCCAGGTCTTCGTTGTACGTGGTGATGAAGACGTCAACTGTGGCATCGCTGGGCGGCACCGGGGCCCCTTTGCGGATCTTCAGTTTCCACACGGTCATGCCGAACAGCATCACGTCGATCAGGCTGAACGTCTCCGCCGCCACCAGCGGGACTGCGATCCACCAGGCGTCCCAGTTCAGCGACGCCACCCAGCGCCAGGCCACATAGTTCAGGCCGAAGATGACGGTCAGGACCACCATCAGGCGGGTCCAGAAGCGGCTCACGCCGCGGAGTCTTCCAGCAGGCGCCTCACCACCACCACCGTGACGTCGTCCTCGGCGGACTCCGCGGGGGCGAGGGCGAGGATGGCGTCGCTGGCGGACTGGGCGGAGTCCTGCCCATGCGCCGCGGCCAGCACCGCCCCGGTGAAGGCCTCCACGGAGTCAAAAACGTCCAGGACCCCGTCGCTCACCACCACCAGTGAGTCTCCGGGAGCCAGGTCCAGGGAGAACTGCGGCCAGGCGCTCCCGGCCCATGCACCCACGGGCGGACCTCCGGAGGGAAGCCGGTGGACACCACCGCCTGCCGTGACGTGCAGCGCGAGCCCATGACCGGCGTCGACATAGCTGACATTGCCCGACGCCGCGTCAAGGCGTGCGTGGAACAGGGTGACGAACGAGTTGGACGAATCAAGGTCCGTGGCGATGGCCTGGCTGGCCGATGCGAAGGCTCCGTCCAGGTCCTGTCGGTGGCCCATGGACCGCATCACCGCGCGGACCGTGGCGGCGATGAGCGCTGCGCCCATGCCCTTGCCCATGGCATCGGCGAAGGTCAGGTGGAGCCCGTCCGGGGTTCGGTACCAGTCGTAGAAGTCGCCCCCACGCTGCGGGACGGGCGGAAGACGCCAGCGAGGTCGTAGCCCTGCACCACGACGTCCTCCTTGGGCAGGAGGCTCTGCTGGACCTCGGTGGCGCGCTCAAGCTCGCTGCGGGCGGCTGTGTCCGCGCTGGGGGACAGGCGGCGCCGGAACAGCGCGTTGATCCGGGACTGGAGTTCCCGGGGACTGAAGGGCTTGCTGATGTAGTCATCTGCGCCGTTGTCCAGCCCCGTGAGTTTGTCCAGTTCGTCGGCCCGGGCGGTGAGCATCACGATGAAGGCGTCAGAGAATTCGCGCAGGAGCTTGCAGACCTCAAGGCCGTCCAGATCTGGGAGGTTCAAGTCCAGGGTGACCAGGTCCGGTTTGACGTTCCTGACCAGTTCCACGCCCGGCAGGCCGGACTCGGCTTCAGAGACCTCGAAGCCCTGCTTAGTCAGGATCCGAACCAGCAGCCCACGGATGTCCGGATCGTCCTCTATTACAACGGCGCGGCGAATATCGGGCGTGGAAGGCATAGCTCTACTTCTACCGTATTAAGGCGAGTCAGGCATTGTCACGTGCCTCACTCCCAAGTTAATCCGTGCAAGTTTCCGTCAGACCCGTCGCACGACGTCCTGCTCGGCTGATCTTGAGCAAATCTTGGCATTGGCTTAGGCAGACGTTGAGGAATGCCCGGGACACTCAAAACAGGCAGTAGCTTCCGCCGGACGCTTCCCGGATCCGGCCCGGAAGTTGGACGGCTTGCGGAAAGCGGGGAAGCCACATGGGAAATATCAGCATCGGGGACGAACCAGTGGACCGTCCGTCACGGACCCGGGGACTCCTGAGCGCGGGGATGGACAAGAGCCGGGCATTGTTGCGCCTGTACTTCCACTCGCTCAAGGTCCGGGCCGCGGCCAACGCGCTTGCAGAGGCTTTGGCTGACTCCAAGGAGTCCTCCAGTTGGCCCGGAGATCGCCTGCCGGTGGGCGCCGAACTCTCCGAGAGGGTCGAAAAGCTCACCCACCGCCTCAGCTTGGAAACCAAGGCACACGGCCGCCTGGCAGCGCTCTTCCACGCCGCCGGCAGCGGCGCATTGCGGCCCGCATAGCTGCACCCGGGGCAACGCTTTTCCCGGCTCAACGGCAGCCGTTCCATCCTGGCTCTTTCCGTGCCACACTTGAGGTCAATCGAGTGGCTGGGGCTAACCAGGGTCAGGAGATTGCCGTGAGCTGGATGACAGGCTGGGCGTACCTCATCGGATTCCTCATCACCACGGACGCGCTTCTCCTGGCGCTGTGGCTCATGGATAGGGACTGGCCCAAGCACTGGCGTAAGAAGCACTGACCAGTACAGTTGAGTCGGGTCAGCGCAGGTCCAGGCGCATCACCACGCGCGGGAATCCGTTGAGCACTGACTCCGTATCGGCCACCTTGGTAAACCCGGCCCGTTCAAACAGCTTGCGGGTGCCCACATAGGCCATAGTCAGGTCCACTTTGCTGCCGCGGTTGTCCACTGGATACCCCTCGATGGCGGGTGCCCCGTAGCTGCGGGCAAAGTCAACGGCCCCCTTCAGGAGGTGGTGTGAGATGCCCCCACCCCGGTGCCCGGGCCGGACTCGGATGCACCACACGGACCACACTTCAAGGTCGTCTACGTGCGGGATCCGGCGGTTTCGGGCGAAGCTGGTATCCGAGCGTGGGTGGACAGCCGCCCAGCCTACGACGTCGTCGCCGTCGTAGGCCAACACTCCGGGCGGCGGATCCTGCCGCACCAGTTTCTTCACGAGGTCGCCGCGTTCGGTGCCGTGAAGCTCAAGGTTCTGCTTCGACGGAATGCGGTAGCTCAGGCACCAGCACACGTTGGCGTCCGGCCGCTTGGGGCCAACCACCGCTTTGACGTCCTCGAACTTCGTTGCCGGGCGCACCACGATCGCCATGGCGCCATTTTCCTCGATCCCGCGGGCAATTGGAATGTTTGCCCCTGGCAGCACCTGCGCATCTGGGAGGACTGTTTACGGCGCTGTTGGCGGACGCCGGCCGTCTTGGTTGCCTGGGCCGCCTTTCAGCCGCAGCCCGGCCTCCTCCACGAGTTCAGTCAACCAAGGGCGATGACCCTGGTGGAAAACCATTCCTTCAGGAAGTCCTTGGACGGATGGTTCGGAATTGATGATGTCGATGGTGATGCGGCCGCCGCCTATGGGGGCGTTGGTGATGTGCAAGTCGCCGTAGGAATCCGGGAGTGCAGGGTCCAGCCAGAATCCGCCACGCGAAACATGGGTGTCGTACCGCATCAGGCTCGTCACGAGCTGGATGGGTGTTGTCGCTGCCCACGCTTGAGGCGAGCACGCCGTGGGATAAGGTACGGGTTCAGCGAACTGCTCGCGGCTGAAGCCGCAGAACAGTTCCGGCAACCGCCCGCCTGAATATTCGGCCGCCTCCAGCAGGGCAGTGGAAATCCGCTGGGCCTCTGCCACGAAGCCGTACCGCATGAGTCCGGCCACAATGACCGCGTTGTCATGAGGCCAGACTGAGCCATTGTGGTAGCTCGCAGGATTGTAGGCACCCATATCGCTGGCCAGAGTGCGCACGCCCCAGCCGCTGAACATTTCCGGGGACAGCAACCGTTCGGCCACAAGCGGCGCTTTGTCCTCGTCTATGAGGCCGACCCAGAGGCAATGCCCCATATTGGACGCACACGCATCGACAGGTCTCTTCTTGCCGTCCAGGGCGATAGCGTAGTAACCGCGTTCTGGCAGCCAGAACTGTTCGTTGAACCGCTTCTTCAGCCGGGCGGCGTCATCGGCCAGGCGGGTTGCCAAAGCCTCGTCGCCGGCGTCGAATGCTATCCAGGAACGCGCCATGTAGGCGTCGTAGACATAAGCCTGCACCTCGCACAGCGCAATGGGTGGCTCCGCCATTCGGCCGTCTGCGAAGTTGATTCCGTCCCAGGAGTCCTTCCAGCCCTGGTTGAGGAGGCCTTGGGGGTTGAGCCGCTCATATTCAACGAATCCGTCGCCATCCTTGTCGCCATAGTTGCGGATCCAGTCCAGTGCCCGGTCCGCATGGGGCAGCAGCGCGGCGATGGTGTCCCGGGCGAAACCCCAGCGGCTCACGGTTCCAAGTATCGTCACAAACAGCGGGGTGGCATCGACGCTGCCGTAGTAGATGTGCTTTCCGCCGAGTGAAAGGCCGCTGGAGACATCGAGCCTGACCTCGTGCAGGATCTTTCCCGGTTCCTCCTCGCTGATCGGATCCACCACTTTTCCCTGACGGTCGGCCAGGGTTTGCAAGGTGCCCAGGGCAAGTGAGGGGTCCACTGGCATGGACATCTCCGATGCCCACAGGGAATCCCGGCCAAACAGGGTCATGAACCAGGGAGCGCCGGCGGCCACCACAACCCGCTCAGGATGGTTCGGATCCTCGATCCGGAGCGCGCCCAAATCGTCATAGCTCCGGCGCAGGGTCCGTTCTATGGACTGGTTGCCCATGTGCAGTTTTGGAATTTTCGCCACCCATTCCTGCCTGCGGCGGTCGCGCGGGGATAACCCGTCACCGTCAGGGTGAATGAACGACGGCGGCGCTGGGTTGGCTGGGTCAGCGCCGGTAGGAACGGCGGTAAGGACAGTGCTCCACTGGCCGTGCGGCTCGATGGTCAGGCTGTATGTCAACGCGTCCATCGTGACATCAGCACCGGGGGCCTGGACGCGGAGGCCCTTTCGGATGTCCTGCCAGGTAGCACTGATGCTCAGCGAGTCACCGTCAACTTCCCGGATTTCCTCCCAACGCCGCTGGATGCGGGCTTCCTTGACCTCGAAAAGATCCGCGAAGTCCGCTTCGGCGCGTACGGCCAGAACACATTGGACAGGTTCGATTCCATGATTGCGGACAGTGATGTGTTCCTGGATGCCTGCACCCACCTCCCGGAGGCGCTCCACGATCACCGGACTGTCCGCATACCCGTCCCGGCGGGTTGCCCGGCCCGCGAACAGGGCCCTGTACGGCTCCTTCGTCTCGGCAGCCAGGGGTTCGAGCGACAGGCCATCGAGAGTGATGCTCCAGCGGGACACAATGCGCGTGTCCTGGAAGAAGACGCCGTGTGGAAATTCGGGGTGGATGTCCCCGTTGGGCGAGGAGATGCAGAAGGATGTGCCTTCCACCAAGGTGATCGTCCCTGCCCCTACGGGTCCCGCTGCAGTGTCAGCGTTCCAACCAGCCATGCCGGCCCCTTTGTTGTATCACCGCCGGCTTGCGGGACGATCAAGCCAACCGCTGCCGGGCGCCGCTTTGTCGTAACGACGCTACTCCAGCCTGCGCGAGGATTCCAGAGCAGGGGAGTACTTAGGCAGCACCCGCTGACGGGACCATCAGGTCGTAGTCATCCTCGATATGGAACATCCGACGGTGACCGATCTTGTCTATGACCCAGATGGTCCTGCCATCCTCGGTTCGATCGTCTACGAAACCCCGGTGGCACTCGACGCCGTTCCGGTTGAGATTAACGACGTCTCCGCGCTGGAGGGCTGTCCACGTAGCTGCACGACGGCTTTGTCGCATAACTTTCTGCCTTTCGAATTCATGTGGTGCGAGGTTGCTGGTGGGTGTAGTCGGGGTAGGCCTGCTGCCGGCCCTGGCAGCACTTCCGAGGGTAATCGCCCTCCAGTCTATCGTCGATTGTTGACAATTGCTAGGAGTTGAGTGATTCAGGATGTTCATTCCCCCGCTGAACCCGACCAAAAAGGAAGGCCAGATCCAATGGATCTGGCCTTCCTTTTTGCGAGTTGTCCCGCATCGGTTCTTATGCGGTGATCTCCGTCTTGTCCCGATTGGCGGTGAGATCCTCGACAGCCTTTTGCATGTGGCGTTCGATGGCTTTGTGGAGTTCTTCCCGGTCGCCGGCCTCCAGAAGGTCCAGGAGGTTCTGGTGCTCCTGCACCAAGGCATCAATTCGGGGGTACGCAACGGCCAGATTGAGGATACACATCCTCGATTCCGCAGCCAGGGTGTTGTAGATCCGGATCAAACGCGTGTTGCCCGCCCCGGCCACGAAAGTAGTGTGGAACTGCATATCCAGCCTGGCAATTGCTTGCCAGTCCGACACGGCAACCTGCTTCGCCATGTCTCTAATGATGGCCTTCAATGCCTGGCAGGTGTCCTTAACCTGTTCCTGCCCTGCATCCAGCAGTGCGTCTGCCGCAGTTGATTCCACAGCCTTGCGGACCGTGTAGATCTCCCTGACGTCGTCGTCTGAAAGTTCCAGGACGAACACCCCGCGGTTGCGATGGCTGACCAGGATGCCCTCTTGGGACAACCGCTGCAACGCCTCACGGACAGGGCCCCTTGACGTGCGTAGCTGCCCTGCCAAGACCGATTCATTGATCTGCTCGCCAGGGCGGAAGATCCCCTGGACAATCTGTTCCCGCAGCTGATCCGCGATCAGCTGCGCCGTGGGTCTTCCCTCCAGTACAAACAATCCTTCCGGTGCCGCCATTGCTCTTCCCTCACTTCACTCTTTGCCGATTGCTTTTCTTAGACAGTATTGGATTTCGTTACCCTTGACGCCCACATCGGGGACGAGGCCATGTGGGAGTCACCTTTCCTGGGATGGCCGCGTTGAACGCTCTTGTACCGTTGGGGGCGCGCGAAGTTGAGGCTGTCGAAGGTGCGCTTGCCGAGGGCTTCGTTGGCGGCGATTTCGCCGTAGCCGGTGGCGTTTTTGAAGCCGCCGCCTGAGAAGCCGGTGGCGCAGTAGATTCTGCTTCCTTCGTGGAACCGGCCGAGCAGGGGGTTGCCGTCTGTGGTGAAGAGGTCCGGGAAGGCGTCTGAGCGGACGATGGTGGGGAACAGTCCGGGGAAGAACTCGGTGACAGTTTCGGTGGTTTCTGAGATTTCAGCTGCGCTGAGGTCCCTGGGCACGGCGTTGGGGTCCGGGGTTGGCGCTCCCCGGCCGTCAAGGGTTGCCTTGACTGTGGCGCCGTCCACGGCGGGTGCCCCATACATGGAGCGGTCCCCGGAAATCCGGATAAAGACGGGGAACTTCTTCGGCGAGAATTCCGATGCGTCTTTGGCGACGAACCAGGAGAGGAAGCACCGTTTGGTCTGGGTTGCCGCCTTCAGGTAGTCGGGCATGAGGCGTTGGGACCAGCCGCCGGAGGCGATGATGGCGTTTTCGAAGGTCCAGGTTTTGTTGCCGGAGGTGATGAGGACGCCGTCGGGGGTTTCGGTGATGGTGTTGATGGGGGTGTTGGTGTGGATGGTTGCGCCGTTGGTTTGGGCTGCGGTGATGGCGGCGGTGACGGCGCGGTCGGTGCGCAGGGCGCCGGCGTGGGGGTCGTAGACGGCGATGTCGTCGGGGCGGAGGTTGTGTTGGGGGTAGCGTTCGGCCAT
>NZ_JBHJZH010000014.1:0-157620 GCF_042270935.1 Pseudarthrobacter sp. NPDC055928
TACGGTCACGAATGGGAGACGGGAGACGAGGTGCGCTGGCCAAGGGGTCTGCCTTCGCGCGACTCCTGAGTCCCTTAATAGCGACCGCGAGGATCCCGAGTGACACAGGTACGGTCAGGGTGACGAAGACTTGTTCGAATCCATAGCCTGCGGCGACCATAACGGTTCCTACAGCGGCCCCCCCGATGGCACCGAATCGGGCGATGCCGGTCGCCCAGCTGGTGCCAGTGGCCCGAATGCGTGTCGGGTAGAAGCTGGCAGCCATGACCGGGAATCCTGTAGCAATGGAGTTGGTGAAGATGCCCAGGACGAAGATCATAAGCCCGAGGATTTCCACTGTGCGTGCGCCTGATAGGCCGATCAGCAGGAGCATTACCGTAGCGCAGACGCCGGCCACGACGAGGGTGGGATGCTGGCCGAATCGATCCATTGCATAGCCGATGACGATGTTGCCTAGGGTCCCGCCGATCTGCAGCAGGAATCCGATAGTAGCAATTTGCGTGAGGGTGAACCCGACGTCTCCCATGAGGATCGGCAGCCAGCTGTTCATCAGGTAAACCGTGAAGAACGCAGCGACGAAGCCTGTCCAAATCATCGCGGTGCCGAGTCGGAGGGGCTTTGATACCAAAGCAGAGACAGGGCTCTTCTGATTCACCACTGATGTTTCATCGACGGTGAAGACCGTGTCGTTAGCGGCCACGCCAGGTTCAATTTTGTTCATGATTGCCACTAGCCGGGCGTGCTGGTTCCCGGTCCGGGCCAGGAACTTGGGGGACTCGGGAAGTTTGAACCATGCGAAGGCAACGAACAGGAGCGGGACTATGCCGCCACCGATCAATGCCCAGTGCCAGCTAAAAAGTTCGATCAGGAAACTGCTGAAGTACCCGCCGAGGGCTGCTCCAAGCGTGAATCCGCAGTAAATGAACGTCATCATCACGCCACGGCGGAGCTTGGGTGCGTACTCCGCGACCATAGTTGCAGCGTTCGGCATTGAGGCGCCGAGCCCCAAACCGGTAAGTGCACGCAGAAGAGTGAAGGACGTTACATCGGTACTAAGCGCAGTCAGGGCGCTCATAACCCCGAAGAAAATTACCGACCAGAGAATGACATTGCGTCTGCCGAACCGGTCGCCGAGTGGTCCGGCAATTAGAGAACCTGCGGCTAGGCCGACCAGGCCGCTGGTGAACACAGGTCCCAGGTCAGCCTTCGTAATACCCCAGTCGGCGATGAGAGCCTGTCCCAAGTAGCCCGCCATCGTGGTGTCGATCCCGTCCAGGATGAGGACAGCGAAACACAGTATCAGGACGGCTTTCTGGCTCTTTCCGACTCGATTTCGGTCAATAACTTCTTCGACATCAACTGTGGCTTGGATAGTCATCGTGCGCTCCTTTGGGACGACAAGCAGGGCCTAAATGACCTGTCGGCAGACCTGCCATAGGCGCCGACGAAGTCTCGCAACGAAACATACCAGCCGAGGGCCCTTAAGTAGAATAGCGTTTCAATATGAAATGCGATTCGCAACTAGAACTGCTGGTGCAGTCTAGGTAAGCTTGACCTGGAGACATAAGGGGATCGCAATGAGCACAGTGCTAGCACGGGCGTTAGGCATGATGGAACTCCTCTCTGGCGTTCCCGGAGGTATGCCGTTGGGCGAAATCGCGGACAGGCTAAAGATTCCTGCCAGCGCAGCGCACCGTCTGGCGAACGAGCTGATCGAGCTGGGCTACTTCCGCCGTAGCTCAGACGTCGGGGACTACGCCCTTAGTATGAAGATGACCTCGCTCGCCCTGACATACTTGTCAGAAATTGATCTCGTCGAGCAGGCGAAGCCATCCGTTGACCGGATTGCAAGAGGTTCGAAAGCCCTTGCGCGGTTGGGAATCGTGGATGACAAGCGGCTCATCTGGGTTCTGAAGTCACAGGGATCGACCTCCAACATCCGATACGACCCGCCAATGCACCACGAAGTCCAGCTCTCCTGCTCAGCCAGCGGGCACGCCTGGTTGTCTCTTCTCAGCGATGAAAAGGCCTTGGAACTGGTCTTTCGGCAGGGTCTGAAGTTCGAAGGCTTTGGGCCAAATGCGCCACGGACCGTTGAGGAGGTGCTGGAACTCATCCGCACCGCAAGAGACAACGGCTACGCCAGAGTCACCGATTCGTATGAAGATGGAGTCTCGGCAATTGCCGTGCCTATCGTAAACCCACGACTGCGACAGGCTACCGGTGTGCTGTCTGTAGCAGGACTAACAATGCAGATGACGGATGAAAAGATCCACGACATTCTTCCCTTGCTGCAGGAGGAAGCGGGCAGCCTTTCCGAAGCAAGGCTGGACTATGCCAAGTATCTGCTGCCAACCAACCGCGAACGAATTGTCAGTTAGGATTCTATGAAAATCGGCATCGACGGATACTGCTACCATCGATTCTTCGGCGAGGTCTATCCGGGTCTCGAAGAGGAGCCTGGCCATCGGATGACAGTCAGCGACCTCATCCAAGCCGCTAGTGCGGCCGGAGCTGAAGCACTGTCGATCGAACACTTCATGCTCGCCCCCGGCGAAGACCTCGAGCCTCTCCGTGCCCAACTGCAGGATGCCCCTCTGGACCTGATGTGGGCATGGGGACACCCCGATGGGCTTGGCTCCGGACAGCGACCAGAGGAATTGTCTAGTCTCAAAAAGCATGTGGAGATCGCAGCCTACATGGGCGCCGAGGTCATGAGGATCTGCGGCGGCGGACGCCGTACCAGGCTGGATGTATGGGATGACCACCGGCGTGGGCTGCTTCCATTGCTCCGCGAAGCCACGGATTACGCCGAAGACCGTGGGGTGATCCTCGCTCTCGAAAATCACCTCGACTTTACCTCCGACCAGATTATCGAGATCGTGGCAGAGGTGGGCAGTGATCATCTAGGTATTTGTCTGGACACCACCAACCAGCTGCGGATGCTAGAAGAGCCGCAGTTGGCCATCCGCAAAATGGCCCCCTATGCCAAGGCCTGCCACTTCAAAGACGCACGCCCCCACCTCGGCGACCCTCAGACCTTTGCGTTTTGGCCCAGTGTGCCGGTAGGCGACGGCATCATTGATTTCCCGGATGCCTTGGCAGCCCTAGACGAGAGCGGCTTTGACGGGATCCTGGCCCTAGAAATCGATTATCTCCACCCCGAATATCCGTCATTGGATGAGGCCATTTACCTCAGCATCGAGAGGATGCAAACCCTCGTTGCAGGCTATCGGGATCCGTACCTGAAAACTTTGAAAGCATGAACTCAATCTAACGCCCGGTATGCCTACTCCGGACCTAGCGAAAAATCTAGTTCGCAGTATCCCGCGCGCTCTTCTGTCCCTAAGACTTACGCGGCTCTTCACGGTTCATGGGGAAATGAATCCCTGAGATGAGTGTAATGCCGCCGTCCGGACGGCACTTCTCAAGAGAAGAATCGATTTGTAGTTGGCTGGGTTGCGATAGCCACGGGCGGTGCGTTTTGTGTTCTTGATTGCGGTGTTGTTGGCCTCTACCTTGCCTGTCGTAGCTCCGGTGATGATGAGAACCTCGCTCTCTTTCCACCATCGGCAGACAGTGCGGTAGAGCCTGTTCGTCTCCGGACATGCGGCTGCCTTTACCAATTCCTCGAGCTCGGTTTTCGCAGTTGCCGCGTCTTCCAGGGATGCGGTGCGCAGCAGGGTCCTGAGTTGTTCCTTGACCTTCCACACCGCTTGGAGGGTGCCGTCGGATCGTCCGCGGCGAATACTTCTTCAAGCCGGAAGGCGGCCCTGCAGCTAAGTGTGTCGCCGCCGCGCAGCAGGAGCATACGGTGCGCCCATGCCTTGTCCACTGCTCTCCCGCGGCGGCACTTGACCTGCTGGGAAAGGTTTGCCGGGTCTCGGTCATGGCCTGGTTGGCCAGCGAGATCAGATGGAAGTGATCGACTGCGACAGCGGTGCGCGGAAGCCACATCCACAACGCTTTGCGGAAGGCTGCGGAGGGTCGATCGCGACGACCTGCACGGCCAGGCGCCACTCCAAGGGACGGGCGAACAGCCGGCCGGATCAGCGATTGAATTCCGAGCCAAGAAGGAGCCGCTTGTTCTTCACAGGTGCAGGCCACGTAGAGCCGGTTACGTGGCTCCAGAGTGCGGGTCGAATGCGGAACTTTATACTTCAAGTGTCGGCCCCCCGGCCGCCCTCCACCAGTTTCCGAACCCATGCCGCCTGTCAATTACCACAGTTTCTTGGAGCTCCCAAGCTTTGGCTCGCTTGATTAAATGGGGGTGGCGCACCAGCACGAACTAATCAAGACCGCGCTTGGCGTTTCTGTGCAGTTCCATACGATATGCGTAGCGTCTGGGGTTGAAGTGTGAGGAGGTGAACTCTATGAACTTCCCGTTCGCATCGTAGTAGAGACGTTCGATCAGCAAGATCGCGTCACCAGCTTCGCACCCGATCAGGCCCGCCTCATGTTCCGGCGCATTCATAGCGGTAATGTCTTGGCGTGCCCCTGTTATGGGCTTATCCAGAAAGCGTTCGGCGGCTCCGATGACCGTACCTTCGCCCGGTGATTTATCTCCGAGCTCGGCTAACTTTGCCCCCAGAGTTGGTTCCACGTAGTGGCGGGTCACGACGAACGGCACCCCATTGTAGGATCGGCGAACGGTGGCCCGGCTCACCTCTATGTAAGTAAGCCCCATTCGGGCAGCTATCGATGGCTCTACGACAACGGAAAAAGGTTCTATGACCTCAGTCGTCGTGTCAGGCCAGACGATAATCTCGTCCAGAGATCCGATGGACCGCAGGTAACGGCCTTGGGAATCCTGGCGGCTATTGACGTAGGTGCCGCTGCCTTGAACCCGGTTTATCAGGCCATCCATCAGCAGGATTTGGAGAGCTCCTCGAACGGTGTGCCGGCTGACCTTGTGGGCAGCCTGCAACTCACTCTCGGTCGGAAGCTTCTGCCCTTCGGAATAAACTCCCGCGGCTATATCGGCCCGAATCTGCGCAGCGAGGGACCGATAAGCAGGAACTGCACGCTCCTCTTGGGTATGTACCTCCACCCTGCACCTTCCGTTGGATTCGGCCGGTTCGGAACCTGCCGAACGCAACCAAATCTAGCATATGTCCGGACGAATTTCTCCTGAGTGTGGCGCCGGATCGTCCCCAGGTTCCCTGACGTCTGAGAACTACAGGGAACCTGAGGAAAGTCATCTTTCGACCATCAATACCGTTACTGAACCGCCATCAGTGCCGCTGACGGTACCGCCTTTGCAGTAAGCTAGGCCGAGGTTGGCGTCCTCCACCTGGCGTGCGCCGGCGCGATCAGTTAGTTGCCATGTCAGCTCACATATTTGGGCAACGCCCGTGGCGCCGACGGGATGTCCGCGGCTAAGAAGGCCCCCGCTGGTGTTTACGGGCATCTTTCCCCCGAGGGATGTGCTGCCGTTTTCGGACCAGATTCCGCCTTCGCCTACTGGAATGAGACCGAGCCCCTCCAGCCTAACGATTTCAGCGATCGTGAAGCAGTCGTGCATCTCAACAAGATCGACGTCTTTCGGTCCGTAGCCTGAGATGTTCCATGCCTGCTCTGCGGCCCGCCGTGAGACGTCCTCATCGTTAAGGCCGGCGGCGGATGATACGACGCTCCCGCTGACGAGTGCGCATCCTGCTATACGGGGGGCGGAGCGGACTTTCAGTTTTGCCAGGCCCGCCTTGCTGCACAGGATTACCGCCGCTGCTCCGTCGCTGATGGGGCTGCAGTCCAGCAGCCCAAGCGGTTCAGCGATAGTGCGTGCCTCAAGTACTTCGCTGAGACTGACTGGACGCTGGTATTGGGCGAACGGGTTATGAACTGAGTGTGCGTGGTTCTTGACGGCAACGGCTGCGATCTGTTCTCGGGTTGCGCCGTGATCGTGCATATACCGGCGCGCGCTCATCCCGTGGTTGGCCGCCATGACCAGTCCATTGATGGCGTCAAGGTCAGTCGGGTCTGGCATGACTCCACCGGCGACACGGTCCGTCATTTTCTCGGCACCTATGACGAGGACGACGTCGTGGATTCCGGCCTTTATTGCTATCCAGGCTTCACGAATGGCTGTTGCTCCACTGGCGCAATAGTTTTCGTGGTTCGAGACGGGCAGTCCGCCGAGCCCGAGCTGGACCGCGACGCGTTGACCCGCTACCGGGCCACCGAAGACATGCCCCATGTATACGGCTTCGATATCGGCAGGGACCGCACATGAGTCTGCCATCGCCGCCCGCGCCGCCCCCACCGCGAGCTTTTCAAAGGTGATGTCTGCGGGATACTTCCCGAATCGGACCATTCCTGCCCCTGAGATGAATGTTTCACTCATTTGTTTCCTCAATTCCTCGGAAGCGGTACCACCATAGAGAGTTGCCGGCCTCGTCAGTAGTTTTGGGGTACAACTCGACCGTAACGACTGACCCGATCTCGACGTTGCCTTCTGCCGCGCCCAGAACCCGGTTACCATCCTCGAAATCCACCGTGACTAGTGTGTAGGGAGTCTTTAAGTGGGAAGGGGCCTGACGAACAACGGTCCAGCTGCAAACGCGGCCTTGCCTGGGTAAGCTGACGTTTTCGACACGGTCCGAGCCGCAGTGGAGGCAGAGCGGTCGCTGCGGAAATGAATGCCGTTGGCAGGCGACGCAATAAATACCCTGCATGCCGCCTGCCAGGTTCACTACGTCTTCACGAAGCGGCATATCTACAGGTGTCATGGCTTTGCTCCTAAGAGGATGTGGCCCTGGGGCGAGGTTCCTGTTCGCCCGTCCGCGGATCGTGGTTCCCGATCTTGGAGCAGTTCCTTATTGTTGGCGCCCAGCTCCGGCGCTGAGTCAGGGCGGGGTTCGTCATAGGCGTCCATGAGGATTGGCGTCCTTATCATCCGGTGCTCGCCCGCAAACTTGTCGTTGATGCTGATGAACATGTGCCTGGCGTCCAGATGGGGGCATTCATAAAGCTCGTCAATGGTTTGAGTTTCACCTGCGGGCAGTCCGGAAGCCGCGAAGGATTCGACGATCTCCCGCCGCGTCCGTGTGTGTGTCCACTTTTCGGCTTCGGGACGGATCACCATTGCGAAGTTTTCGGCCCGCTCCATTACTGAGCTCAGGAGGGGATGATCGAGCAGATCCGGCCGGTCAATGGCATTACACAGCCTGCGCCACATTTCGTCTGTAGGCAGGATCAGTGCCACGAATCCATCACTGGCTTGCAGTGAACCCAAGGGGGCGTATCGGTCCACGCCCCTGACACGTCTCTCTTTCGTGAAGTCCCAGAGCATCAGCTCCCGCTCCAGCAGGGATGCGACTGTGTCATACATGCTTTGGTCCACAAACGTACCCGCACCTGTTCGTTCCCGCCCCTGAATTGCTGCAAGAATGCCAACGGACGCGTAAACGGCGGTGTATATGTCGGCGAAGCCGGTGACCGTGGGCAGCGGGGGACCGGACGTTTCACCGGTGACTGACATGAGCCCACCCATGGCTTGGATCGCCGTATCGAATGCGGGGCGGTCTGAAAATTCCCCTCGGTGGCTTTTCAGACGTCCGTAGCCGCTGATAGCACAGTAGACCAGCCGCGGGTTTTCTTTCCGCAGCACGTCATAACCGATCCCGAGTTTGTCGACTGCACCCGGTCGCAGGTTTTCGACAATGATGTCCGCTGTTCCTGCCAGAGTAAGGTAGGCAGCACGATCCGTAGGGCTGCTGAGGTCCAGAGTTACCGACTTTTTGTTCCGGTTGTAGCTCAAGAACCCGCCGCTCAGTGCCCCTGCATCGTTCTGTACAAGCGGGTCGTAAACCCTCCGGGGATCTCCGTTGCCGGGTTTTTCAATCTTGATTACTTCGGCACCCAGGTCTGCGAGCACCATTGCGCAGTATGGTGCGGCTATGTACTGTCCCAGCTCCAGCACCCGGAGCCCTTCGAGGGGTCTCATGACAACGCCGCCGCACCGTGGGGGACGATCAGAGGCTTAATGTCTTCCTGGGACCGCATCCTGGACATGGCCTCATTTACCTGGTCGAGCCCGTATTGGTTGGGAACGAGCGCGCCGAAGTCGTATTTGCCCTTAGAGTTCTTCATAAAGTCCAACGCTTTGCGGTATTCGGCGATGTGGCCTGACCAGGTGCCCATAATCGTCAGCTGCTGACGGGTGATGAACCCTGGGCGCACGGGTACTTCTTTTCCGGGACCATCAATTTGTCCGGTGACCATATACCGGCCGCCTTCCTTGATCATCCCTAGGCCCTCAGTGAAGGCGGTGCGTGCACCCGAGAACTCGAAAACGACTTCGGCACCCCGTCCGCCCAGCAGTTCTCTTACTGCGCTGATCCGGTCCTCGGGTTCGGGCGCGTCCGCGATTGAGATGGTGTCCGTCGCTCCATACTGTTTGGCAATTGCCAGTCGACCTTCAGGAGCACCTATAGTAATGATCCGCCCTGCGCCCAGGTGATCGGCAAGTGCCGTGGCGAACAGCCCGAGCGGGCCAGCGCCTTGGATCACAACATTCTCCCAAGGGTTCATTTTCCCAATACGTTCGAACGAGTGAACTACGGTTCGCAGCGCGCAGCTGGCTGCCGATGCCCATGAGGTCGGAACCTCGTCGGGGACCCGTACTCGGCCGGAATTAGGAAAGACATAGCAGTATTCGGCAAACCCACCGACGAGGTAAGGAGGACGTTCACAGTTTGTGAACATGTAGTACTGCCGATTCGTGCACAAGGTGGGCTGGTTATCGAGGCGGCAGTGGTCACAGCGGTTGCACGATGCGTGTGTGAAACAGATGCGGTCACCCAGTTCCAGGGGAGTGCCGAAAGTATCCCTTTCGGCTCCGGGCCCGAAGGCCACGATGCTGCCGACCATCTCGTGGCCGGGGATGACCGGAAGATCTACCCCTTGGCTTCCGCCGAGCGAGCCGTCCCATAGGTGGAGGTCTGAGCCGCAGATTGTCGCTGCTTCGACCTTTACGAGCAGTGCCCCGGCTTCCAGCTCCTGGGGGACGGGGATATCGCGTATTTCCAACTCCTCCCCGTGTTTGGCAAGTACTGCCGCACGGCTCGTCCTGGGTATCTCGAGAGTCTTGTTTGTCATGATTTCTTCCTTTGTGTTAGCCGAGTTTGAACGGGTCACGGCTTTCGCCCGTGAGTTCGACCCACACGGACTTTGTCTGTAGGTATGCGTCCAGGCCTTCCAGCCCGTTTTCACGGCCGATGCCGCTCTGACCGAATCCTCCGTAGGGAACGTTGTTCGCTAGGACGCGGTAAGAGTTCACCCAGATTGTGCCGGCTTTCAGCTGGTGCGCGATCCGGTGTGCGCGCTGTACGTCCTTAGTCCATACAGCTGCTGCGAGACCGTAGGACGTGTCGTTGCCGAGGCGGACTGCTTCCGCCTCGTCCTCGAAGGGGATGACTGCCAGTACGGGCCCGAAGATTTCTTCTCTGGCCACCCGCATGGTGTTGCTGACTCCGGTGAGAATGGTTGGTTCGAAGAAGTAGCCTTCGGTCAGGCCACTTGCCTTTGGTCGCCGCCCGCCGGAAGTGATAGTGGCTCCCTCTTCGACGCCCAGGTTCACGTAGTACTGGACTTTGTCCAGCTGTTCGGAGAAAGCGATGGGGCCCATCTCCGTTGCCATTTCCAAGGGGTCACCCATTTTGATCTGTGGTGCACGTTCGGCAAGCCTCCTGACCACTTCGTCATGGATGGAGCTGTGAACAAGTAGCCTGCTCCCCGCGATACAGGTCTGGCCGGTCGCGGCGAAGATGCCGGCCATCGCTCCGTTGACGGCGGCGTCAAGATCAGCATCGGGGAAAATGATGTTCGGCGATTTGCCGCCGAGTTCAAGTGTGACTTCAGCGATGTGGTCCGCCGCGCTCTTCATGACTGCGATTCCTGTGGCCGTAGATCCGGTGAAAGTGATCTTGTGAACGCCAGGATCGGCCGTCAGGGCGGCGCCAGTATCGCCGGCGCCGGTCAGGACGTTGAAGACACCTGCCGGGAACCCCACCTCGTGGACGAGCCTTGCGAACTCTAGTGTTGAATTGGGTGTTTGTTCTGCGGGTTTGGCGATGAAGGTGCAGCCCGCGGCAAGGGCCGGTGCCAGCTTGCTTGCCAGAAGGAAGAGCGGACTGTTCCACGGGAGAATAGCCGCTACGACGCCGATGGGTTCCCGGCGGGTGTACGTGAAGAAGTTCGTCTGGGGGGCTGGGATGGTCTGCCCGGAGATTTTGTCCGCCGCACCTGCAAAGAATTCGTAGGTTGCGGGCAGGCCCGCCATTTGGCTCCGGGTCTCCCGGATGACCTTACCGTTGTCCCGGGTTTCGATGACGGCCAAGGAGTCGGCTTCGGATTCAATGAGGGCAGCCAAACGACGGATGAGGACTCCGCGCTGCGCCGCTGACATTGTCCCCCAGGGGCCTTCCAGAGCGGCCTGGGCTGCGCTCACGGCCTTGCGGACGTCGGCCGGCCCTGCCAGAGGAACAGTTGCCCAGGGCTTCCCGGTATATGGGTTGACGGATTCGAATGTCTGACCGGATTCCGCCTCGACCCAGTCCCCGCCGATGTACATGCTGCGGTGTTCAAGCCGGGTTGCCTCACTGTCGGCAGCGGCCAATGTTTGGTTCAAATTCATAGTCTTCCTACTTCCTGCTGTCGGGCCTGCTGTGGCCCCTCAAGTTTCACGTTGTTCGCGCGAGCCTACGGATGGCTAGAGTGCGGGTGGAGGTGGAGTTTCCCCACCTGTCCGGGAGTTCTTATACAGAGATCTGTGAATGCGTTGCAACCGCTTCATTGGAGGAGAGGGACACGCCCTTTGTTTCCGGAAGGAACCGCAGCAGAACGAAGAAGCAGATGAATGCTACGACCACGAGATAGAAGGCTGGCGCCACTATGAGGGCAAAAGCAGACGCAATAGCCGTTGCCACGAAGGGTCCTGGGCCGCCAATCATGGCCTGCGCGACATTGAAACCTATGGAGCTGCCACTGACGCGCAGCCTTGCCGGGAACAATTCCACCATCAGAACGCCAAGCATCACGTTCACGAGCGCTTCAAAGGCTGCGAAGATCACAAGCCCGGCCAATCCGAGGAACCAATTGCCGGTGCCTAGGAGCATAAAGCACGGAATGGTTACAAGGGCGATACCGATGGTGCCGATCAGCATAGTCTTCCTTCGCCCGATCCTGTCGCCGATCATGCCGGCGAAAGGGCACATGGTGGCGTAGATCAGCAGGGCCAGGATTGAAAGTTGCAGGGCGTCGGTGCGGGCCATATTCACCTTGACCGTCAAGAAAGTGATGACAAAAGTTGCCAAGTAGTAGAAACCCAGTCCTGTTACTGCAGTACAGGTGAAGACCAGAAGGATCCCTGAACGACTCTTCTTACTCGCGGAGCGCAAAGGAGCGTGCTCGACTTCGTGTGCCTGCTGGAGTTCGCGGAAAATTGGAGTGTCTTCAAGCTTGATTCGCAGGTACAACCCCAAAACCGCCAGTGGCCCGGCTACGACGAACGGCACGCGCCAACCCCAAGCAGACATTTCCTCACTGCTGATGCTGCTCGCCAGCAGGAGGGTTACAACTCCACCACCCATGACTCCCAAGGCGGCACCTGCGGAGACAACGCTGCTCCAGAGACCTCGGCGCCCGTTCGGGGCATATTCGATCAGAAAGGTCGCTGCGCCCGCGTATTCCCCGCCAGCCGAGAAACCCTGTGCGCAGCGCAAGATCACGAGAAGGATAGGTGCTGCGATCCCGATCGTCTCATACGTCGGCAGCAGGCCGATCGCGAGGGTGCATACGCCCATCAACACAATTGCTAATGAGAGCGCGGCTCGGCGCCCCAGCCGATCTCCCAGGGCTCCGATGATCAGGCCACCCATAGGCCGGAACAGGAATGCAACACCGAAGACAGAAAGGGAGGAAAGCAGGGAGACGGTCGGGTTCTCGGAAGGGAAGAAGAGTTGCCCGATCGTCACTGCGAGGAAGCCGTAAACGGCGAAGTCGAACCACTCCAGGAAATGACCGATACCAGCCGCAACGGCAACCCGTTTGGAGACCTGCGGAGCGAGTGCTCCATCAGCGATCGCTGAGGTGCTCTGGGGTTCGGGTGGAACCTCAGTGTGAGGTGTCATCTCTGCGTTCATTGATTCTCTCCTTTGAGAAGGGTCGTTTATGGCTGTGTTCTTAGGTTGCCAAAGCTTGACCGCGACCGAGGGGGTCGGGGTCGCCTCATCCGTGGGGGCGTCATTGGCGGTCACTGAGAGGCAGTAGTCGCGTCGCCGCCTTTACTCTGTGACCCAGGTAATAGTTGTACGGACGAATCTATCGCCAGCATCGCACTTCGTCAAGGGGTTGCCGTTTGTCCTGTCGCGGGAGCTTAATTCAGCGGAATATAGGGCAGGACATTGCATGCTGGAAGTATGAGCGGGGGCCCGGAATCATCATTGACTGGGTGCGTTTCCCGGCTTAGGGTAACAATGGTACGGACGATTCAATGAGCCGTTTGCCGGCCTTGATCGACTGGATTAGGAAAGAGAGCGCCACTACCAAGGTGCAGGACTAAGGAGTTAAGAGATGCGGCAGGGAGCAACGGGGCTTCAGCACGAGCAACCGACCAAGACGAGGACAATCGCCGAACGGCTCGCCGAATTTGCATGCGAAGTCAACGTTGGTGATGCTCCGGAATCGGTAGTTGAGCGGGTGAAGGCGTGCCTGGTTCACGCCACCATAGTGGGGGCAGCGGGTATTGACGCCCCTTACGGAATGGCAGCCGAAAGGGCGATGGGTCCGGGAGGTCGGGAACTGCGGGCAGGACAGTCACGATCACTTGTCACGGGCGACTACCATAGTCCGCACGTAGCAGCATTTATCAACGCGTCTCTCTTTCATGCCCGGGCACAAGAGGACACGCACGGTACGTTCCATCCGGGGATCACAGTCATACCGGCGGCCCTCGCCGCGGCTGAGTCGAAGATGTGTGACGGAATGACGTTCATGGACGCTGTCCTGGCCGGCTATGAGGTTGGAACGGTGCTTTCAGCCCGCCTCACCGAGAGAACCACGCCTCCGTTCAGAGCCACAGCCGTGTTCGGAGCGATAGCTGCCTCGGCGGCAGTCGGGAGGATATTTCAGCTCAGCGCGGAGCAAATGGCATCGGCCATCGCTATAGCTACGGCCAGTTCCGGCGGCACGTCTGAATCGTTCGGGGCAGGAACGGATGAGTGGCGCTTCCAGCCTGCAAAGGCTGCCATGAACGGTTTCATGGCAGCTTCCCTGGCTGCCGAAGGAGTCCGTGGCTCTGCGACAGCATTCGAGGCGCACGCAGGGTTCCTTGAGTGCTTCGCAGGGGTAGATGCAGAAGATCTTCTCACAGATTTGGGCCGTGTTTGGAACGTCTTGGGTGTGACATTCAAGCCATTTCCAGTCTGTGCCTTCAACCAAGCGCCTTCCTTACTCGCCGTCCGGATGCGTTCCGAAGGGTTGCGGGCCGAGCACGTGGAATCCATCACCCTAAGAATGAACAAGCGCGAGGCGACCTACCCAGGCATGCCGGCCGAGGGACCCTTCCAGACCGTGGCTCAGACGTTGATGAGCGCAAGATTCGCGTTTGCCACTGCCTTGGTTGAGGGGGACATCACCCTTGCATCACTGTCGCGGTTCGACATTCCCGAAGTTATGGGAATGGTTGGCAAAATTAAACTGGTTGCTGAAAGGGGCCAGCTGCCGAAAACCGCAACAGCAACTGCCCACCTAACGGACGGTTCGGTCCTCAAGGATGGGATAGACGACTCTGATTCACTCCTTTCCTGGACACTCCCGCAGGTTGTGGCCAACGGTGAGCGACTGCGCACAGAAGCAAACCTATCGGCCGACCAGTACCACCGTCTTGTCCAAAGCATTATGGACCTTGAGGCGGCCACCAATGTGAGGGACGTCGTTTCTGCGGCCATCAGCGGCCAGCGGATTGATTCCAGGCAAGAAATTTCCGATTCTTCGCAGTGAGGGAGGCCCTTGCGTGCAGAGGCGATCAGGGCAGTCAGACAAATTCCTCTGCGTGGGGGAGGGCAAGTGGGGCGGAGCCCTGCCGGTGCCTCGGCGGTTGAAGCCAAGACGTTGTTCCGACCCGGACTGGCAACCAACTTCTTGGGCGCCCACGTAATCAGGGCTGGTCGCCAGGAGCTTCCCATTTGTAGTTGACCCAAACTTCGAGCTGGTTTCGGCGTTCGATCATACGGCGGGTACTGGAGCCTTCGGCCGCGAGCCAAAGGATTTCATCGTCGTACGTAACTGAATCGACCCGTCCATAATCAACAGTTCTTCCCCTGGCCCTAATCTCAACCTGTTCACCTAGGATAGGGAACCATTCATGCTGAAGGTGATAGGCCATCAGCTTCCTCCTTCGTGGGCGTAGTAATCCGTCTTAGCCGGAGCTCAGGAAGGTACCCAACAGGCGGGCCGTAGCTTGTGAACGATCTGGACCTACCTGCCGCTGCGGTCAGTACGAGCGGGGCAGGCCCAGGACTTTGGTGGCCACGAAGCTCTTGATCATGTTGTTGTTGACCGGGGCCACCTGGAACATGCGGGTTTCGCGGAACTTGCGTTCGACGTCGTACTCGTCCACGAAGCCGTACCCGCCGTGGGTGTCGAGGCAGGCGTTGGCGGCGGCCCAGCTGGCTTCGGAGGCGAGGTGCTTGGCCATGTTGGCCTCGGCGCCGCAGGGCTCGCCGGCGTCAAAGAGCCGGGCCGCCTCGTAGCGCATCATGTCCGCGGCGCGGACCTTCATGTAGGCGTCCGTGATAGGGAACTGCACGCCCTGGTTGGTGCCGATCTTGCGGCCGAACACCTCGCGGCTGTTGGCGTAGTCCACGCCCCGCTTGGTGAACCAGTAGCCGTCGCCGATCGCTTCGGAGGCCAGCAGGATCCGCTCGGCGTTCCAGCCGTCAATGACGTAGCGGAAGCCCTTGCCCACCTCGCCGATCACGGCAGACGCCGGCACGCGCATGCCGTGGTAGTGGATCTGGTTGGTGGCGTAGTTGAACATGGTGCGGACTTTGACTACCTCGAGGGTGTCCGGCTGTTCGGCCCGGACCTGGCGCAGGTCCACGAGGAACAGGGTCAGGCCGTGGGTCTTGTCAGCACCCTTGCCCCGGGGCTTTTCGGAGGTGCGGGCGAGGACAAAGAGGAGGTCTGATTCCTCGATGCGGCTGGTCCAGCTCTTGTGGCCGGTGATGACGAAGTGGTCCCCGTCGCGCACGCCCGCGGTCTCAATGCTGGTGGTGTCCGAGCCGGCCTTGTCCTCGGTGATGGAGAAGGCCTGCAGCCGCAGCGAGCCGGCGGCGATCTGCGGCAGGTACGCCTGCTTCTGGGCCGCGTTGCCGTGCCGCAGCAGCGCACCCATGGTGTACATCTGCGCGTGGCAGGCCGCCGAGTGGCCGCCGGACTTGTTGATTTCCTCCATGATGACGCTGGCCTCGGTCAGGCCCAGGCTCAGGCCGCCGTACTCGGCAGGGATCAGCGCGGAGAGCAGGCCGGCCTCGGTGAGGGTGTTGACGAACTCCTGCGGATAGCGGCGGTTGCGGTCCGTCTCGCGCCAGTACTCGTCCGGGAAGCCTTCGCACAGGAGGCGGGTCTGCTCGCGCAGCTGGTCCAGTCCGGCGGTGAGGGTTTGCATCGGTGCTCCTTCGAATCGTTGCTGGCGACCATCCGTCACCTCTGGGACATGACGATACGCCAATATATTAGAGGCTGGCAAGATGTACTTTCCCCGCCCATCAGCGCGGCAATTCCTTGACAATCAGAGGAAAATGGCGCCAGACTAGCCAAGGAGAAGTAATATATTGATTGAAGGAGATCAACGATGACCGACAAGACATCACAGTCAATGACAACCGAAGGCCGCGTAGTGGAAGGCTGGACGGGCAGGCTGTTTGAGGACTTCTCGCCCGGTGACATCTACTACCACCCGTTCGGGAAGACGGTGACGGAGGCGGATAACCAGTCCTTCACGCTCATGACACAGAACGTGGCGAAGACTCACGTGGACCGTAATTTCGCGAAGGCCACCGAGTTTGGCCTGCCGCTGGTGAACTCCACGTTCACGCTCGCGCTGGTCACCGGTCAGTCCACCATTGACCTGTCCATGAATGTCTTCGCGAACATGGGCTGGGACGAGGTCCGGATGCCGAACCCGGTCTATGAAGGCGACACCATCTACTCGCGGTCCAAGGTCCTCTCCGTTCGGGAATCGAAGTCCCGCCCCAACCTCGGCCTGGTCACCGTCGCCACCGAGGGTTTCAACCAGGACAGCAAAATCGTGATCAGCTACCGGCGCACGTTCATGGTGTACCGGCAGGGTCACCTTCCCGGCGTCGAATCCGCCCGCCCGGATGAGTCAACGCTGCCCTCGATCGGGGACTTCCAGTGACGGCGCCCGCAGGCCTCACGGCAGCCGGCCTGACCGCCAGGGAAACCGTCGCCAGCGCAATCACAGCTTTGTTCGTTCCCGGCGACCGTCCCGAACGGTTCGCCAAGGCAGCCGCCGCGGGCGCCGGCGTCGTGATCATTGACCTGGAGGACGCCGTCGCGCCGGACGCCAAGTCCGCAGCGCTGACCGCGGCGCTCGAAGCCGTGGCACCGTCCGACGGCGGCGCACCGGTGCGTGCGCTGGTGCGGGTGAACCCGCAGGGTTCCGCCCATTACGACGCCGACATCACCTTGCTGCTCTCCGCCGCCCGCACGCCAGGCTCGGGTCTGCTCGGCATCATGGTGCCGAAGACCGAAGATCCCGGCGCACTGCGCCAGCTCCGTGCAGACATGCCAAAATACCTGGCTCTGGTCCCTCTGATCGAATCGGCCCTAGGCGTGATCAACGCGCTGGAACTTGCCCGCGTGCCCGGGGTGACCCGGCTGGCGTTCGGCGCCATCGACTTCGCCCTGGACATCGACGCCGACGGCGGCGACCGGTTCCTGGACCACGCCCGCGCCCACCTGGTCCTCGCATCCAGGGCGGCCGGCATCGCCGCGCCACTGGATTCGCCGTCCACCGACATCAAGGACACCGCCCGCGTGGCGGAGTCAGCCTTGCTCGCCCGGAACTTCGGTTTCGGCGGGAAGCTCTGCATCCACCCGGCCCAGCTGGCCACCGTGCACGGGGGGTTCGCGCCCACGGAGGCAGACGTAGAGTGGGCGCTGTCCGTGATCGGGACCGAAGGCGGTGCCGCCCAGGTGGACGGCCAGATGATCGACCGCCCCGTCACTGAGCGGGCCAAACGTATCCTGCAGCGCGCAGGGAAGGAACAGTAATGGGCACCCTCCCCCTGGCGGGCATCACCGTCATCTCCCTGGAACAGGCCGTCGCGGCCCCGTTCGCCACCCGGCAACTCGCCGACCTCGGGGCCCGGGTCATCAAGGTGGAACGGGACACCGGGGACTTCGCCCGCGGCTACGACACCAAGGTCCACGGCATGGCCAGTTACTTTGTCTGGCTGAACCGGTCCAAGGAAAGCATCGTCCTGGACCTGAAATCCGACGAAGGCATCGCCGTGCTGCGCAAGCTGGTTTCCACCGCGGACGTGCTGGTCCAGAACCTCGCACCCGGCGCCATCGAACGCCTGGGCCTGGGCCCGGACGAGGCCCTGGCGCTGAACCCGCGGCTGATCCACGCCTCAATCTCCGGGTATGGCCGCGGCGGGTCCTACGAGCAGAAGAAGGCCTACGACCTGCTGGTCCAGTGCGAGGCCGGCCTGCTCAGCGTCACCGGCACCCCGGAGTCCCCCGCCAAGGTGGGCGTGTCCATCGCCGACGTCTCTGCCGGCATGTACGCCTACTCGGGCATCCTGACCTCGCTGCTGCAGCGGGCCACCACCGGCCGCGGCGACGTCCTGGAAATCTCCATGCTCGAAGCCCTGGGCGAATGGATGGCCCAGCCGTACTTCTACGCCGAATACAGCGGAGCCCCGCCGGCCCGCAGCGGCGCCCAGCACGCCAGCATCGCACCCTACGGACCGTTCAGTGCCGCCGACGGCACCGTGTTCTTCGGCATCCAGAACGAGCGCGAATGGGCCAAGTTCTGCACCGACGTGCTCCAGCAGCCCGAACTGGCCCAGGACGCACGCTTTGCCGGCAACGCACTGCGCGTGGACAACCGCCCGGCACTGCACGAAGCCATCAACGCCGTCCTCGGCGGTTTGTCTGCCGCCGAGGTCCTGGCAAGGCTCGATGCCGCAGGCATCGCCAACGCCCAGTTGCGGGACATGCAAGAGTTCTCCGCCCACCCCCAGCTGGCCGAGCGCAACCGCTGGCGGGACGTCGATTCCCCCGTGGGCCCGCTGCGCAGCCTGATCCCCCCGGTCACCTCCCGGGAAGTGGATATCAGGATGGATCCGGTGCCGGAGATCGGCGAGCACACCGAAAAAATCCTGGCCGAACTGGGACTCGGCGCACCGGGCCTTGCCCCGCTCCACAACATCAACTGAATCTCCCCTGGTTGCGCATCAGCCACGGCCCGCCTGCCCCGCAGGAGGGCCGTGGCTGATGCCGTATGTTAGGTGGGGAAATTGATCAGAAAGAGTCCGCAGCCATGACCAGCCGCAGCCCGCGCAGGAGCGCACGCCCGCAACTGAGCGAGAAGGCCACCGCCCATATCCGCGGCCTCATCATGTCCGGTGAACTGCGGCCGGGCACCTTGGTCCGGCCCGAGACCATCGGCGAGGACCTGGGCATTTCCACTACGCCGGCCCGTGAGGCGCTGCAGGCCCTGCGGGTGGAGGGCTTCCTGGAACTCGTGCCACGGCATGGATTCGTGGTGGCGCCGCTGACCGGACAGGACATCCGCGACCTCTTCCAAGTCCAGGCACTCATCGGCGGCGAACTTGCCGCCCGCGCCGCCGCCAACGCGAGCGAGCAGGACGTGGCCGAACTCGAAGCACTGCATCACGAGCTGAGCGCTGCCGCTGCCCGGAACAACCACGAACTCCTGGAAGAGAAAAACCACGCCTTCCACCGCGAGATCAACCTCATGGCCAATTCCCGGAAAACCGTCTGGGTCCTGGGCCTGGTCACCCGCTACGTCCCCCGGCAGTTCTACTCCACCATCCCCGGCTGGCCCCAGGCCACCATGAACGACCACGCCGCACTACTCAAGGGCATCCAGGCACAGGACGCGGAGGCAACCCGGGCGGCAATGCAGCAGCACATCGTCCACTCAGGCGAATTGCTGGCCGCCCACTTCGACGCGCGCGTAGCCGCGACGACGGCTGAAACGGAAAAAGCCGACGGAGCAAATGACACCTGATTCGAGCGGACTGAGCACCTTGGATCGGCAGACAAATGGGGTGGCTGGACGCCTTCCACCCACGGTCATCCTGCGGGGGCGTGGTGGCCGCAGTACTGATCGTGCTGTCCGAAGTCGCGAGCAACACCGCCGTAGCGGCCGCCTTGCCAGTGAGGGCTTACGTCGCAGCAGGGTCGAGTCGTTTTTCCTGAACCACCCCCGCACATTACGCCTTCGTCTACTTCAACGATGTACCTGCCGGGGAAAACCCTGAGAAACGAGGATGCCCTGCCCACGTTCTAAAGCTGTCGGAATTAGACGCTGCACTGCTTACTCCAGCACTGCTCGATCAGAAGCCGACTCACATCTCGTGGATTACCGACGACAATGTCGACGCGGAATACCGGGGTAATTTGGGTGGAGTACTGAAGCATTAGTGACCTCTCAAGACTGGACAAGGTAGGGGTACTCTCCGTGGAAACTTTCGCTCTGCACGGGGTGGGAGGAATTCCCTGCACGTCAAAACGTCAGTAGTGCTTCAGGGGCTTGGGTGAGGGGAATGGACTAAGGTACCGAGCCCCGCCCAGTAGCAAGCCATGTAGATGCCGAGAATGTCTGAGCCTTGTCCAACGGGGCCCCATCCTCTCAACGAGACGAAAGGCCCCCGAATTGGAAGCAACGTCCCGCTATGGCTGTAGTCCGAGCCGGCGCAGTCAGGCTTGGGATCGAACGTCGTCGGCGGGCTAGCCAGCCGACACCGCGGCGAGGACACGATAGTGCGGCCGGCGGGCGACCAGTACGCCGCACCTCTTTGATGCGCTCCTTACCAGCTACTCACTGCCCGACACGAAAGTGGGAGTACTGTACGACTGGGACAAGGGACGGCGGGCCGAGCTTGATACATTCAGTGGTACATCGTGGACAGGCGTCGCCGGCTTGGCGGGCCCGAAAACGATAGTGGGATCCAGGCCGGTCCAGCCGCCACAGGTTGGCGGTAGAGCTGGATCGGGAGATCCACATAGGGGAACATTCAGTCGGTTGGAGACTGGCGACGGGCAATATCGTTAGCAACGTCGACGGGTGTGATGCCCGACGCCAGCGGGCTGCCGGTCCCTGCGGTGACCAGGTCCATCCTTTGCCCGGGTGGGGAGCGAAACTCTAACCTGCAGCACGGCCCCAGGAAATGCTTGATCTTTGCCACCATCGCCTTCACCTGGCACCGGCCCTCAGCAATCTGAGGTCAGCGGACGCGCCTCGAAACTGTCTTCAGTACCCTGATCCCGCTATTCATCGAGGCGCTCGAAGCCCTATCCACAACTGCCTTGAAAAGGTCACCGGTGTCTCCTGCGGGCTCTGGATACACGAGCATTGAAGCCGGTGCTGTTGGTTCTTGCAGGAGCCTCGGCCTCTTCATTTGGCGAACGCCCTCTTCGGGCTGCGTAACGATCACGTCATCGCCAGCCGTCAGCACTGCCATCTCGCCTGCGCTAAGCGGTCCGGGCGACAACAGCCACACCTTCCCTTGGGCGTCGTAGCTGTTGCGGTTTGTCACAGTGAATGCGGTAAGCGTCCGGATAAAGCTGACCTCGTCGTCCTGCTGAGCCATGGACGTGTGGTTTTCCGGGGATGAGACGACGGCGTCATCGAACCAGACCTCGACGATCCCGTCGATCGTCTCCGTGGGGTCACCGTTGGTCCAGAAAGAATGAACGGGATTCTGCACATACTCTTTCAGACCGGGCAGTGTAGAGATAATTTCCGCATGCCCGGTCGCCCAATGCGAGTCGAAGTCGCGAAACGACATATCGGGCCGGCGTTGCAGCAACGCAATGCGCTTTCTTAGCATGATGTATTTCCTTCCATGGCAGTCGCCATCTGTTCTTGGGACAGGCTGTGGGGCGTGTCAGCAACCAAGCGCGCCGCGCCGCTGCCGGCGATGTTGCCTGTGATGTGCGCAGGGGCAAGCCCGCCCGCATAGCCGTAGTTGGAAAACCCGCCGAGGTCGGCGCCCGCAGCGTAGAGCCCGGTGATCCTTTCGCCGGCAGAATTCAACACGGAGGTGCTGTCGTCAATTGCAATCCCTCCGAGCGTGAAGGTGATCGTGGGCTGCACCTCGAGAGCGTAGAACGGCGGCTTCCGTAGCTTCGCCAGTTGCTGGACGGATGGCGGTTCACCGCGCGAGACACGGCGCGCCAGGGACGACACCTGGATGTCGCCCGCCAGTGTCTTCCGGAGCTGCCGCCCGTCCACACCGAGGTCGCCGAGCTGTTGTGCAAGTTCATCGAGAGTCTGAGCCTTTGCGTGTCGAGCCCCGCCCTCCACCGCAAACGTGAACCGGTCCATCCGCCCGAAATTGGCGAAGGGTTCTGACACTCCGTCGGTGGACCGCACGCTTTCGTCAAAGATGAGGAACGCCTTCATCCCATCGACCTCGGCGAGGTCCTGGTTGAGGATTTCGTCGCCACGGGATTCCTCGGAGATCCGCCGGCCATCGGCTGCGACAAGGATCCCGTGATTGGAGTAGTACTGGGAGTAAAGCATGAATCGGTCTGGCGTGAAGTCGGCGACGGGGTGGGGCACAAGATGTCCGTAGAACGTTCCCATGTCACCGGCCAGCGCGGCCCCGAGGGACACTGCCAGGCCGAGTCCATCGCCTTGACTACCGGGGTTTGAACGGAGCAGTATGTCGGCGCCGACGGCAGGCATGTGGATTGCCCGATGTGCTGTTGATCCCTGGAATCCTCCTGTGGCCAGGACGATGGCGTCAGTGTTGATTTCGCGGTGGCCGTCTGCTGAATCCGTACTGATGCGGAACCGGCGCGTGCCGGACCAAGTCACGGACTGAATTCGGATGCCGGTATGCGCCTCTCCGCGCGAAGCCCGTAACCTCTCTTCAAGAACCTTCAGGTATGTCTTGATGTCGAACGAATAGCCGCGGCCAAACCCCATGACGCCGTTCGTTGCACCGGCGTCGACGTGAACGCCGGTAGCGCGAATCGCCGCGAGGCCGGGCTCGTAGTCCGCGATCATGCGCTTGGCCAGCCGCACGTCGCCGTGCGGAATTCGCCGGCGGTATGAAGCGAGATCGGGAGCGGTCCAGTACATGCCGGCAGACAGCTCGGACGAACCTCCAAGGCGATCCTGATTCTCCAGAAGAGTGACACTTGCACCTTCTTCTGCAGCCACCGATGCAGCCCGCAGGCCGGCCAGCCCGCCTCCGATGACCACAACGTCCACGGACGACATTTCTGTCATACCAACTCCCTAGTAGATGCCTCCGGATACCGTGACTCCCGGTGCGGCCACAGTGACCATAGGCGGTTCACCCGGTGTCTGGCACGCAGTTTTCCAGATAACAGAATTTCAGCCGGTTTTCGCCGCTCTAAGCCGTGACGGTAGAACCACAGTTTTCCACATGGCAGAAATACTGTTGGTGAAGCCTGAATTTGTAACTAAGTTCATATCCGTCTCGACGGCGAGATGCGCCGGTGCCAGCACCTGGCTACGAAGTGAAAGGCTTGAAACATGACTCGGGAAACCCTTTCCCCCACCACGCCCCCCGGCGGCAACTCGATCGAAACCTCCTCCCAGCGCTCCCAGAAAACAAAGACCGTCACCAGCGGCGCGCTCGGCTCGGCGCTGGAGTGGTTCGATTTCGCGGTCTACGGTGCACTGTCCGCTACGGTCTTTCCTGCGATCTTCTTTTCGGGACTCGGTGAGGCGGCTGCGCTGATCGCCTCCTTCGCAACGTTCGGCGTAGGATTTTTGGCACGCCCCCTCGGGGCCATCATCTGCGGCCATTTCGGGGACAAATACGGGCGCCGGCCTGTTCTCCTTGCCACCTTTATCCTCATGGGCGTCAGCTCGCTGGCGATTGGACTGCTCCCCGGTAACCAAGGCATCTCAATTGCCATCGTTCTGGTGTCCCTGCGGTTCCTTCAAGGCTTCTCCCTCGGCGGCGAGGCCACCGGTGCCCAGCTGATGGCGCTCGAACACGCTAGCGCCAACCAGCGTGGGCTCCTCGGGGCCTTCATCAACGTCGGCTCCCCGCTCAGCCAGGTTCTGGCCAATGTCACGCTCGTCATTCTGAGTACCTCCATGAGCGAAGCTGCCTTCCGGGACTGGGGCTGGCGCGTGCCTTTCCTCATGAGCATCCTCCTTGTCATCGTGGGCATCTACATCCGCATGCGTCTTGAGGAGACGCCGGTTTTTCTTGAACAGAAGGCAGCCGCCAGCGAATCCGTCAGTGGTCTACAGGTGCTCAAGACCATGCCCTGGATGATCGTCAAGCTGATGCTGGTGCGCGCCGGCTCTAACGTGACCTTCTACACCATTTCCGTCTACGGCCTGAACTACCTGACCGCCCACGCAGGCTTCAGCAAGGGGGATGCGTTCATCATGATTCTTGTTGCCAACGGCATTTCCGTCGGCATCGGCTTGCTCGGGGGATTCGTGAGCGACCGGATAGGCCGCAAGCCTGTGCTCGTCATCGCGATCATCGCGCAACTGATCGCAGTGGCGTCCTTCTTCCCTTCGGCAGAGTCGGGGAACATCTTCCTGATCATCCTCACTGTCACCGTGGCCATCAGCGGCGTACAGTTCGAGTTCGGCTCCCAGCCGGCCCTCTACGCGGAGCAGTTCCCCACGAATATGCGATTCTCGGGATCAGCGCTGTCGCTTTCGTTCTCCCAGGTGCTCTTCTCCGCGCCAGCACCGATTGTTGCCGCCGCTATCGCCAGCACCGGCAACTTCTGGCTGATCGCCGCGATAAACGTGGTGGTGCTGCTTGTTTCACTGCTGTTCGTTCGGTGGCTCAAAGAAAACCACACGTCTGAGCTGAGCGAAATTCGCTAGACACTGCACGATCTACACGTGGGCTCTCCGTGATGCACCTTGGTGAGGCGGAGAGCCCACGCAGGCCGAAGACGGGGAATCCAAAACTTTGAAAGCTGTATCGTCTATTTCCATCATGACCAAACAAAAAGATGTGTACCAGCGGCCGCGGTATGCCTTAAGCTCGGTCGATCACGTGCTGCGCCTGATTCAGATTCTGCGCGACACAGGCGGCGCCCGGCTCTCCGACATCGCGCGGGAACTGGACATCTCGCCGTCGGCCGCCCACAGGCTGCTGACGATGCTCGTATACCGCGATTTCGCCGTTCAGGATGAATCTCGTGCCTACACGCCGGGTCCGTCGATGGGCGCCCCGCCATCACCTTCGCCTTGGACCCGCAAACTCAAGAGTCTTCTCAGTTCGCACCTGGAACTCCTCGCCGGGCGCCTCGACGAGAGCGTCAGCCTGATGTTCCGGACGGGAGTGCGGACTCGCGTTCTCACGACCCTCGAGGGTCGTCAGCCCCTACGCGTCGGGGATCGAACGGGCCTAGTGCAGGATGCTCGTTTGACAGCGGGCGGAAAAGCAATTCTTGCCGAACACGATCAGGCTTTTCTCGAGCGCTTATACAGAAGCAACTCAGCGAAGCTCGCTGGCGGCTACCTGAACGACGCGGAATTCGGTGGCCTGGTGCGCACGCTTGAAGAGACCAAGCGGCTCGGATACGCGCTTAATGAGGAAGCAACCGAAGTCGGACTTCACGCGCTTGGCATGGCACTTCACAGCGCCGACGGCGGTGTGCTCGCCTCCTTCGCGGTTCTCGTGCCGGCCTCCCGAGCCGACGTTCTCCGAGACCCGAGGACTCTCGCCTTAGTAACCGAGGCCCAAACGGAGATGGATCAGGCGATCCGCGCTGCGGGACTCCGTCTCCAAGCCTGAGAAGCCGGACGGCCCCCATTACTTGCCCCGGGTGGGGAGCGAAACCAGCGAAACCCTTAACCCGCAGCACGCCCTAGGAACTCGTCGATCTTCGCCGAGCACAGCAAAGGGGCGCCCCCCGTGAGTGCGCCCCTTTTGTCGGGGTCTCGACAGACCTTTCTTGACGGCGGCCTAGGTGTATTGACCTGAGAGGTTGGTGACGCGGCTGTCCGGTGGCTGACCTTTGAGTGATGTGTGGCCTCGATGATGATTGTAGTGATGGAGCCAGTCGGCGAAAGCGGCAACACGCTCGGTCTCTGAGCGGTACGGACGGGCGTAGGCCCATTCGTCGAGCATGGTGCGGTTGTAGCGCTCGACTTTGCCGTTGGTCTGAGGCCTGTAGGGACGGGTGCGTTTGTGCTTGATCTCAGGGCCCAGCGCGTCTTTGAACGCATAAGAGCGGTAGCAGGAGCCGTTATCGGTCAGGACCCGTTTTACAGTGATTCCGTGAGACTCGAAATAGGCGTTGGCACGTGCCCAGAATCCGGCTGCGGTTTCCTTCTTCTCATCGGTCAGGATCTCGGTGTAGGCGAGCCGGGAGTGGTCATCGACGGCGTTGTGCAGGAAAGCGTAGCCCGGGCGCCGGTTCGCGTCTGTGCCGGTCTTGTTCCGGTTTCCGGCGGCCCTGCCGGTGATGCGGTGGCCGCCGCCGTCCGGGATGCGCCCAAGTTTTTTGATGTCGACGTGGACCAGGTCCCCGGGGCTGTGGTGCTCGTAGCGGCGGATCACCCGGCCGGTGGCACGGTCCAGCCAGGACAGCCTGGCCAGCCCAAATCTGGACAGGACCCGGTGCACCGTGGAGGGATGGATGCCCAGCAGATAGCCGATCCTGGCGGGCCCCCACCGGCGGTGACCCTGATCGCGATGATCCGCCGTTCCCGCCGCACAGAGGTCCGCCGTGGCGAGCTGACGGGCCGACTGGAAAGGTCTTCCATCCCGTCCTCACCATGGGCCCGGTAACGGGCAGCCCAGCGCGCCGCTGTCGTAACAGATACCTGGAATCGTTCAGCCGCCCGGCGAAGGGACCACCCGTCTTCGACCACGCACCGGGCCAGCCGGAGCCTGCCCTTCGGCGTCAGGAGCGCGTTAGCATGGGACATTGAAGACCTCCTTGTGGATCGGACTCTCGACAAGCCCCACTCCACTCGGAGGTCTTCTTCTTGTCACCTATCCACGCCGAGCGTTCCTAACGTCCGTGGTCAATACACCTAGACCTTCTCGCCTGCCAGCCTCAACCTGCCCCTTGGCCTGGTCGGCGTGGCCCTCGACGCGCAGACTCTCATCGCCCGTCGGACCGGTTTTTGGGCAATTCAGGAAGGCTGACTGGTGAGAAGTGACTTAGCTACCGTGGCAACATGCACTAGATGCATGGAGCCTCCAGCTTCAGTGCTGAATGCAGCCCATCAGAATGACTGCAGCAGTTCGCTTGCGGTCTGCGCCAATTTCTGACTCTGGGAAACTTTATATCCGTCATGAAACGGGAGTGCACGCAACTACTTCCACTCCCGTTGTTTGAACGCTGATAACGGACCATATGTCGGCCCAGTTGGGCTGGCGGGCCGACGGGGGAGTGGCGGCCGCATCCGCTCCCACTCGTCTTTCAACATGAGGTATTGCGAGACAGGTCCGCAAGACGTGCTCTCCTCGTCAAGATTCAAGCCTCCGGGTCTCGCAACTGCGTACGTCCGGCCGCGAGAGCGGTGGCGTTGCCAAGCTGTGTTTCGAGACTGATAAGAGGCGCCAGGACTCGATTCGTGATATTCGGTCTTTCAAGGTGAATCTCCATCATGATCCCGGATCAGGGACCGTGACGCTTCCGCTTTGGAGGCTCGAAGAGTGATCGTTCGTACGTTTCCCCAAACGGGACCGCATCATCAAGTGCGAGGGTGTAATGACGGGCGTCGTGGCGGGTGACGAGAATACCGGCATTTCCCCTGGCCATGGCGGTCAGGCGGAGAGCCGCTTCTGCCTTTGTAAGCAATTCGTGCAGCAGTTCAGGTGCGGTGACAATTACTTCGGAATGTTCCGTTAGTTGAGGTCGCATGTGGACGTGTCCTTCCATGTTGAACGTTCTGGCCATCGTGTTTCTGGCCGAGGTTGACCCTTGGCCGTAGGGCGAGCGGGAGAGGCCAAAAGACGATTCCCTGGCCGTACGCTTCACCGCAGCGGCGACTAAACGTTGCCCGGGTCCTTAAAGTTGTTTGACCCTTCGGGACGCCGGCGATCATTTGACCTGCTCGTCGCGGATCTCGTCCGCAGGTCCAAACTGCCCCGGTTTCATGGGGCATGAACAGGAAGGCCGCAAGGATGGTGAGAATGCCTCGAACACGTCGCCCAGGAACTCAACGCGCGTACACGCAAAACGCTCGGCTGGGATACCCCAGCCGAGCGTTTTCTGCTGACATTTACTTAGCCACCAACGATGTTGCATTGACCCCTAGAAACCGTCGCTCAGGCGGTCCTTATTGTCCTGCTCTTCCTGTGGGTCAGACATCACCATCCCGGCAGGATGAAGATGGCCCAGGCGGTAAGGGGGGCCGCAACTATCATGCTCAGGCCCCAGCGCAGGAGCTGAGTGAACACCCGGTCGCGGTCCGCCGGATCTGTGTTGGCGATTACGAGGGCGCCCGAGGTCGAGAAGGGCGAGGAGTCCACGACCGACGACGCGATGCTCAGGGCGATGAGCATCGGCACCGAATTCACGCCGCCGGCGAGGATGAACGGCACGGCGAGCGGCACAAGGGCACCGAGAATGCCGGTGGTCGAGGCGAATGCCGAAACGGCCGCGCCGACGACGCAGAGGAGCAGTGCGCCGAGGAGCGGGGCGCCGATCGATTCCACGCTCTGGCCGACGTAGTCGATCGTCCCCATGCGGCTCAGAAGACCGACGTAGGTCACGATGCCCACGATGAGGAAAACTGTCGGCCAGGCGATCTTTGGGATCGCCTGCTTGCCCGCCTCGGGGGAGGCGACCGAGGCGATCAGCGCCACGGTCAGGGCGGTGAAACCTATGTCAGCGCGGAAGAAGAGGACGGCGGCCACCATGCCCATGATGCCCAGGAGGGTCACCACAATCGGCGTCGTCAGGCGGGTGCGCTCGAGCGTTGGGGCTGGCGCGGCGGCTAGGATCGTTCCTTTCGACCGGCCTCCGGCGCCACTCGAGAAACCGTGGTCCGGCGTGGCGTCGGGGCTGTCCGGCTCGGCCGCGCGGGCCCGGCGAGCAGCCGGGCGGGCGAACCAGAAGTGCAGCCCGACGCCGATGAAGGTGCTGAAGAGGAAGGTCGAGAGGAAAAGCAGGCCGGCGGAGTATTCCAGTCCGCTCTGTGCGGCCAGGCCATTGACGATCACGCCGAACACGCCGATCGGCGAGAACTCCCCGGCCCCGACCCCGTTCGCGACCATAAGGCCCATATAGAGCGGCGGGATCCCGTTCCGGTATGCCAGTCCCATCGCCGTCGGGACGATGATGGCGACGGCGGCCGGTGGCACGGCGCCGGCCGCCGCGAGCCCTGCGGCCAGGGCGAAGATGACCCACGGCAGCGCCCAGACGCGGCCCCCGACAAGTCGGACGGCTCGGTCAACGATCCAGTCGATCGTGCCGTTGCCCTGGGCAATCGCGAACAGGAATGTCACCCCCACGAGGATGACGAACAGGCCCGAGGGGAAGCCGGAGAGGACGTCGTCGGCGCTCTCCCCAACGACACCGACCCCGAGGACGAAGGCGGCCACAAGTGCCAGGGCGCCCATGTGCAGCTTCAGGAGGGACGAAAGCAAAAAGATCGCAACAAGAACAGCGATCGAGATTAGTTCAAGAGGCATCATTGGCTCCGAGGTCGGGTGCGGGGACGGAGGTCAGTGTCGCTCGAGCAGGCTGCCGAAGCCGGGGTACTGGTCCTCGATCCCCATGTCCCGCAGGGCCTTCCAGTATATGGCGGTCCCCACCGCGAAGACCGGTTTCTTCAGCTCCGACTCCATGGTGGCAGCGACCTCGGCGAAGCGCAGGTTCGTGCCGAGCTGGAGGATTGCGTCCGGCCGGTGCTGCTCGGCTGCCAGGACGGCCTCTCTCAGGCGCTCCGGAGTCTGGGAGGCGACCTCGATGATGCTCTTGCACTTGAGGCCCTCGATGTGGACGATCTCGTAGCCGCGGTCGGTGAAGTAGCTGGCCGCATGCCGTTCGATAATCGGATAGTAGGGCGTGACCAGGGCAATTTTTTTGGCTCCGACTTCCTCGAACGCTGCCTCGGCTGCCTGTGCGCCCATTGTGACGGGGACCCCGGAAGTCTCCTGGAGGTGCTCGAGGAGCGCGAAGCTTCCCTTGACCCCGCCCATGAAGCTCTGCGAGGACATGCCCAGGATCAGATGATCGATGAGTGCCTCGTTCAGGCGCCGGACTGACTCGCCCAGGTTGGCGGCGACGTGGCGCATGATAATGGCCCAGTCCTCGTCCTCTGAGATGGGCTGGTTCGGTACGTAGTAGCGGTCGACTGCGTTGATGACGCCCGGGGGGCGCATGTCCATCATCTCGTTCTCCACGATGACATTCGGACCGGGCGTCATGATGCCAATGACGCCTCGGGGGCCCATCGCATTCGTGTAGCGGGTGCGGTCGTGGCTCGTGCCGACGATGGTGGGTGCTGCATCGTTGATTGTCATTGTTTGCTCCTTGTTTGTTCACCTGCTCGGCGATGATGTCGACTCTAGGCGCGGCAGGGCAGGTCTGAATCCACGTAATCCGGATAGACTGTATTCGTTTTCCGGATAGAAAGGATGACTGTGCATCTGGATTGGATCGAGTCGTTGGTTGGTGTTGTCGACCAGCAGGGATTCTTTCGGGCTGGGCTCGTGCTCGGCCGCAGCCAGTCGAGAGTGAGTACGCAGGTACAGAATTTGGAACGCGAGCTTGGCTCCAAACTCATTGACCGGACGACGCGCCCGGTCACACTCACCGCGGCCGGCGAGGTGTTCATCGGGCGGGCGCGTGACATCCTCCGCGAAGTGCAGGCCGCCCGTGCAGAGATCGCCGCGCTCGGCGGCGCCGCCTACGGGACCGTGCGCATCGCGGTTCCCCCCAGCATTGCCGGTCTCGTCCTCCCGGGGCTATTGGACAGGTTCCGCCGCAGCGCTCCGAACGTCCTGGTCGAGGTGGTCGAGGGAGCAACAGGAACCCTGGCCGCGCAGCTGCTCCAGCACGTTGCCGTTCTCGCCCTCGTCCCGCGCCCGTATGTCGAGTCGGTTCCGGAGATCGAATACGTCCCGCTCTGGCGCGAGGCGCTCTATCTCCTGGTTGCGCCGACCCATCGCCTCGCCGACCGGCAGGAGGCCTCGATCCGCGAACTCAACGGTGAAACCGTCATCACGCCCGGTAGCGGCGACGGCGCCCAAGGGATCTCACCCGAGGTCGCTCCGTTCCTTGCCGACGTGGTCCCGGCAGCCACCCGGCGGGTCGCCTCGCCCAACACCCTGGCCTCACTTGTCCGGGTCGGGCTCGGGGTCGGCGTCATGAGCCGGCTGGGTCTCGACCTGACCGGCGTCGAAGGTATCCGCATCATCCGCATCACCGAACCCCAGGTTATGCGCGAGATCGTGCTCGCGCGCCGCAAGGATCTGAAGCCGACACCCGCGCGTGTGGAGTTCGAGCGCTTCCTCCGGTCCGCGCCCGTCCCGCACGGGGCTGAGCCCGTCTGAGGCACGAGAGCCGGCTGGCGCCGAGAGTGCAGCAGGAGCCAGCGGTGTTCTCACCCCCGGCCGAGCCCCGACAATTGGTTCCCCACGGATTGTCTCCAGGGGCCCGCCGCGGGACTCACCCGCGGCCCGAAGGTCATTGCCACCGCCAACACGACGAGCAAAAGTGCGTTCAGGGCCAGGCAGCGGCCTTCGTTCCTAACGCGACCTGAGGCGAGATACGGTCGTGCGAAACGCGAGTAGGTTCGACAGACCAGAACTGGCAAACCTCCGGCGGGACATCCATTCGGAGCCATTCACGGGAAGGACTGCCTGTTGGTGAGTCCTTGGAGGGTATTTGGGTACCGGCAGTATTCCGTCCAGAACCTTGGAAGATCAGAACGGGGCGGCGGCCACGATGACTGTGGCCGCCGTTTCCAGCTGGCCCTCGGTTAGTGAGGATCGCTCGCCGCAACGACGATTTTGCCTAGCGTGTGGCCGGATTCGACCATGGCATGTGCGTTGCGAAGATTCTCGGCGTTGATCGGGTGGAGCGTGTGGGTGATCGTGCTGCGGATGATCCCCGCGTCGACCATCGAGGCGACCTTGTTGAGCAGGTGGTGCTGTTCGATCATGTCCGGTGTTTGGAACAAGGAGCGGGTAAACATGAGCTCCCAGTGCCACGTGAGGCTTTTGCTCTTGAGCTGTGCCACGTCGACCTGACCCGGGTCGTCGATGGCCACGATCTGGCCGAACGGTTTCAGGATCTCCACAAAAGCGGCCAGTTGGCCGGCCGAGTTCGTGGTGAAGATGTAGTCAACGCCCTCGGGTGCCACACGCTGGACATCCTCCCGCAGGGCTTCTCCATGCCTGACGGTCTCATCGGCTCCGAGGGAACGGACCCACTCCTGGCTTTCTGTGCGGCTGGCGGAGGCGATGACACGCAAACCCGGTATGAGGGCTTTAGCCAGCTGGACCACCATGGACCCGACGCCACCTGCACCGCCGATCATGAGCAATGTCCCGGCACTGTCCGCGGACAGGCCCAGTTTGACGAACAGACCCTCCCACGCTGTGATGGACGTGAGCGGAAGTGCGGCGGCCTGCGCGAAGTCAAGGGTCTTCGGCTTGCCTCCAACGACCCGCTCATCCACTGCCTGGAATTGTGCGTTGCTTCCGCCACGGTCGATGGCCCCCGCGTAAAAGACATCATCACCTGCCCTGAACAATGTCACGTCGGCGCCTACGGCGCGGACAGTGCCGGCTGCGTCGTAGCCAAGCACCGTGGGCCGTCCGGCCGGGTCCTTGCCGGAACGTACTTTCACATCAACAGGATTGACGGAGACCGCATTGACTTCCACCAGAAGATCCTTCGGACCGACTTCAGGTATGGGGAGTAGGACATCTTCAAGGCTGGCATCATCAGAGATCGGAAGGTTCTTCGTGTAGGCAACGGCGTTCATGGTTTCGGTCATGAACCCATAGTGATCCCAGGGGAGTAGTTACCGTCAAGGACCCTTAGTTCCTTTTGGTTACCATGAAGGCATGGTGACTACTGATTCCTGTGAACGGAACGACGTCTACATGGCGGCGTGCCCCTGCCGTGACATGTTGGATCTGCTGGCCAACAAGTGGTCCGCTTTGGCAATTGGCGCGTTGGAGGCGGGGCCTCTGCGCTTTGGCGTTCTGAGAAAGACGCTGGAAGGCGTGAGCCCCAAGGTGCTGGCCCAGACACTCAGAAAGCTCGAAGACAACGGGCTGGTCGACCGCACCGTGTATCCCGAAGTTCCCCTCCATGTTGAATACTCCCTGACCCCGTTGGGCAGGAGCGCAGCGGAACCCCTTGCCCACCTACGCAACTGGGTCGAGTCGAACGCGGGAAAGCAATGAAGAATGTTTGGATTTCCTACATTCAGGAAGGCGCGTCCAAACCGCCAAAGTCTGAGTTGGCGGATCGTCGAGTAGTCGTCGAGTCGGCCCAATATACCTGGCGAGAGGCCCCCGGATAGAGGGATGACGCGAACTGCGCCGGGCGCGCGGCGGCCGCGCAACCTTTCCCACCACGGCAAGTCCGGATCTGCACCGCCGAATCGTCGGACGGGTGGCCGAAACGGTCGCCGGATGCGGCTTCTCCCCCGCTTTTCCGGGGATTTTTAACTGGCATACGCGGGTATTCATGGGCCGGGAGTACCACCCGGGGCGCAAACAACATCGAGTCGTGTCTCGGACCGGCCTTGAACATCGCCAATATGGACTGGGAAAAGTTCGCCGACATGGCCGAGAGTGATGGGGTTTTAGGGGTTTTTCCTGACAGCTTTTGCTGCAGCGACGTACTGGGCGTAAGCGGCGGCCGAGTCGGTGGCGTGGCGTTCGATGGTTGCAGGGGAGTATCCGAGGGTTTCGGCGATGATGGCCACGGGTGCGAGTTTCGTGAGTTCGTGGAGAGTTCCCAGCCGTGCGGCCCGTGTACTGAACAGCTTGCTGAGGCGGGTTGTGAGGTGTCCGGGGTGGATGTGACGCCCGGGAGAGGCGCCGCGGAATACCCACCTGGTATTGGGGTGTGAGGCGGTCAGGTCGTGCGCCTGGTGCTCTGCGTGAAGAATGGATTTACTCCCCGCACCTGGCTATTCAAGCTGCGGCCGTGTGGAACGCCGCTGCGCGCAACAAGCCGAAGGTGTCTAAGACCGGGTCCGACAGTTACCACCACGGGTAGAATGGCGGCATTTCGTTCGTGGACTCGGTGAACCGCGGAGTACGCTTCTCCAAGAATGCGGCCACCCCCTCCTTTCCGTCGCCGATCGACGTGTAGAACATGGCGAGCGACTCGATCCGACTGGCTTCCAGCGGCGATGCCAGCGCCGCGTTGCGGTAAAGCATCTGCCGCGTAAGTGCGACGGACACCGGTGACCTGCCACGGGTGTAGCGACGAGCCAGATCATAGGCGGCCGGCAGCAGATCATTCGGCTCGTGAACTGACCGCACCAAACCGATTTCTCGCGCCTCCGACGCATTCAAAATATCAGCCGAGTACATCAGGTCGAGTGCTGTGTCGAGGCCAACGATTCGGGGGAGGAACCAAGAAGAAGACGCCTCGGGCACGATCCCGAGCCGTCCGAACACGAAACCAATACGGGCATCAGTTGAAACGAGACGAGCGTCCATCGCACAGGTCATCGTAGCGCCAATGCCCACAGCTGACCCATTAACCGCACCGATCACGGGCTTTGTGCAGTTGAAAATCGCCCACGTCACGCGCCCGCCTGGATCACGCACCCCATGCAGAACCGGGTCGTCGTCAAATCTCTGCTGCACATCTTCTAAAGTCGGCCTCAGCGACTCATCCAGACCGAATACGTTGCCAGGCGACGTCAAGTCCATCCCGGCGCAAAACGCTCGGCCCCTCCCTGTCACTACGACTGCGATAACCTCGTCGTCCGAAGATGCCCGATCGAAGGCGCCAACCAGCTCGGCCGCCATTTCCACAGTGAAGGCGTTAAGTTGGCGTGGTCGATCTAGCCACAGCGTAAGGATGCCGTCTTGCACCTCATAAGACAAAGTCTCGTACTGATCCACGCGTTCTCCAATGTGACATTTGGCTCTGGGTGTGACTCGCGGACCAGTCGCGTGGGCTGCGTTCGCGTACCCTGGCGGTGCTGCAGAGGACATCGTCGAGCAAGAAATACAAGCTCACTGCGATACGAGAAGGATAGGCCTCCTCAGGTCTATGGTTTGGTTTCGCTCTCTACGTATAGGCGCTCAAGCCGGTCGAGGTCCTGGCGCATCATCGCTAGCGCGCCCGGCATGCCCGCATTGTGTGCTTCGCGAACTTCGGCGGTGATGAGCGACGCCACCGCCATATCGGCGAGCTGGTCGCACACCAGATCCAGGTCGGTCTTCGGGTCGGGGTGATACCACCAAGCGACCCAGTTGTTGATTCCGAGGATTGCGAATGCAGCGATCCGGGGGTCAAGTGGCCGGAAGATGCCGTCGCGAATTCCGATCTCGATGACGGTGGTAACGGTGCGGAGTATATGGCGACGGTCCGACTCGTGCTGTACGGCGATGTCGGCGGGAAGGTCAGCTTCCGAGCGGATCAGGAGCTTGAAGCGCTCCGACCACAGCGCCTGGCGTCGCACTCCGGAGGCGACGATCTCACGGAGGATCTCGGCTGGGCCGAGATCTTGACGGGCAGCGATCGACTGGATGGAGGTGGCGGCTTCCTCGGTCGTCTCGGTGATGAGCTTGGCAAGCAAGGCTTCTTTGCTGCTGACATAGTGATAGAGCGCCGGGCGGGTGAGGCCGACGGCCTCGGCGATGTCCTGGAAGCTGGTGCCCGCATACCCGCGCTCGGCGAAGAGGCGGGTCGCGTTGTCAAAGATGTCCTGCTGGACAAGTTCATGCCTCATATTCGTGCGGCCTTCGTCGCCCTCCTGAACGCCCGCGGGTGCTCCCGCGGGGCCGACAGTGGACGCGCGTTGTTTCGATGTGCTCATTAGGCAATCATACCGATGCCATCGTCAGCTGGTCAAAAATTTGACACATACGTTGATCAGTTAATTTACGGATGCGCCGAACCGGGAAAGACCGGCTGGACAGGCGCAGGAAGTGACATTCCAGACCGTTTCTCATGCAGCGTCTCTGACGGGAACCAAAACGCACCCCCATGTGCCGCTTGGCGCCCCTCGCACCATCGACCGCTGCCGCGACGATGAAGGGCCGGCGTCCCAGTGATCTGATAACGCAGCCGCAATCGGGTACAAGATCAATGCGGAAAACGACACGAATAGCGGTCGCCCAAAGTCGACATGAAAGAGAGTGTCGAGAAGGGTGCTCCACCCATGAGGGCGACGACCGAGAACCCAGGGCTCCGACGTTAGACGCGCGGCGAACCCCCAGCAAATGGTTGCAAACGTTGCTGGACGCGAGGCAAGAAGGGTTGTCGCTCGGGAACGAAAATTCCGATCCCTTTCTTTTGATCTGGAGTGGGACGCATCCCGGTTACATCGCGCTTCCGCTTTAAATTTGACTCTTCGCACTGATCAGTACACCAGCCTTTTCTATGTATCGCAGCGGCACAGGTCCTCTTTAGATACCGAATCCTCGCCCTCAAAGGACCGACACTTCGAATCAGCGCTCCAGCTGCCGCAGCGCGCCGTGAACGTGGGAGAGGCCCATTTTCGTGCCGGTTGGTAAGCGCCTTTTGACATCAACGCTGCTGTTGGATATTTTACATGTAAGTTGAAATGCATCTCAAGGGAGGGTGGACATGAGCCGACAGGGCAACCGAACCATGGCGATCATCGGGGGTGGTCCAGCCGGGGCACTGCTTGCGCGCTTGCTGAAGATGCAGGGCGCCGAGTGGGATATCACCGTCTATGAGCGTGATCCTGCTGGAGCTACGTACGGTTTCGGCATCGGGCTGGGCCCCAAAGCGCTGCAGCCTCTCGAAGGCATCGACCCGGAGCTAGTCGAGGAGCTTCGCTCGTCGGGGCTGAGCCACACCTCACGGCAGCGGATCCATCTCGGTGGACAGGAGATCACCTGGCACTGGGGCGACTGGACGACCCTATCGATCGCCCGCAAGACCCTGGTCTCCTGTCTGCAGCGGCGGGCGCAGGAGGTCGGCGTGGCTTTCGAGTTCGAGCGCGCTGCATCATACGACGAGGTCGCCGACGCCGACCTCGTGGTCGCCACAGACGGCAGCAACAGCGCGGTTCGGCAGCGTTGGGCCGCTGAGCTCGGGCCCGATGTCGAGTATGGGCACGGCTACTTCTATTGGTGCGCCGCACGGGTGGACCTGCCCGGCCCGGTGTTTGCCTTCAAGGAGAACGAGCATGGCGGCTTCGCGACGCATTCGTACCCCTACAACGGCGGAATGTCCGGCTTCATGTTCGAAGCCGACGCCGCGACGCTTAAGAAGGCCGGTCTCGACGGCATCGCTGATGGACTGAAGCCTGCGGAGTCGGACCATGTCACGCGCCAGTACCTTGAGCTCCTCTTTGCCGATCACCTGCAGGGTGCCGAGATCGTTACCAGTGCATCGCGCTGGTCGCGCTTCCGCATGGTACGCAACGCCTCCTGGCACGCCGGCAATGTCGTCCTCGTCGGCGACGCGGCGCACACCGCGCACCCGTCGATCGGATCGGGGACCCGAATGGCAATGGAGGATGCGCTGGCGCTCAGCCGCGCACTCGTCAGCCACGACGACCTTCCCGCTGCGCTAGCCGCCTATGAGGCGGAACGGCGTCCTGCCGTGGAACGCCTGCAGGATGCGGCATTCGCCAGTCAGCGCTGGTGGGAGACGTTTGCACGGCGCCTCGACCTCCCCCTCCCGCTCCTCGCACTGCACTACGCCACGAGAACGGGACGGTACGGCATTCACCGCATACTGAGTCACGACGCTGACATCGTCAGCGAGGCCAGGGGCACCCTGCCGAGGGAGTACCGCGGGGCGACCGGGGTCTTGTCGCAATCCCTGCGCGTTGGCGATCGCGAGCTGTCCGGACGAGTGCTGATGTCAGGGAACGTGGAGCGCGTGCGCCGGGTGGACATCACCGACACGGATCCGGAGTCTGCCGCGTCCGACGCACTCATCGAGTCACTGCGAGCAGCGGACCTTCCCGCGGGAACGATCGTGCAGTTGCGGCCCACCTGCGCTCCGCGCTTCCACGAGGCGCTGCCGGGTGCGATGCTGGCCGATCGACTGCGACAAGCACTCGGTGTTCCGGTGGCGCTCGCGGCGCAGCTCAGCGACCCAGTTCAGCTCGACGCGGTCGAAACTGTACTACTAACACGTCGGATCGATCTCGTCGAGGACCTCGGGTGAGTGCCCTGAAACGGCGCTGGACGTCGCGTACCGCGTGGCGCGGTGTAACGCTTGACACAGAGCGTCAAACCCGTCAGAATCGACGAAATAGTCAAATATTCTACGCATATGTATTACGCATCAACGGGTGCATGCGCATATGTTTTACGCACGAAGGGGTGCAAAAGCTGCTATGAACAAAGTTCGTTCTCTGCAGGAATTGGTGGCGCACGTCGCCCCCGGATCGCTCGTCTCGTTCGGCGGTGGCGGCATGGTCCGCAAGCCGCTTGCCGCGTGCGCTGCGCTGGCGCTGCGTGACGCACGCTTCGACCTGACCGCGTTCCTCGGCGGCCCTGAAGTCGATTTGCTTGTCGGCATGGGCGCGGTGAACAAGCTCGACTTTGCCTACGTAGGAATGGATGCGCTCGGACTCGCGCCGAACTTTCGCCAGGCGCGTGAGAAGGGTGGCCTTCCCGTCGTCGAGTGGACCGAGGCGATGTACATCGCAGGCACGGAGGCGGCGTCCCGGCGCCTTCCGTTCATGCCGACACTGAGCGGCCCGGGCGCGGAACTGATGGAGCTCCCCGAAGCGCCGTTCGTGCGATTCGTATGCCCCCTGACAGGTGCCCCGCTCACCGCCGTCCCTGCGATTGTGCCGGACGTGCTGCTGCTCCATGTGAACCAGGCCGACCACGCGGGCAACGTCCGGATCGAGGGCGACGGCTTCCTCGACCCGTACATCGCGCGCGCTGCGAAGCAAGTGCTCGTGACTGCCGACCAGGTTGTCGACCGGCTACCGGAAGACATCACTGACCACGAGACCACCATCTCGCGGATATGGGTCACGGCCGTCGCCGAAGTGCCCGGTGGGGGCGGGTTCACGTCTGTCTATCCGCAATACCCACTCGACTACCGCGCCGCCAATGAGTATGTCCAGAACGCGCGAGATCGCAACTGGCTGCAGCGATACTGCGAAGACCTAGTGATGGGAGCCGTGCGATGACCGCATCGGAACTGACGACGGAATACACCGTCGAGGAGCAGGTGATCTCGGTGCTGACCGAGATCTACCGTGGCGAAGTCATCGCCGTCGGTGCGACCGCGTCTGCGGAGATCGCGGTGCGGCTGGCGAAGGCGCTTTACGCCCCAGAGGTTGTGCTCATGGCCGGAGGCAGCATGGCCGGATACGATAGCGACTGGGCGCCGAAGGGCCTGAATGACGAGTGGATCGGCCGTAGCAGTTCGCTGCGGGGCTCCGACTGGATCGAGACTTTCGACCTCATCGCCGCCGGCAAGTACGCCATCTGCATGGGACCCGTCCAGGTCGATCAATACGGCAACTGCAACATCTCCGTTCTCGGCGACTGGCACAGCCCGAAGGTCCAGCTCATCGGGTCGCGCGGTATCCCAGACGATCAGGCCCGGCTGAAGGAGCTCACCTACCACGTGCGGAACCACAATCCGCGCAGCGTCGTCGCCCAGGTCGACTTTCGCTCCGGGATTGGCTACGGGCCCGGGCGCGCGGAGAGCGGATTGGCGAACGGTGACATCCGGATGCTCGTGACGAACCTGGGCGTATTCGACTTCGATCGCGATGGCAGGGGGATGCGCATCCGTTCTCTGCACGCTGGGGTGACGGTCGACGACGTGCAGGCCGCGAGTGGCTTTGAGGTCCTCGTGCCTGAGGGCGAAGTGCCGCGCACTGCGCCGCCCACACAGGAGGAGTTGCTTTGGATCCGAGGGCGGATCGACCCGCTCGGGGTGCGCCGCCTCGACTCGCCGACTGCGCAGCCGAACCTACTGTTAGAGATCGCCGAGCGGGAGCGCGACCTCTGGACGACGAGGGGGGTGCTGCGGTGAGCTGGGACTTCAGTACGGACGCCGACACCGACGTCGAGCTCGCGTGGATCCGCGATTTCATCGATACGCGAGCCGTGCCGCTCGAGGCCATAAACCTGCCGACCGAGGAGTTCCAGCGGGTAGCCGCACCACTCATCGCCGAGGTAAAGGCGCACGGGCTGTGGGCGGCGCACCTCGACCCCGCCCACGGCGGCTCCGGCCGAGGTCAGCTGCGGCTCGCGCTCATGAACGAGATCGTCGGGCGTTCCCGCATCGGACCGCTCCTCTTCGGCACGAACCCGCCGGACTCCGGCAACATGGAGATGCTCGGCGCCCATGGAAGCCTGGAGCAGCGCGAGCAGTACTTGAAGCCGCTCGTGGCCGGCACGGCACGTTCTGCCGTAGCCATGACGGAGCCAGGTGCGGGCTCCGACCCCACCCTGCTGACTACCAGCCTGGAGCGCGTCGGTGACCGGTGGCGGCTAAATGGGAGAAAGTGGTTCGCATCGAACGCGTCTGTGGCCGATTTCTTTCTCGTGATGGGGGTCAGCGATCCCGCTGCCGCGCCGCGGGAACGCGCGACGATCGTCATCGTCGATCGTGATGCACCCGGAGTGAACGTGCTGCGCGATATCCCTTCGATGGAAGACCCGGAGCCGCGTGCGGGGCAGATCGAGAACCACTGTGAGATCGAGTTCACCGATGTCGATTTACCCGCGGAAGCCGTGCTCGGCGATCCTGGTCGCGGGTTCGCGATGATGCAAGAACGGCTGGGCCCCGCACGCCTGCATCACTGCATGCGCTGGATTGGTCAAGCGCAGCGGGCCTTCGACATGCTCTGCGAGCGGGTCACTTACCGAGAATCGCACGGTTCGGTGCTCGCCGAGAAGCAGACGATTCAGAATTGGATCGCTGACTCAGCAGCCGAGATCGCCGCTGCACGCCTGCTGACCCTGCACGCAGCGTGGCGGATCGACACCGTCGGAGCGAAGGACGCGCGAGCAGACATCGCATTGATCAAGTTCTACGACGTCAAAGTGCTGCACGACGTGATCGACCGTGCAGTACAAGTGCACGGCTCGCTAGGTTTCTCTGCCGATCTGCCGCTGGAGTCGATGTACCGCAGGGCGCGCGGTGCACGCATTCTGGACGGCCCCGATGAGGTGCATCGCCAAACCGCCGCGAGACTGCTCCTGCGCAATGTGCAGCCGCCCGCCGACGGCGTTCCTTCCGAGCACCTCCCGACCCTACGCAAGACAGCACTGGCGATGGCCACTCGGCCCTTCGAACAGTCGTGATAGACGAGAAAGTGAGCAGACTCATGAGCGCTGACCATGTTCGGTACGAGATCGTCGAATCCGGGATCGCGAAGATCTCGCTCTCGCGGCCCGAGAAGGCGAACGCGCAAGACGTGCGGATGACCTACGAGCTCAACGCTGCCTTCGAACGTGCCGCCGCAGACGACGACATCAAGGTCATCATTCTGGCCGGCGACGGTAACCACTTCTCCGCCGGTCACGACCTGCGCGATGTCGTATGGCACGACGAGTTCGACGCGACCAGCACGTGGGGCGGGTTCCATGAGCCCGGCGCCGAGGGCTGGGTGGCACGCGAGGAGGAGATCTACCTCGGGATGTGTCGACGGTGGCGGGACATCCCTAAGCCGACCATCGCAGCAGTGCACGGTAAGACGATCGGCGGGGGGCTCATGCTTGCCTGGGTGTGCGACCTGATCGTCGCCGCCGACGACGCCTCCTTTGCCGATCCGGTCGTCGACATGGGTGTGTGCGGCGTCGAGTGGTTCGTCCACCCTTGGGAGATGGGCAGTAGGAAGGCGAAGGAGTTGCTCTTCACTGCGGATTTCTGGAATGCGCAGGAGGCCCGCGAGATGGGCATGGTGAATCACGTTGTGCCGCGGGAGGACCTCGCGGACTTCACTCTTCAGCTGGCGAGAAAGATCGCGGCGAAGCCAATGTTCGCCCTCCGGCTCACCAAGGAGGCGGTGAACCAGTCAACGGATGCGACCGGTCAGCCAGGCGCGATCAAGGCGGCGTTCGCCCTTCACCAGCTCGCACACGCCCACAACCTCGAGCGGTTCGGCATCTGCCTTGACCCGTTAGGCGTACCGGCGAAGCTGCTGGAGACCTTCCCGCCTGCCGAACGCCGCGACGAACGGCGCACCCAGCGCCGGAACGAGCGGAATCGGGAACGATCCACCCCTGACGGCAGTCAGGGCCACAAGTTAAAAGTCGAACTCAACGAGGAGAAACTGGCATGAGCTATGTGATCGGTGTGGACGTCGGAGGGACGTTCACGGATGCCGTCGCGTCCTGCGACGACGGCACTATGTACTCGACGAAGTCGCCGTCGACACCTGAGAACTACGCCAAGGGCGTCGTTTCGGTGCTCGACGACCTTGCCGAGCGAATCGGGGTGTCCACGAAGGAGCTCTTGGGAGACACCAGCTACATCGCGCACGGCACGACTTCTACGCTGAACGCCTTGGTGACCCGCGATGTCGCGAAGATCGGGTGGCTCGCCACCATGGGACACCGCGACTCCATCTACATCATGAATGTCGTCGGTCGCTACGCGGGTAACAGCCCCGAGCAGATTCAGGACATCCTCTCGACCCGAAAGCCGCAGCCGCTGCTACCGAAGCGAAGGGCGAAAGAGATTATCGAGCGGATCGACAGCAGCGGCGCTGTCGTCGTACCCCTCGATGAGGATCAGGCGCGCCGTCAGATCGCAGATCTGCTCGAGCAGGGCGTCGAGGCGATTGCTATCTCGCTCTTGTGGTCTTTCCGCAACCCGGTGCATGAGCGCCGGCTACGGGAACTCGTCCACGAGCAGGAGCCGGGCATGTACGTGACGCTCTCAAGCGAGCTGTCGCCCCGAATCCGCGAGTTCTCCAGGAATGCGACGACGATCATGAGTACGCAGGTGGGCCCGCGCCTCGGTCGCTACCTCACCGGACTTGAGGATGAGCTGCGCGACCGCGGGCTCACCGGTCCGCTTCTCGTCATGCAGGGCACCGGCGGCACGGTCGCCGCGAGCGAGGCGCCGAAGAGCGCCATTACGACGGTGGGTTCTGTGCTCAGCGGCGGAGTTTCCGGCGCCACCCGGCTCGCCGAGCAGCTTGGTCACCGCAACGTGATCTGCACCGATGTGGGCGGCACGACCTTCCTCGTCGGGCTCGTCATCAACGGCGAGCCACTCGCCTCATCGTCGGCGGTAATCAACCAGCACGAGGTCGACGTACCGATGCTGAAGGTGCAGATTATCGGCAGCGGCGGGGGCGCGATCGCCCACCTCGACGCGGGCGGCAACCTGCGAGTCGGCCCGAACAGCGCGCAGGCCGTTCCTGGGCCGGCGTGCTACGACCAGGGCGGGACACAGCCGACCGTTACGGACGCGAACCTCGTGCTCGGCATCCTCAACCCGGAGAATTTCCTTGGCGGGCGCAAAAGGCTCTCAATCGAGCGATCGCGGGAGGCCATCCGGGAACACATCGCGGACCCGCTCGGCATGACGGTGGACGAGGCAGCTGCGGCGATCTTCGCAGTGCAGAACGCGCAGACCGCGGACCTCGTCCGCAAGGTCGTCGTAGAGTCAGGGCGTGACCCGAGCGAGTTCGTCATGTATGCATTCGGCGGTGCCGGACCCGTCCACTGCTTCGCATACGGTGCCGATCTGGGCGTGCAGGCGACCGTGGTGCCACTCGGCTCTTCTGCGGCGGCCTTCTCTGCGTATGGGCTGGCTGCGAGCGATGTCTCCATCGTGAAGGAGATCTCGGACCCGGGCTTCTACCCGGTGCCTTCCGCGAAGGTCAATGAGGTCTTCGAGGGGCTGGAACGGGACGCCCGTGAGGCGCTGGCGAAGCAGCACATCGATTTTACCGAAATCGTGATTCACCGCCAGGTCGACGTGCGGTACACAATGCAGCTGGCAGAGCTGGCCGCCCCGGCGCCGAGCGGCATCCTAACCGAGACAGACGTTGCGGGTATCGTTGCGGCATTCGAGGAGCGCTACGCTCAGGCCTTCGGCAAGGGCACCGGATTCGCCGGTGCGGGCTTCCAGTTCATCACGTATCGGGTTCGAGCGGTCGGAGTCATGCCGACCGAGGTGCGACTTCCGACGGCGGAACCGGCGAACGGTCTCACGGTCGAGCAGGCGATCGTCGGGCATCGCCCGGTGCTCATCGACCCCGCACGGGGCTTCGAGGTGACGCCGATCTACGACTATCTGAAGCTGCGGCCGGGCCACACCATTACGGGGCCCGCCATCGTGGAAGTGCCCACCACCACAGTAACGGTCTCGGCGAACGATACAGCCAAGATCGACCACCTTGGAAACTTGGTTCTCACTCATGGAACGGAGACTCAGAAATGAGCGGCATCCCAGGCTCGGAAATATTCAATAGCCGTCCAATCGATCTCGACGTGCTGCGGGCAAGTGTCCCAGCAAACTTGAAACTCCACACCGTCTCGCAGGACGTGATCGACGGTGTGGACCCCCTGACCTACGAGGTCATCCGCCACCGACTCTGGTCGATCACCGACGAGATGGGCGACACCCTGAAGAGGATGTCCGGCTCGATCGTCGTAACAGAGGCGAATGACTTCGACTTCGCCATCTGCGACGAACTCGGTCAGGAGGTACAGATCGGGCTCTACAACACCTTTCTGTCCGCCTCGCTGGATCTCGCTGTGTACTGGACTCTTCAGAACCGCGCCGAGAACCCGGGGATCAACGACGGCGACATGTTCCTGTGCAACGACCCGTGGGTCGGCGGCGGTCTCCACCAGAACGACGCGACTGTGTTCGCTCCATACTTCTTCGACGGTCAGCTTTTCGGTTGGTCGTCAGCGGTCGCACATGAACTCGACGTGGGCGGTGTCGCACCTGGTTCGTGGACGCCGCGCGCCCAGGACATCTTCTGGGAGTCACTGCCGACGCCACCGATCAAGGTCGTACGGGACGGCGTCATCCAACGCGATGTAGAGGAGGTTTGGACCCGACGGTCGCGCATGCCGCAACTCGTTGCGCTTGACCTGCGTGCGAAGGTGGGCGCGAATATGACGGCTCGAAGCCGGCTCCGCGAACTGCTGGAGACCTACGGTGCGGACACGGTCAAGGCGGTCATGAAGCGCATCATGAACGACGCCGAGACTCGGCTTCGGTCGAAACTCCGGTCACTCCCCGACGGCACCTGGTATGCCACCGGCTACCAGGAGCACTCCGGCATGGGAGACCGCGGCATCTACAAAATTGAACTCGCTCTCACGAAGACCGACGACCACTTGACCTTCGACTTCCGCGGAACAAGCGAGCAGACGGGAATGATCAACTGCCCGTATTCGGGAGTGCGTGCCGGCATCATGTCGACGCTGCTCCCCGTGCTCGCTGGTGACATTCCGTGGGCGGCCGGCGGTTTGATGCGCTGCTTCGACATCATCGTAGACGAAGGCTCCATGATCAATGCGTCTTTCCCCGCTGCTGTCGGCAAGGGCCCCGTTGGGCCGGCCTGGGCTGTCGGCAACCTCGTGAACGAGTGCTTCGCGAAGATGCTCGATTCCAGGCCGGCCATGCGCGAGTCCGTGCAGTCGGTCTGTGGCGGGACTTTCGACATGGTCGCACTGGCAGGCGTCAACGACCAGCAGATTCCGTTCGTTTCGTTGGTGATGGACACGATGGCCGGCGGCTATGGTGCCGGAGTGACTCGCGACGGCCAGGACACCGGCGGCATGTTCGTCATCCCGATGGGTCGGGCTCCCGACGCCGAGATGACCGAACTCACGTCGCCCGTCCTGCTTCTGTGGCGAAGGGAGGAGACGGACTCCGGCGGCCCCGGCATGCAGCGAGGCGGTATGAGTGGTTCCGTGTGTTTGATACCGCATGGCACTCCCGAACCGATGAGCGCCGTGTTCTCGGGATCTGGAAAGGCGACAGCGATGAACACGGGCCTGGCCGGCGGATACCCGGGCAATACTCAGCTCGACATCGTCGTCCGTGGCAGCGACGTGCGCGCCGCGTTCGCCGCCGGCCGCATTCCGCAGGAGGTCACCGATCTCGGTGGGGTGCAGGATGTGATTGGCGCGGAGGTCGAAACGTCCATCGGGCTGGATGATGCTGTGTTCGTGCATTGGCAGAGCGGTGGTGGCTACGGGGACCCGATCCTACGGAAAGCAAAGGCGGTCGCCGACGACGTCACCGAGGCGAGAGTGTCGAAGCAGGCGGCGCACGACTTGTACGGAGTGGTTTTCACCAACGACGGCGAAGTCGATGATACGGCCACACACCTCCGTCGTGAGACGATCAGGCGAGACCGTCTGGCGCGAGCCGAAGTGGCGGGCGAGACGCGTCCGCTCGACCCGGCGGCGCTGATACCAGGCGGTGACGGTTCGCTCGACATCAACGTCACAATGAGCGGCTCCAGCGTCGCTTGTCGGCACTGCGGCGAGACGCTCGGCGCGGCCGGAGCCGACTACCTTGCGCGCCTACCGAGGGACGAGGCCGCGCCTGCGGCGGCCGGTCCGCACATCTGGGCTGACTCAGCGACCTATATCGACGAGTTGGTGGTGTTTCGGCAGATCTTCTGCCCTGGCTGTGCGACCGCGCTGCTCAGCCAGGTGGTTCCGGCCGACCATCCGTTGCCCCACGACGCTCCAGATATGGAGGTCGCCAGTGCCTGACGGTGCATTCCCACGACGATCGGAGGAGCTCATCGAGCGTTACCGATCGACCGGGGCATGGGCGGGACGCACAATCGGGGATGAATTACGCCAGGTGGCTCAGCAGTTCCCCGATCGGGTTGCCGTGGTCGATGACAGCTCGTCGATCACATATCGAGAGTTAATCGCGCAGGCCTGGGCGGTCGCAAGCGGATTGATCCGCCGCGGCATCAGGCCCGGCGACCCCGCTGTGATGCAGTCGGGCAACACGGTGCAAACAATCGTTGCTCTCTACGGACTCATTCTCGCGGGAGCGGTGCCTGTTTGCGCTCTGCCACAGCATCGCGAGAAAGAGATCAGCGACCTTATCGCGCTTACGCGCGCAAGAGTCCATGTCGCACAAGCTGACTGGCCCCGCGCCGACCTCGCGGCACTCGCCGTCACCATGCGGGAGCGCCACGACCACCTCGAGGTCGTGCTAGCCGTCCGCGGCAGGATCGACGGCGGCGTCGCGCTCGAGGAACTGGTCAACGAACCGATCGGTGCCTTGCCCGAACTCAATTCGGAAGGACTTGCTCTGCTGCAATTGTCGGGGGGGACCACCGGTACCCCGAAGCTCATCCCCAGACTGCACTGCGACTACGTTTGCAACGCGCGAACGTGGGGCGCATTCTGGGGCTGGGACGAGCGGGTCGTGTCAATGCATGTACTGCCGATCATGCACAACGCGGGGCTCGTGCTCTCTCTGGTCGCCTCGCACATGGTCGGCGGTACCGCCGTGCTGGCGCCCCGGGTCGACCCGGCGGTAATGGCGAAGCTAATAGAACAGGAGCGGGTCAGCGACATGGTGATCAACGCGACCGTCGCATTCCGGATGTTGGAATCGCCCGAGTTTCGCGCGGCCGATACCTCCTCGCTGCGTCGGGTGTGTGTCGGGCCGCAGAACGTAGAGCACGCGAAGCGATTCGAGGAGGAGCTGGGTTTACGCGCCCTCGGCGTCTTTGGCATGGGCGAGGGGCTCATCATGGCGACTCCATGGAACGCAACTGCGGAGCTGCGGCGTAACACAGTCGGGGTCCCGATTCATCCGCTCGACGAGGTTCGGCTCGTTGACGAGAACTGTAACGAGGTGGCAACCGGCGAGGTCGGCGAGCTTACAACCCGCGGGCCGTACACAATTCTCGGGTACTACGACGCCGAGACGTACAACGCGGGTGCCCTCACCCCCGACGGGTTCTTCCGAACCGGTGACCTCGCGCGTGCGACGGAGGTCGACGGCCGGGTCTATTACGCGATCGAGGGCAGGATCAAGGACAACATCGATCGAGGTGGCGAGAAGATCAACGCAGACGAGATCGAGTCGCAGCTCAGTGCCCACCCCGCTGTCGTCTCAGCCGCGATCGTCGCAATGCCCGACCCCGAGCTTGGGGAGAAGGTGTGCGCCTACATCGTCGCCCGTGGCGGTCAGCCAACACCGACTGTCGAGACCATCGCCACCTACCTCTTGGAGCAGGGCCTTGCGAAGTTCAAACTCCCTGAACGGGTGGAACTCGTCACCGAGCTGCCGCTGACCCCCGTCGGCAAGGTCGCCAAGAAGCAGCTGCGGGCGGACATTACGGCGAAGCTCGAGGCACAGCGCTGGGAGGCGAAGTCATGATGAGTGCGGCGGCATCGCCGCGGGCGGCCGGATTGCCGCTCGACGCGCTTTCTGCATGGGCCCGGGACCGTGTCGACGGCCTGGCGGGGTTCGTCGAGAGTCGTCTCATCGCCGCAGGACGGTCGAACCTGACATACCTGCTCACCGACTCGACCGGCAGGCGTCTCGTGCTGCGACGCCCGCCGCTACGCATCGAGGCGCAGGGCGCACATGATGTCCTCCGGGAGTACCGCATCCTCACCGCACTCAGCGCGACCTCACCGGTTCGGGTTCCGATCCCGATAGCGGCGTCGGAGGACAACGGGCCGATTGACGCTCCGTTCTACCTCATGGATTTTGTGGACGGCGTGATCGTGCGGGACCTTGATACGGCAGAATCCCTCTCGCAGACCGCGAGAGGACGCGCCGGTGCAGCCATGATCGACGAACTTGCCGTGCTCCATAGGGTCGACCCGGCCGCAGCTGGGCTCGAGACGCTCGGGAAGCCAACCGGCTACCTGGAGCGGAACTTGCGACGCTGGGCGGTGCAGGTCCACGAGAACGCACCATGTGCCGCTGACTTGATCCGGCTGCACACGCAGCTCCTCAAGGCGATGCCCGCGCAGCAGACCACCGCCCTTATTCATGGCGACTACCGGCTCGACAACTGCGTCCTATCGCCGGAGGGCGGCGTGCTAGCGGTACTCGACTGGGAGCTCTCAACACAGGGGGACCCCCTCGTAGACCTCGGCTGGATGGTGTTGTACTGGCAGCCGAGTGCGGAGCTTGCCGACATTTTGCCGAAAGGGAGCGGGCTGCCCGGATTCAGCCCCCGCGATGCGATCGAGGGCCAGTACGCTGCAGCCAGCGGACTGGACCTCAGCGACCTGGGGTACTACGTGGCTTTCGCCGCATGGCGCCTCGCAGTCATTACACTCGGCGTGCAGGGGCGCTACCGCGCAGGTGAAGGCGCCGGCGATGTGGTCGACGCCGCCGAACTCACGCGCCACGTGGAAATCCTTGCGGCCACGACGGCAGACCAGCTGCGGTGGCAGTGATGCCGGAACGACCGGCCAATCATCGATGTGGAAGGAAATGAGATGGTAGAAGCAGTGATCGTCGCGGCGAAACGTTCGCCGATAGGACGCGCCATGAAGGGCTCGCTCAAAGAAGTCCGCCCGGACGACCTCGCCGCGATGATAGTCGGCGCCGCGGTCGAATCTGTCGAGGGGCTCGACCCCTCCGACATCGAAGATCTCATGCTTGGGTGTGGTTGCCCAGGCGGTGAGCAGGGGTACAACATGGCCGGCGTGGTTACGACCCTGCTCGGCTGGGACTCCGTCCCTGGGACGACGGTGACGCGCTACTGCGCCTCGAGTCTGCAGACCACGCGCATGGCCTTCCACGCCATCAAAGCGGGGGAGGGCGATGTCTTTGTCAGCGCCGGAGTCGAGGCGGTCAGTCGCGCCTTCAAGGGCACCAGCGACTTCCTTCCCGACACGGTCAACCTGAAGTTCGACCCCGCACAGCAGCGCACCGCGACCTTCGCCGAAGGCAGAAAAGTGTGGTCGGATCCTCGCCAGCTGGGCGGCCTTCCCGACATCTACATCGCGATGGGGCACACCGCGGAGAATGTCGCGCAGCTGAAGGGAGTCAGCCGCGAAGACCAGGACGCATTCGCACTCCGCAGCCAGCAGCGCACAAAGGAAGCTGCCGCAAGTGGGTTCTGGGCGCGTGAGATCACCCCGGTCGTCACGCCGAACGGCACGACCGTGTCTGCGGACGACTCGCCCAGGCCGGATACCACCGCTGAGGGCCTCGCCGGCCTGCAACCCATATTCCGTCCGGATGGGACGGTAACTGCGGGGAACTGTTGCCCGCTCAACGACGGCGCTGCGGCGCTCGTGATCATGAGCGCCACAGAAGCGAAGCGCCGCGGCGTGACTCCCCTGGCCCGCATCATCTCGACGGGAGTCTCGGGCCTGTCGCCGGAGATCATGGGACTTGGCCCCGTCGAGGCTTCCCGGCGCGCTCTGACGCGAGCCGGAATGTCGATCGGCGACGTTGACCTCGTCGAGATCAACGAGGCGTTCGCTGCCCAAGTTCTCGCGTCCCAGCGAGAACTCGGGATCGAACTCGACCGACTCAACGTGAACGGCGGTGCGCTGGCGGTTGGTCACCCGTTCGGCATGAGCGGCGCCCGCATCGTTACGACCATGCTGAACTCGCTGCAGTGGCACGACAAGCAGACCGGCCTCGTGACGATGTGCGTCGGTGGCGGCCAGGGTATGACAGTTGTTTTGGAGCGCCTGTCGTGATCGCGCGAGCGAGCAGCCGTGGGGCCGCGGCTACGGCATCCCGGTTGTTCGCGCCGCTCACGATTCGTGGGCTCACGGTGCGTAACCGCGTCTGGCTGTCGCCGATGTGCCAGTACTCGGTGGAGGCAATGGACGGTGTTCCGAGCGACTGGCACCTCGTGCACCTTGGCGCCCGCGCGGCGGGTGGCTTCGGTCTCGTCATGGCGGAGGCGACTGCGGTAGATCCCGTCGGGCGAATCAGCCCGCAGGACACAGGTCTGTGGAGTGACATCCAGGCGGTTGCCTGGAGGCGGATCGCGGAGTTCGTGCACAGCCAGGGTGCGGCGATCGGGATCCAGCTCGCGCATGCTGGACGCAAAGCATCTACGTACGCCCTCCACGCACCTCACCGTGGCGCGGTGCCAATGGAAGAAGGCGGGTGGCAGACCTGGGGTCCTACCACCACGCCACTACCCGGGCTGCCGGCCCCGCATGCGATGACTTTGGATGACATCGGCACAGTGGTCGAGGCTTTCGGCGACGCCGCAGAACGAGCCCACTGGGCCGGGTTCGACGTCGTCGAGCTGCACGCCGCCCACGGTTACCTGATTCACCAGTTCCTGTCTCCGCTGTCGAACCACCGCACTGACGCCTATGGCGGTGATTTTGAAGCCCGAAGCCTCTTCGCGACCGAAGTGGTCAAGAGCGTTCGCCGCCGCTGGCCTGCGCATAAGCCGCTGTTCATGCGCCTGTCTGGCACGGAGTGGGTGGACGGCGGCTGGGATACGGCCGATTGCGCCCGACTCGCCGCTCTCGTCGAGCCGCTCGGCGTCGATCTCATCGACGCGTCGTCTGGGGGCGTCGGCCCTGCTGGCGGGATCGCGGTCGGTCCCGGCTATCAGGTACCGTTCGCCAAAGAGATCAGGGAGCGGGCCGGCATCCCGACGGCTGCAGTCGGACTCATTGTTGAGGCAACCCAAGCCGACGAGGTGCTCGCTTCGGGCGCAGCGGACGCCGTCTTCATCGGCCGCGCCGCGCTGCGAGACGCGAGCTGGCCGCTGCGCGCTGGCCACGAACTCGGGCTGGACCGGGATACCTTGCCATACCCGCCGCAATACCTCCGCGGGGCCTGGCGGCACCCGCGGGCTGCGACGATCTGAGAAACTGAACGGAGTGATCATGGGTGAATTACAGGGCCGAGTGGCGCTGGTAACTGGCGCGGGCGGTGGGATCGGGGAGGCGTGCGTGCGCGCGCTTGCGGCCCGCGGTGCGAACGTGACCGTCGCGTACGTTACCGCCAAGCACGCCCTTGAGGGTCTGTCGAAAGTTGTCGCAGCTGAAGGCGGCCCTCGCGGGGTTACGAGCAACTACGTCAACCCAGGATACGTTCGCGCCGCACTCGTCGAACAGCAGTTTGGCGACCAGGCGACCGCGCACGGCATCTCCGATCAGGAGGTGGTGGAGACCGTGCTGCTCAAGCGCAGCACAATCAAACGCCCGATCGAACCAGAAGATATCGGCGAGCTCGTCGCCTGGTTCACCTCCGACGCTGCTTCGATGGCGACCGGCGCGTCTTGGGTGATGGACGGCGGATGGAGCGCCCGGTGACCGTCGCCCGCGGCATGCTCACCGCCGATGACCTCATCGTCGGCCACGTGTTCCAGCTCGGCGAGCACACTCCGACCCGCAACGAGATCGTTGAGTACGCCACCGCGTGGGACCCACAGCCGTTTCACACCGACATCGCGGCTGCCCGAACCGGCTACTTTGGCGATGTCATCGCCAGCGGTGTGCACACTCTCGGCATCTTCCAGCGACTCGCTGTGGAGTCCGTTTACAGTCGGCTCGATGTGCTCGCCGGACGCAGCCTGCAGAGTGTTCGGTTTCTGAAGCCAGTGTTGCAGGCGCGTACCCTCACCGGCTCCGTAACCGTGGTCGAGGTCGACCTGTCCTCGGAAATCCGAGCGCCGGTGCTGCTCCACGGCGCACTGTGTGATCTGGAGGGCACCGACGTCTTCACGGTCGACGTCGACGTCATCATCTGGCGCCGCCGCGGTCGGGAAGGAATGAGGGCATGACAGCCGAAGCACGTTCTTCCATGAATTCGGGTCCAATGGCGGGCGAGTACCTGGTGGAGTACGAACCGGGTGTGAGCACTGCATATCCGTCCCTGGAGGAGATCCAGCTGCCCGGACTGGGCACGTTCGCCCTTATTACGTTGACGGGCCGCGACCGCAAACCGGCCACCTTCAGCCCCGAGTCACTGAACGAACTCGGCACACTCCTTCAGCAGGTCGGGGATCGTGCAGCGGCGGGAGAGTTTGCCGGGGTCGGTATTACCGGTCACGGCAGAAGTTTTGTCGCTGGCGCGGACCTGACGGCCATGCGGAGCCTCACGGACGCGGCTGCGGCCCGGGAGATCGCGGCCCTTGGCCACAATGTATTCGGTGTCCTCGCGGAGATGACGGTACCCACTTTCGCTTTTATCAACGGTGCAGCGATTGGCGGGGGACTGGAAACAGCCCTCGCCGCCGACTACCGGTCGGTCTCCGCAGGCGCAAACGGAATCGCATTGCCGGAGGCGTATCTGGGGTTGGTCCCCGGATGGGGCAGCGTGTACCGGCTGCCGCGGCTGATCGGCCCGCGCAACGCAGTCAAGGTGATGATTGAGAACGCGCTCAGCAATAACAGGGCCCTCAGCAGCACGGCGGCCCATGATCTGGGGATTGCCGACACCATCTACGAACCAGCCGATTTCCTGGCGGAATCCATCGCCTGGGCGGGCTCGATCATCGCCAGCGACCGGCAGGTCGTCCATGCGCTGGCAGCCCGGCGCAGCGAAAAGGCCTGCGTTTCCGATGAAGACTGGTACGCCGCTCTGGACGCGGGCTACGCCTTCATCACGGCGAGGAATGCCACCAGCGCGCCGGCACCGTCACGCGTGCTGGATCTGCTGGAACGCGGCCGGACCCTGACCCAATCCGAATCCGCGGAACTTGAGATCCGAGCGCTCACCGAACTGATCCTGACGCCCGAGTTCAAGAATTCGGTGTACGCACTCCTGGATCTGCTCCAGCGACGGGCCAAGAATCCCTCCGGGGCGCCAGATCCGGATCTCGCGCGGCCCGTCCGGAAGGTCGGCGTCGTTGGTGCTGGCCTGATGGCCGGCCAGTTGGCGCTGCTTTTCGCCCGGCAGCTTCGGGTACCGGTGGCCCTGACCGATATCGATCAGGGCCGTGTGGACAAAGGCGTGAGCTATGTCCACGCCGAGGTGGATAAGCTCCTCGCCAGGAAACAGATTTCTGCCGATGACGCCAGGAGAATCAAGGCGCTGGTCACTGGCTCGGTCAGCAAGGAAGTCTTGGCTGACGCGGATTTTGTGATCGAGGCTGTCTTCGAGGAGCTTTCCGTCAAGAAACAGGTCTTCGCAGAGGTCGAAGCCATCGTCTCGGATGAGTGCATTCTCGCCACCAACACCTCCTCGCTGTCCGTCACCAAGATGGCGGCGGACCTGCTGCATCCCGAACGGGTGATTGGGTTCCACTTCTTTAACCCCGTGGCCGTCATGCCCCTGCTGGAAATCGTCCCGGCCCCCATGACCAGCAACGTGGCCCAGGCAACAGCGTTTGTGCTGGGTAAGGCCCTGAAGAAAACCACGGTACTGACACAGGACGCCACCGCCTTTGTGGTCAACCGCGTCCTGCTGCGGCTGATGGGTGAAGTCATCCGTGCCTTCGATGAAGGCACTCCGGCCGAAACCGCTGACAACGCTCTCAAACCGATGGGCCTGCCGATGACGCCATTCACCCTACTGGCGATGATCGGCATTCCGGTGGCCCAGCACGTTACCGAATCCCTGAATGCAGCCTTTGGTGACCGGTTTCCTGTCTCGGCGAACCAGCAGAAGCTCATTGACCGGGAGATCAAGGGGATCTGGGCCACTGACGAGGACGGCCTCCGTCAGGTCCCGCAGTCCACGCTGGACGTGCTGGAGGTCGGCACGTCACCGATCACCTCTGAAAAACTCTTGGAACGTGTTCAACTGGCGTTGGCGGAGGAGATTCGGCTTCTGCTGGATGAAGGCGTCGTTGCCGCTCCGGAAGACGTTGATCTGTGCATGATTGCTGGGGCCGGCTGGCCGCTGCACCTGGGCGGCATCACACCGTACCTGGACCGGGTGGGGGCCTCCGAAAGAATGAACGGGCGGTTGTTCCACCCCGGTCGGTTGTCTCGCGCGGATTCCCGCTGGGCCACGTTACCCATCTAAGAGAGTAGAGGGCAAAAGTGACACGTATTGGCATCGTGGCCCGGTTAGGTCTCGAAACGAGGGTGGCGGGGACACCTGTCACAGTCAGGCAGTTGGCGGAGATGGGCTACGACGTTGTGGTCGAGAAAGGCGGGGGAGTCGGCCTCTTCTGTGATGATTCCGAAGCGGGTGCTCTGATTGTGGGCGCCGATGAGGTGTGGGGCAGTGAAGTGGTGTTGCGCATCAATCCGCCTACTGAGGATGAGATCTGCCGTCGCGGACGCCGACTATCTGGAGTCAGTGATTCAGACCATCACCACGGAGAAGGCCCGGCAGGATGAGCTGGCCCGCAGCCAGGAAGAGACGCGCAAGGCGGCCGTGGAACACGAGAAGGCCATGGCCCTGCTCGCAGCGGCCCGCGTCGAAGAACTCCGCGCCCAGGCCACGACACTGGCCAAGCCGGACGGCCCCCGTTATTTGCCCCGGGTGGGGAGCGAAACCAGCGAAACCCTTAACCCGCAGCACGCCCTAGGAACTCGTCGATCTTCGCCGAGCACAGCAAAGGGGCGCCCCCCGTGAGTGCGCCCCTTTTGTCGGGGTCTCGGCAGGCCTTTCTTGACGGCGTCCTTGACCTTCTCGCCGGCCTGCTTCAACCTGCCCCTTGGCCTGGTCGGCGTGGCCCTCGACGCGCAGACTCTCATCGCCCGTCGGACCGGTTTTTGGGCAATTCAGGAAGGCTGACTGGTGAGAAGTGACTTAGCTACCGTGGCAACATGCACTAGATGCATGGAGCCTCCAGCTTCAGTGCTGAATGCAGCCCATCAGAATGGTTGCAGCAGTTCGCTTGCGGTCTGCGCCAATTTCTGACTCTGGGAAACTTTAGATCCGTCATGAAACGGGAGTGCACGCAACTACTTCTACTCCCGTGCTTTAAACGCCGATAATGGAGATTTCGTCAACCCGATTCGCGGCGCCCGAAGATCGACCGCAGGATGCTGCCGCTATTGCCAAACATGAGGGCGTCCATCTGAGTACGGCTCCGGAAAGCCCTGCGGCACACTCTCCGAGGCACATGCCGACCCGTCCGGCTGCAAGCCAAGCACTGCTGTTGAAGGACCGGACACAGTAACGCAGTAGTAACGGGCTTGGGTGTCAGCTCGTCATGGACACTCCAGCCGCTATATTCGTCCGAAGCGAATTGGCGCTCGGTTGCTAACGAATCCAGGTGCGAGCATGCGAGCGAAGAACCCTTTCACTGTCTTGGTGACTGCTGCGCTAGTACTCGTTTCGTCCGCGGTTTTTCCGGCTTTGCCAGCAAAAGCGCTGGACGACAAACTAACTCCGGGCCAGGCCGAAGGCGCTGCGTATCTCGCTGCAGTGTCCGAACGAGCAGACCACCCGGACTACCTTCAGAACGCGATCGATTACGCATATCTGGCGCAGCTCCATCGCGAAAATCCTGGGATGGATCGCGCCGAAGCGACTAGGAAGTTTCTGGCGATGAAGTCCGAGTGGGCGAAGGCGGCCGATGCCCTCGGCTACGACGATTTAGCTAAGTATAAGAATCAGTCTGAGGCACTCGGCGTCGCGATGAGAGTCCTTGAGGCTGTTGGTACGGCGACGGGAGTGGGTCCTCTCGAAGGCGCAGGAGCCGCCGGGGCCGAAATCCTAGGCTTCGTGGATCGCCCGTTTATCGAGAGCTGGAAGAACGACCTCGATCTTGAGACCGCCTACAATCGCGCCCTACGTGGTGACTCTAGCGGTGCCCTACACGGTCATGCTCGGAGGCTGTATGCCGAAGCTTGGCACCAATGCAACAACGATTCCGGCCAAGAAAACTTCTGTACCACGGCCGACATCCTCGTTGGCCGCTCGACCGGTGTGCCGCTGAAAGGCAATCTAGACGACTACGCGAGCATCAGCCCAATCGTCCGACTCCTGTTGTCGCAGGAAGGTATCTCAGAGCAGGTCGAGCGCTTGCAGCAGATCCATGGCAGCAGCTACCGCGGAGTGAAAGAGGTCCAGGTCTCACTCGAAAACCTCAAAAAGAACCTGGAAGATCAATTCAAGCAAGTCCATGAAAATATCGATGCCCTACATAAGGACCTCAACGCTATTTCCGACACTCAGGTGCAAATTCTTAAACATCTAGAAGCGCAGGTTATCCGAGACCTGAGGGCAGCTGAAGAAGAGGAAAAGCGCAATGAGCGAGAGCGAAAGCACAGTGAATACCAAACTCGGATCGCGGGAGCCCGCGCTGCCATATTCCTTTTGTCCTCGATGATCGGATTCATCGACCAGCGGGCAGGTCAGCAGTTCGAAGCGGTGGGAATGGCCAGTATTGGCTTGGCCGTCGCGCTTGTTGAGTTTACGACGGGCGCCGCCGCACTCGGTGAAGCCGGTGCTGCGCTAACACTCACGGCGGTCGCATCGGCAACGGCTCTTACGGCAGGTGTTGTCGGGGCGGCTCTGGCCCTTTTCGCAGCGTTCGCTGGGACTACCGCTGAGGACGGAGTCATAGCCGAGGTTCGGCGAGTCCATGACGAGATCATCAAGCTTCGGTCGGACATGCGCCTTCGCCTTGACCAGATAGATCGCCGGCTAGCGGCGATACAAGACATTACTATTGCTCAGCTCAACAACATCAACTACGGTCTCCGTCGCCTGAGCCAGGAGGCGGGATCCATCCGCGCGACTTTAGTTGCGTTACTCCAGGATGTCGCGGATTGGCAAACTGATGAGCGGCAGCGAGACTATGATGCGGCTGTGCGCCCGCTTTTGGATGCCATAGATCGGGCTAAGACCGCTGCTGGAGATATGACCACTGCTGAGTTCAGGGAACTTGAGAGTCTTCTCTACACATGGGGTACGAGGACTGCCAGTGATCGTGCAGCCATTGGAGGAGATTCACGTCCCACCGATCCAAGCAACCTCCTCAAAGAGCTTCAGGCGCCATACGCCGGTAACGAGAACTACCTGCAACGTGCCGGAGCGGCCGCCGGGATCACACCTCTTAGCCAAGATCGAATTCCGAATATGCAGCAGTGGTCACTCGCATCGCGGGCCTATGCCCGGCTGTTGCTCGAAAATCCAGCTTTCGCCGACACCGTTGCCCCTCAGCGACTCCAGAACCTCCTCGACGTGGGAACCGACTACTCAGAGAACCTACGTAATTGGTCAACCGACGGTCATGCTGCAACGAAGGCGCTAGATTTCTATCTCCAGCAGTTCGAGCTGGTGCGCGACTGGCTTGGAGGGATTCAGCAGCGATACAGATCTGAAGTTGGAGTGAATCCTTTGTCCGGGGCAATGCTTCCTCTGTCCAATTTGCCAGAGGGAAGTAGGGACCTTGACCTCGACGTTACCGTTGAGGCGCCTTGGCGACCGGGCCGGATCGGGGATTGCACACCCCGAACGAATTTCGTCAATCCGGTGTTGCTTGAAATGACCGATGCGGAGGCGATTCGTTTTCTTCCTTCAGAGATCAGGTCGGCGCGTCGCATCAGCAGGGTGACTGAGGGGAGCGCCGCCTCGATTGACCGCCGGCTGACCATTTGCTTCGAGGCCGAATGGGTCGATGTTGTGAGAAAACAGCTCACAAAAGATCAGTCCTTGTTCCTGGGCAAGCTTCAACTGGATTTCGTGGTGGCTTTCGAGGGCACCCTCATGGAACGCGTCAGAGTCCAGACGTCAAACCTGAGGGCATACCGTCTCTGGGGGGAGTACGGTACATTTCCCGAGTCGGTTCTGTTGTCTGTATGGCAGTGCAGCTCGCCGCTGACACCGGAGGACTGCGCGCTCGACGATCCATGGGGAATCGGAGAGGTGAAACTGTCGGGCTTCGATCGTGCGTGGCTTGGTGATGGTTACCGCTATAGGACCATCGAGCGACCTTGCCTCCAGTGCGGCGGCAGCGATCCCCCTTCAACTCAAATAGCAGCCTCTTTTGCAGACCTCCGAGTTCACTTCGCAGACCGTCTTCAGCGTGAGATAGACGAGGCGGACGATAGAGCACCTCTCCAAGGTCTTTCTGGCGCGAAGCTTCTCGCACAGCAGTTCATGGTGCTGACGTTGCCGAATCTTCCTCTGAGGGATGAGCTCCTCCGACAAGCTCTCTTTGGTGCGGGTTCAATTCCGGATCGCGACGCTCTAGTTCCTCTCATCCGAATAATAGAGTCAGAACGGGAAATGCCAGCGGACATCCGAGAAATACCCACGCTCTATGAGGTCCTCAACCTCATTGGCACTCTGCGTGCTGAGACATCCGCCTATGGTCAACAGATAGCGTCGGGGCGAAGCGAAAGGAACCTGTCCGTGAGCATAACCAACCTCATACTGATGCAGGCCAGACGGCTTATCGACGCGCATCGCGGACAACAAGCCGGGGCGGCGATGGGATCCCTAGTGGGACACGCCTTGGCTGCAGAATCTTTCTGCACAGAAATGCCGTTGGTGTGTCCAAATGACTAGATTTCGTCGCACCGCTGCTGTGGTCTCTGTCGCTCTTCTTTTCTTCAGCCTCGGGGGATGCACCTCGAAGCACGACAAGGAAACTCAGAATCGCTTCCTTGCGCAGTGCGTCCAGACGGCATCAAGACAATCTTGCGAATGTGCATGGGACGCAATCAGCAAGAATCTCACAGTCGATGAATTCAAGAACGTGGAGCGCCAGCACCTTAACCATGACCCGCTCCCAGATGATGTCGCAGCACTGATAGTGCGATGCACCCGATAACTGTGTTCCCAGGTTCGGGCTGCTCATGCCCGGAGGCGATGGCTCAGCTGCTGAGGGTCGTCTGCGGGTGCCTCTCGGCTCCTATTGCCGCCTTGAAGCACTTGCAGGTTCGATGAGAATCATGGTCCGTAGGCGGACAGGTTCGATGCAATGAGAACGGACAAAGGGCTCCTTGCGCGGCCCTTCCGCCTGTCTTTGAGCCGGTAACCGGCCTTCGTCAACCTGCATACGGCCATTCGGGGGCTTCAACCATTGCCTGCCCGCCTGACCGAACCCCGTTCCGGGTCTGAAGGAGTGATCGGTATTGACCTGTAGCATCAGGCGTATGACCCCAGAGCACGAGACCTGCGTCGAGCACCTGATGCACGTCGGACAGGAGCTGACCGGCATCAGCCATGAGCAGCTGGGGTTTGAGCGTCCTGAAGACCTCAGCGCTGATGAACCGAACGACCTGGAGGCCGGGGATCTGGACTCGATGGAATCGGTCACGCCGGCGCAGCGGGACGTAAGCCTGTTCCAGGCAAGCGCCTGGCGGATGCGCTGTGGGAAGCATTAGCTGTCCTGATCGACCAGCTCTTCGAGGACATTGCCGAGCTCCGGGGCCTCGCTGAAATCACTTGGCAGGACATCGCGGGCAGCTTTGTGCCACCCTTCAATGATTCCTGCGTACCGGCCTTCGTACACTGATCTGAGACCCCCTTCTAAGGCCCTCCCCGTCCGTTTTCCAACGCCGATAACCCACGTTCCGTAAAGCTGTGATGCCTACTAGTTGGAATCTGGCATTGCTTCTCACTATGGGCGGTAGCAACCGGGTAAGTCTTTGCTGACCGCCCGGGGGTCGCTGGAGATGAATGCGGACTCGAGGTTCCGGTTTCGTGACTCACGGCATGTCGAAGGGCGGCGCTTTGTAGGCGGTGTTTTTGTTCATGTTCCAGCCGGCGACGAGGCCGGAGCCGATCATTTGGTCGCTGAGGCGGGCGAGGCGGTAGGCGGGGTCGTTGTCGAGGGCGAGTTGGAGGAATTGGTGTGCTTTGCTTCCTCGTCCTTCCCACCAGTTGATGTAGCCGATGGCTGTGAGGACTGGTGCTGCGTGTTCGGGGCTAGTGAGGGTGTACGCGTGCAGGAGCAGTTGTTGTGCCCATTCGATGCGTGACCATTTCGGGGCCTGTTCGGTTTGGGCGAAGAGCACCTGCTGCACGGGTTCGTCCATTCCTGGTATGTCTGCGATGAGCCGATCGCGGATTGCGGGGAACTGCAGGTTGGCGACCAGGGCGTGGCAGTCGTCATCGGCCGGGAAGTCTTGTGAGTCGAGCATGTCAGCCCAGAGTCTCCGGCCCTGAAGGAGCGCGGCGTCGGTCGGCTGGGCCTGGATGTTCTCCATGTGGTGTTCGACGGCGGCCGCTTTGGTCTCTGCCTGCTTGCTGCTTGGAAGGGTGATCCGGTCACTGGGTTCGACGAAGCTGCCGCGGTAGATGAATTCGGCGTTGATCGCGCTGGTCTGGGTGGAGCTAACGGGCAGGGCGATACTGGTGCCGGGTTCGCCGTCGTAAGGGGAGAAAGTGTCATCGCCGACAAAGAGCCCATCCCGGATCGTGATGCCCTGCTCGGCGAGGACCCCGGTGAGCGCGGCAATGGTTCCGGCCTGCGGCCGGGCCGAGCCGGCTCGGGTGGTTTCGCTGGTGTAAACGGCGAAGAGAACGGCTGTTGCGGTGCTGTCGCTGGCCAGGTAGTGGGCGACGGTGCGGGCGTAGGGGAGTTCCTGCCCTGGTTGGCGGGGGAGATCGATGCGGAGGGTCGCGCCGATGCTGTTGTCGTGCATGGTGATGCAGACCAGGCTTTCCTGGGGCCAGAAGCCCAGGGTGTGCCCGATGAAGCTGAGGACATCTGATGGTGTTTTGATCGTGAGCTTTTCCATGATCCCTTTGTCTCCTTCACCCTTTGTTTCTTCTGCGGTTGTTGGTTGTGGGCGTCGTTCTGGTAGGGGACCATCCGCTGGGTTGAGGGGCCGGAGCGCAACTTGGGGGACCGGCGTCGGCAGCGAAAACTTCGTCCCGGAGCCAGCCAAATTCACCCCGGGAAGTTTTCGTTGCCGGGGGCCGGCGCGGTAGCGCCCTGGTTGCGCGGAGGACCTGCCCAGCGATCATGGTCCATATCAGAATGACAAGCAGAGAAGATGTGTTTGCTCATTCATCGATGAGGACGGCTCAAGCGGCATGACTTCCGGCCGGCATTTACCTGGTCCACGTCATGCTTCGTTGAAGTCAATGTGGTCCGCTGAAAATTGCTTAAGGCTCGGCACAACGTGTTCGCCGAAGATGACGGGCAAAGTCGGACGCCGGCCGGCATCGATTAGCAAAACATGAATTCTTCGGAGTCAGTGAATTGCGGTGATAATATCAGGCTCTTGCCGCGATGAAGGGTGCCCATGGAAGTTGTAGTTGGTCTGCTATTTGTAGTCGGCTTTTTCTGGTGGCGAGGTCGAAAAAAGAAGCGCCAGGTTCAAAGCAGTTCGGCTTCCGTGCAGCCTGCAGCTGCCAAGGTGGAAGTGCCCAACAAGCCACTGATTTTTACTCAGCCGCGCGTTGAGCGGCCAGATCGTGCCCACGGCCAGCCGATGCGTTTTGCCGAACCCGGGCGCGTTGGTGAGCTGTTTAGCTATGGTGGCCCTTCCTCGGGAAGGGGTTATAGCCACGACGGTCCCTTCGCGGTGATAGATGTGGAAACTACTGGGTTCTCTCCAGGTAAGGGTGACCGTGTTATTGAACTGGCGATTGCCCGGGTTGATAAGAATGGGCGGATTGAAGACGAGTACGCCACGCTGCTCAATCCAGAAGGTCGTGACACGGGCGCAGTTTTTGTCCATGGAATTAGCAATGATGCTGTTAAGAACGCGCCGCTTTTCTCGGATGTCCTGCCGGAGGTCTTGGCGCGCTTAGACGGGGCAGTGATTGTCGCGCACAACGCAGTTTTCGAGGAGAGGTTTTTCGCCGCTGAATTCGCCCGTGCGGGCCTCGCTACGCCCCCACTGCCGGCCCTTTGCTCGCTCTGGCTGGGACAGCAGACCTTTGATACTCCGAACCACAAGCTCGGTACGCTCGCCCATCACGCCGGGATACCGCTCGTAGACGCCCATGCTGCCCTCGGTGATGTCAGGGCAACGGCTGCCTTGCTTCCCCTGATGCTTGATCGCTACCAGTGGGCCATTGAGTTTGGACACGACCCAGCCCGTGGCCTGTTCGATCCGTACCAGTTGGGAGCCGTAAGCCCGGTAACCCGGGCAGTGGCTATGAGGAAAGGTACTGACGGTTGGATGTCTTCACTGGTGTCTCGGCTACCCATCAGCGCAGGAGACGTAAGTGACGCTGCCGCCGCTGAGTACCTTGAGTTGCTGGCTGTCGCACTGGAAGACGGCAAGATTATCGGCGACGAAGCGAAAGCACTGGCCAAGGTCGCCGGTAAGGGAGGCATGGGCGCGGAACAGGTCCGGGGCCTGAACGAGCGTTTCCTGGAGATGATGCGCGAGGCTGCGTTCGCAGATCAGGTGTTGACCGCCGCGGAGTTAGCGGAGCTGAAACGAGCGGCAGATGCATTAGCCGCGCCAGGTTATTTCGACGACCTGCAGCCAACCACAACACCGTCGTACGCGGCTGTCGAACAGGGAGCGAATCTGCCAGCCGCGATGGACGCCAAGGTCCGAAAGTGCGGACACTGCCGAACCCCTGGCCACTACCGTTCAAAGTGCCCTGAACTGAACTAGGGGAGTGTGGACAATGTCCACACTATTTGCCTCGGTCTGCCTCTTACAACCTGCGAACCGCCGCGGATTCCGCCTGTTTTCGCGGTGTCCTAGTGTTTGCAGGGGTTAGAATGCGGTTCGAGTCCTACCTCGGGCACGCATTTCCCCTCGTCAGACCAGGCTTTATCCGACGCTCGTGCAAGAACTCGTCGAGGCTACGAGACACGGGGTCCAGGTCTGTACGCACGCCATCGGAGACCTCGCGCAGGAGATTGCGGTTTCAGCGGTGGAACGTGTCCACGAACTGTATCCGGATCTGGACCACCGCCTGAGGATCGAGCACTTCTTCAACGAGAGTTTCGGTACCGCGCAGCTAAAGCGCCTAGTGACAGCCGGCGGCATTGCGGTACCGAACCCAGGATTCGTCCTTGCCGAGCCGGACGAGCCGAAACAGCGGCTGCCGGCGGGAGCCTCCAAGTATGCGATCAAGACCCTCCGATCGATCCAGGGAATTCTTCCCGGGAACTCGGATACGGCCGGGGCACAGCCTTTTACGACGAACCCTTGGGTCACCATGAAATGCATGCTTGAGCTGCGCAACAAGAATGGAGTCCCGGTCAATGATGCCGAGCGCGTCGATGTGCAGGCTGCCCTGCGCGCATACACTTCGGACGCCGCCTATGCCACCAGGCAGGAGACCGAGAAGGGAACCCTTGAGGTGGGGAAACTGGGCGACCTGATCGTTGTCGGCAGCGACCCGCACCTGACCGACCTGGCAGATTTCGACAGGATCGATACCAAGGTTTCGATCATCGGAGGCCGCGAAGTCTTCGGTCAGCTCGCCGATATCACTGTGGAGGCTGCGGTGTGATGGGCAAACATACTGTCGTCGCCGAGGTGGTCAGACACCTACAGCGGTTAGGCCTTCACCCGCACTGAGCTGAAACAGTTGATGCCTAGACCACGTCCAAACGTTGTCTTATCGTTGGGGGCATCAACTGTTGCTGGCAGGGGTGAGGCTCCACTGCGGAGGTGCATGATGGGTATTGTTTCTTCCGGTTTCCGTGGACGCCGGTCCGAGAATCCCGCACTGCCTCCCGGGCAGCATGAAACGCAGAATTTTCCTGTGCTTACGGCGGGGCCTGCTCCGCATATTCCCGTCGGCGAATGGGAGTTTTTCATCGTCGCGGAGACCGGCCGGCGGCTCTCTTGGTCCTGGAGCGAATTCATGGCCTTGCCGCAGGAGTCAGTCACCGCGGACATTCACTGCGTGACCAGCTGGTCAAAACTGGGAACTCGGTGGCGTGGCGTTTCATTGGACACGCTCTTCGAAAACGTCCAAACCACCTGCGACTTCGCCACAGCTCATTCCTTCGGCGGCTACACAACCAACCTTCCGCTGTGGGACCTCCTGGGCGGCAAGGCTTGGGTGGTCTGGGAATTCGATGGCCAACGTCTTGAACGCGCCCACGGCGGCCCGGCCCGGCTTTTGGTGCCGCAGCTATATTTCTGGAAAAGCGCCAAATGGATTCGCGGCCTGGAATTGACAGCGGAAGACCTTCCCGGGTTCTGGGAATCGAATGGCTATCATCTTCACGGCAACCCGTGGCGCGAGGAGCGGTACTCATGAGGCACGTCTCGTGAGCACACAATGGCAGGTCGCCGAAGTGGTAGGCGGAGTCCCGGAAAATGACACAGCCCGGACCATCAGGTTGCGCGTGGGTGGCTTGATGGGTCACCTGGCAGGCCAGCACATCGACGTCCGCCTCACCGCCGAGGACGGGTACACTGCGATCCGCTCTTACTCGTTGGCATCCGCGAGTGTGGATGAGCATCTGGAAATCACGGTTGACGAGCTGCCCGACGGCGAAGTGTCACCTTATCTGGTCCGCGACCTTGCGGTCGGGGACAGGCTGGAAATCAGAGGGCCGGTGGGCGGCTGGTTTGTCTGGCGGCCCGGGAATGGGAAGCGGGTGCAACTGATCGGGGGAGGGTCAGGGGTGGTGCCGTTGATGTCGATGATCCGCGCTCATGAGGCTTCAACCAACGAGTCCCCTTTCAGGTTGCTTTATTCCCTCAAGTCACCGGATTCTTCGCTTTACAGCGAAGAGCTGCGTCGGTTGGACCGTGAATCGGACAAGCTGATGGTCGACTATGTCTATACGCGCTCGGCGCCGGAGGGCTGGCCGGGTACGCCGGGGCGCCTTACGTCGGACACACTCCTGCGCAAGATCTTCCCAGCTGAGGAGAATCCGGATGTGTTCATCTGCGGCCAGACGGTTTTCGTGGAGACCGTTGCGGACTGGCTGGTGGTGGCCGGCTACCCGGTGGAGTCGATAAAGACCGAACGGTTTGGCGGGACGGGAGGTATCCAGTGAACGGCGCGGACGATTTCGTTGTCCCTGACTCGGACGACCAAGATATTGCAGCGCCGCCCCATGATCCGATTCCGTACCTGGATGGTAACGCAACGGCCGGCGCGCTGTCGGAAGTGTTCCGAATCGACATCATCGCGGCGCTCGGACGCTGCAGGCATTGCGGTTCAGTGAGGGCTTTTGGTGAGGCCATTGTGTACGCCGACGCGCCCGGCATTGTGGTGCGCTGCCGCAACTGCCAGGGTGTCCTGCTGAGGCTGGTGGAAACACCAACCCGATACTGGTTGGATCTGAGCGGCCTCAGCTACCTGGAGATCAGCCGCGGCGAGTAGGCCACGGGAACGCTGAATCACCCGAGTCAGGGCGGCAACTCCTTCGCCTCCTTGGGCTCGGAGAGCAGGAGCAGTACACCGCCGAGCCTTGGCGGTTCGCGGTGGAGTGAGGGCTCAGCATGCTGGGGATCCCCGCCCGCAGTGGTGCGGCGTATCGACGGAGCTCAGACTAGTGCGTATAAGAGGGCGGGACGGATTGGCGATGTTTTCGGGGGAGGGATGGATTCTCCGGAGGAGGAGCGGTCTGTGCCTGGCGCCGCGGTTGCCTTTGAAATTATGTAGATGGCGGGATCAGGATAGCGCCGGCGGCTGCCAGGTGTCAGGCATTGAGGACGAATGTCGTTACGCTCTGGGCCGGCAACGCGGCGATGAAGCCATTTCCCGTTCCGGAGATATCCGTTTGCTTCTCAAGGCTGCGTATGGAGTCTGTCACCCAGGACCGAACCTGACGGACCCTGGTTCCGTCCAGGGTTATTGGCTGTGTGACAGCATCGGCCGTTGTGTTGACGGCGACCACGACGACTTGGCCATCGTTGCCGATATACGCAGAGGTAAGCACGCCGGCTTGGGGCTCCTTGGTCGTATCAATGCGTGCGTATCCGGGTCGGACGAACTTCGTGAAATGGGCGATCATGTAGCCCCGCTTGCTGATGGATCCGTCCTCGAGAATCGGGCCGTAGCCCCGTCTGATGTACCACCATACGTAAGACTGAAACTCTGCGTCCGCAAGAGAATGATGGACATGCTCGGCCACGCGGAGAGCTTCCGGCCAGAGGTTTGCCGAACTGGAGCTGTTTGGGTAGTACACCTCGGTCATCCACAACTCCTTGCCCGCACCCTTCTCCTGGAAGAGCGGGTAGGTAAAGTCCTGGTACTTGGTCCCATATAAGTGGGCGCCGATGATGTCCACGTTGGCAAGAGCCGCAGGATCGTTGAGGATTGGGTCCGACACCGACTTTACATACTGGTACGATTCCGGCGCGATAATGCGTGCGTCGATCTGACCGGCATAGTCGCGCAGGAAGCGGTTCAGCTCCTCCGTAGTCCACCACGTCCAAGTGTGGGCGTAATCGGGCTCGTTCTGGATCGAGATCCCGTAGAGCTCCACACCGTTGTCCCGCATGTAGTGCACGAAGTCATTCAGGTGCTGTGCATAGGCGCCGTAGGCGTCGTATCGCAGCCGTCGGGCAGAACCCGGAGGGGTGTATGCGGCCGCCATCAGGTAATCGAGAGCTGGGCCCCCTGAACCTGTTGTTACCACTTTGACCGGCCATTTGCCCGGAGTCATTTGGGCCTGAATCGATTTCCATGCCCAGGTTCCGGCCGCCGTGGCGCTGAAGGTTACCCCCGCCGCTACGAGGGCGCCTGCGACGTAGATGTCGACTTGTACGTCACCTGTTGGGGCGGTATACCGGAATGCCAGGTTTTTGGTCCCTGAGGACCCGATGACGATGTCGTTGAATTGGACGCTCGCCGCCGAAGGAGCGTCGAACTGAACGTAGCCACCGCCTTGGTAACCTGCATGATCGGTGGCGACATGTGCGTTGACGAGCACGCCGGCCTCCGCCTCGTACTGGCTGCCCTGCGGCACCCCGCCGTCGTGGTCGAAGTACTCAACGAGATCGGCGGGTGGGTTCCAGGGCGAAGCGAAAACCAGTGCGCCTTTTGCTGCTGCTGCCTTCGCCGTCCCGAGGTCAAGGGCCCAATGTGCCCTGTCTTCATTTACGGGAATCCGCAGGATCGTGAGTCCGAGGTCGTTGCTGCCGTTGTCGAACGCGGTGTTCCTTTGTGATTCTGTGAGGTCGCCGATCCACTTGGCATGCGTCATCCCTCCGAAGCCGCGGATGGTCTGTCGCAGCCGACCCGGTTCCAGCACGAGTGTTCCCTTGCGCGCTTGAGGCGGCATATAGGCGTTGCCGGATGATGCGGCCCCGAGCACTAGTGGCACAGCAGCTATTCCGCCGGCCAGGACATTGCGGCGGCTAATCGCGGGGAGGGATGGCTTCGTTGTCATTGTTCTCTCGCATTCTTTTGAATCGTTTGATGAGTGACCTGCGGTGTTCCGGTTGTTCCTGGTCGTCAGGGACGGAAACCCGGGCGTGTGGTTCGCTCGCCGGTCGGAGGAAGTACACGTCACCGGCGTCGCTTCGTTTTGCGGGAGCGTAGTCAAGGCTCGGTGATGCCGATTGGAAGCAGGGTGAGCCTGCGTTTGCCCGCCCGATAGGGGTTATCGTCAGTCGGCGACCCCTACCGGGCGCCTGGCGTCAGCGGACTATGACGGGGACGGGTGCTTGGGATGTTGTGGAATTACCGGCGCGATCCCGGCCACTGAAAAACAGCTGAAAAGGTCCTGGCTGGAGAACCGACGTATCGAGCTGCGTCTCCCATTGCTCCTTGCTCACTACGGCGTCCGCGGTAAGCGCTACAGTCCCCGGCTGCCCAGGCAGTCGCAACTCCACGGTGACCTTCTCGATGCCCGCCTGCTCGTCGCTGGCCGTTCCGCTCACCGTCAAGGGGCCGTCAACATGGGTTCCGGGCCGGGGGTTGGTGATGGTGATGGCTGGCGATGTCTGGTCGGGTCCGGTGACCAGTGTGACGAGGGAGCGCGCCGGGAGTTTCAGGCTGGTGCGGTCGCTGGCTGCTGTGGCGATGTCGTTTGAGGCCTCCAGGTTGTGCGCGGAATCTGTGAGATACGCCGTCACGGGCAGCTTGAGGTCCATGTCTGTGTTGAGGGCTTCGGTGCCTGTGTTGATGATTTCTACTACTTGGGTGCCATCGGTGTTTCGGTACGCGGAGATTTTTGCGTTGGCGAGTTGGTGGTCAACCCCGATGCGTTCCGCACCCGGCCTGACGAACCGGCTGAAAGCTGAGTACGCGTAGAACCTTGAGGAGACGCGGTAGGTGCCGGCCGTGTCGTTGATCTGCATGAGGGCTGCGGTGCCGCCCCGGGAGGCCCCGAGCCAATACAGGTATGCACTGGCGTTGGCTTGGGCAAGGGTGTCATGAATGTGCTCCGCGATTTGGATCCCATCAGTGACCTTCCCACTGTCCCATGCTTCATTCCAACCGTCTTTAACACTGGACGGGGCCCATTCGGACATCCAGGAACGGACCGGCGCCTGAGGATCAAAATTGGAACGGCCCGCGTACGAATGAGCAGTGTAAACATCCAGATGCTCGAGGGCTGCGGGGTTGGACTCGATGGCATCAAGGTATTGTTCTCCTGCAGGCCAGCCAAATGAGTCGCAGCATGCTACCTCAATCCCCGCCTTCTCAGCATATGGACCGAAATGGGCGACGAACTCGGCCGCCTGCTCGGGGGTGAACCGCATCGATTCATAACTGGTGGTGTAGTCGGGTTCATTGGTAAATCCGATCGTGGCGATGTCTATCCCCTCCTGGGCATAGAACTTTGCATACTGGACCAAATAGTTGGCATAGGCAGTGCGCCAGTCGCCACTGTCGCAGGTGGTGCCCTGGAGACCACAGAGTGTGCCTCCCTGGTTGTACGTTCCATTCGTCTTCATATAGCCCGGGGCCGTCCAGGCGTCGGCGTAAAAGTTGGAAACTCCTCGCTTCTGCGCTTCCTTCGCGAACCAAACCTGGCCGCTGTCCCAGCCATCCCATATGTACTGGGGCTCAGCTCCGGTGCCGCCCGGATCCGCTGGCTGGATGGAAATCATTTTGTCGCCGGTTGCCGTCGGGCTCCCGCCGATTCCAAGTCGCAGGATTCTTGGCGCCGCGCCAACTTCAGGATCCAGAAGCAGGTTCACTACTTCTTCCCGGGTCTGCTCAGGCAGATTATGAATCCATGCCGGGCGCTGGAAGGCGGTGGAATAGCCAAACCCCTCAATTTCCTGATGGGTTTCGTCCGGCAGGAGGTCGATGGCTGGGGAGTCCAATGCCGAAGATACTGGTGCAGTCACCGCGCCCAAAGCGACCACCGCTAACACCGTGGGAATTGACCAGAACTGTAAAACCTTCACTAACCTTCTCCTTTGAAAGTTTCTGAGTTAATACGAAACTTATAGATAACAGCTGGCGGCCCCGTTTGAGCGCCAGGCCCCAGCTGCCGGGTCTCTTGCGCCTCTTAGCAGAACTTCGCAGCTATTCGCGGGACCACGGACGCTATATCCAGTCATAACGCCATCGAAATTCCCCCGTCCCCTTTCCAGGGAATCGCGTCACAGAAAGAAACTATCGTAGAGTTTACGTAATAACAATAAAAACTTGACGGCGACTTTCGCTGAATTGGAGAAACGGAAGGCCTGGTCCTGTCCGTCACGCTGTTCGCACGATGGCCATCTTCCTGTCCGGTCAACATGGATTTCGGCGGTCTGTGCCGAGTAAATGGAGACGTGTTCCCCGGGTAATGGAGATTCCGCCAAGTGCCGGCAAGAGGGGGGTCCGAGGGCGCCGATATCCTGCAAAGGGTTCGCCTGCCCGCCCCGTACCTACCGTGCGGACGGTCGACGGCGGACCCAGTCTCCGCATTGCTACAGTGAGCCCATGAGCATGGCGAGTGGGGAGCAAAAGCCGCGGCACGCCAAGGCGGGGGCTCTGCCTGACGGCCCAGTTGGCGTCGGTCCTGCTGCTGTTGTGCCCAAAAAAATGGGGGTCCCGGACCCTGCCTCACCGTCTGCTACCGCGCCGACTGTCCCGCTGCTTCAGCGGCCGCCCGCCTGGCTAGTCCGGAATCCGTTGCATGCAGGCTGGGCGTGGACGGGTTTCTGGGCGTCGCTGATCATTGTTGACGAGTTCGTAGACCTGGCCGGCTGGACCTGGTACATATTTGTGGGCATGGCTGCCCTGCCCACGCTGGCTTGCACTGTGGCCGTGCTCCATGCGACCCCGCGCCGGTACCTCAAGCCCCAAAAGGAATCGGTGCTCGCGCACTTCTTTGTCCGGTTCCTCGCGCTGACGGCTGCGTTTATGGTGTGGGGATTATCCGTGGTGGCCAGCGCCTCGATTTCCACAACGGTGCAGGCACTGGCCGGGAACTCGGAGCGGGAGGTGACGTCGTTGGGGTTCAACCTGCTCCTGGCGGCGGTCCCGCTAGTTGTGTCGGTGTTGTGGATGGCGCTCATTGTGCGCTGCGCGTGGTTCCTTCGCCGTCTTCGCGGCTGGCGCCAGAACCCACAGGATTCGCGGCTGCCCAAGCGATTCCTGCGGCATTCGCCCCAACTTAGGCGCGTCGTGGTGGGTCTGGCGCACCCCGGTCTGCTCCTGGTGGCTGGGCTTGGCACATCGGTTCTGGCACTCTTCCTCGGCGCCATGGAACTCACGCTCAACCTGATTGTCTGAGGCCCCGCAAGCTTCCGGCCGGAAACAAGACTTCTGCCCCGGGCACTGAGCTACCCGACGGCGTGGATTTGCCGGCCAAGCCTGCGCCCTCCAGTCGAAATGTGCAGGACGGGAACAGATTTGCCGCAGCGAATCCGATGGACGTGGGCATGTGTCTCTTCATGAAGACTCCTCGGGCGTGCGGGTGATGCCAAAACGCTAAGCGCCAAGCCTTTCGTCCACTGTTATATACATGTGTCGAAACGTCGCTCACATGCATGACAAATGTCGTGGGTCATTTGAGGTCGTCTTCCGAGTACCGTGGCTCCAGGCCGCTCCGGCATTGCTGTACTAACATCCCGAAAGCGAGAAGAAACGTGTCAGTCAACCAAGAACTTCCCGTCCTGTCCCACTGGATTGGTGGAGAGGAAGCACCGTCCTCAGGGGACCGTACTGCTCCGGTTTTCGACCCTGCCCGCGGGATCGAGACCAAGCGGGTGGCACTCGGCAACGCCGCTGACATTGAGGCCGCCATCTCCTCGGCGCAGAAGGCTTTCCCGGCCTGGCGTGATCTGTCCATCACGAAGCGCCAGCAGATCCTTTTCCGCTTCCGCGAGCTCTTGAATGAACGCAAGGGCGAACTTGCGCAGATCATCACCGCCGAGCACGGCAAGGTCGTTTCTGACGCTCTGGGTGAAATTACCCGTGGCCAGGAAGTCGTCGAACTCGCAACCGGTTTCCCTCACCTGATCAAGGGCGAGCACTCAGAAAACGTCTCCAGCGGTGTGGATGTCTACTCCACCAAGTCCCCCCTGGGAGTGGTGGGCATCATCAGCCCGTTCAACTTCCCTGCCATGGTGCCGCTGTGGTTCCTCCCGATCGCCATCGCCGCCGGCAACACGGTGGTCCTGAAGCCGAGCGAGAAGGACCCGACGGCGGCCAACTGGCTCGCTGAGCTGTTCACCGAAGCCGGCCTGCCGGACGGCGTTTTCAACGTCCTCCACGGCGACAAGGAAGCTGTGGACGGGCTTCTGGAACACCCGGACGTCAAAGCCATCTCCTTCGTTGGTTCCACCCCGATCGCCCAGTACATCTACGAGACCGCCGCCAGGAACGGCAAGCGCGTCCAGGCACTTGGCGGGGCGAAGAACCACATGCTGGTCCTGCCCGACGCCGACCTTGAGCTCACTGCCGACGCCGCCATCAACGCTGGCTTCGGTTCCGCCGGTGAACGCTGCATGGCCATCAGCGTGGTGGTCGCCGTTGAGCCGGTGGCCGATGAGTTGATCGAGAAGATTACCTCGCGGATGGCAACGCTGCGGATCGGCGACGGCCGCCGGAACTGCGACATGGGCCCGCTGGTCACCCGCGAGCACCGCGACAAAGTGGCGGCCTACATCGATGTCGCACTGGAAGACGGGGCCAAGGTGGTGGTGGACGGCCGCGGCATCAACGTGGACGGCGACGAGAACGGCTTCTGGCTGGGCCCGACGCTGATCGATGACGTCCCCGTCACCTCACGCGTCTACAAGGAGGAAATCTTCGGCCCGGTGCTGTCCGTGGTCCGCGTCCGCAGCTACGAGGAAGGCCTGAACCTGATCAACTCCGGCGCCTATGGCAACGGTACTGCGATCTTCACCAACGACGGCGGAGCTGCCCGCCGTTTCCAGAACGAGGTGGAGGTGGGCATGGTGGGCATCAACGTCCCCATCCCGGTGCCAGTGGCCTATTACTCCTTCGGTGGATTCAAAGACTCGATCTTCGGCAGCTCCAAGGCTTACGGCCTGCAAGGCTTCCAGTTCTTCACCCGCGAGAAGGCCATCACCTCGCGCTGGCTTGACCCCAGCCACGGCGGCATCAACCTCGGCTTTCCGCAAAACTAGCGGCCCGTAGGCACGAAAGCTCCCGGCAGGCCTGCCGGGAGCTTTCGTGTCCCTTTATCGTTCATCCAGGAATTGCACCGCGGCGAAGAGTTCCAGGCGGTCGCGCACGCCGTCCAGGTTCAGGCCAAGGATCCTGCCGGCGGCGTCTATCCTGTTGCGCAGGGTATGCCGGTGGACGCCCAGCCGTCTGGCGGTCTTGTCCCAGACGCAGTTGTTGGCAAACCATTCGCGGACAGTCTCCAGCAGTTCAGTCTGTTCGGCGGCGTCGTGGGCAATCAGCGGCTGCAGCAGCCCGCGGGCCACCGGCCCTGCCTTCTCTTCGCGCAGCAATCCCAGCATCCCGCCGTCGGACAGTTCTGGGAATGTGACGACGGCGCGGCCCAGCTCCGCGGCACGGCGCACCGCCCGCGTGGCTTCCTCGAGGGCATCCGCCAGGCCACTCATGGCGGTTTCCGCCGAGACACCGCACACTGCACCGTGGCGTTCAAGCAGTTCCAGGACCTTGTCCTGGTGGGCCCGTGCCGCGAGGACTATCAGCAGGTCACCGCGCACCGCATAGAACACAGCGCCGCGGTAATCGTCGGACAGGAGTTCCAGGGCCTCAAGCAGGTTCGGCGCAGGACTGTCCTGGCGTGAGGCCGTCACCAGCAGCGGTTCGCGCGGCAGCTGGCCCCACACTTGCCGCGCGGTCCGGAGGGCCACGTCGGTGCTGCCCGCCAGCAGCTGTTCAAAGACGCCGGCGCGGAGGTGCCTGCGGGCAGTGTCAAGGGTGCGAGCCTGTTCCAGGGCCAGGCTGGCCAGGCCGATGACGCTGTTGACGATGTCCGCCCTCGCGGGATCCAGGGGTTCGATGGCGCCCAAAACCAGTGCTCCCCGAAGACTGCCCTTACGGCCGAGTGTCTGCAGTGTCACCGACTGGCCCTCGATGTCCAGGTGTGAGGCCGAACGCGTGCCAAGGTCCAGTGCGTCCCGTACCCGCTGGCCAACGTGGGCAGCGATGTTTGCGGGTACGGGACGGTTCCGCGGCATCCGGACATAGTTGCCTGCGGCGTCGTACAGGGCCACCCAACTGTGCAGTTGCCGTTCGAGTTCGCCCAGGATGGAAGTCAGGCCGTCCGGCCGGAGCGCTGCACGGGAAATGGCCCGTTGCGCCTGCAGTGACCACTCCGCCCGGGCATGTTCTTCCCTCGCGAGGTAGTCGGCCACCATGCGGATAATAGCGATGAATGGCGTGCGGTCCGGAACTTCCACCAGGGGCAGGCCCTGATTTCGGCACGCCTCCTCAAGGCCCGGCGGCAATGTCCCGTGGATGACCTGCGTCGCGAAGCCGAGGCCCACGATTCCATGGTCCACCAGCCGGCGAACATAGTCCTCATATCCCCGGCCGTTCGGCACTTTCCGCGGCGGGGCTTCGGGTGCCTGTTCCGCCGTCGTCGTTCCGGCCCCATCACCACCCGCTCCGGCGATGGGGAACTGTGTTCCATCGGTGAGCAGCAGCTGGCCCGGGTCCAGGAACGGTGTGGGGTCCTCAAGGTCAGAGCTGTGCACCCAGCTGATCGGTTCTTCGAGCTGTGGGGAGCCAAGGTCGGGCACAACCAGTCGAAGCTTCAGCGACCGGCTGCGGAGGAGGATGTTCAGGCTGGGTGGCATTAGGGACCCCATGATGTGAAAACGTCGAACAGAACTGGATTGATTGTACAAACGTATACTGCGCCTCGACCCCTTGGGACCGGATGATGAAGGAACTTCCCAATCCATCCACCGAGAGGAACCGTCATGGTCGCCAGCCCGGCACTACTGGACACAGCAATCGATAACGCAGGCCTCAGCAATGCCGACGTCGTTGCCCTCGACCGGGCGAACGTCTTCCATTCCTGGTCTGCGCAGAAGTCCCTCAACCCCCTGGCCATCGCCGGCGGCTCCGGCAGCACCATCTGGGACCACGACGGCAACACCTTCCTGGACTTCTCCAGCCAGTTGGTCAACACCAACATCGGCCACCAGCACCCGAGAGTGATCGCCGCCATCGCCCAGCAGGCTACAAGCCTGGCAACCGTGGCTCCGGCACACGCCAACCACGTGCGGGCGACGGCAGCGGCCAAGATCCTGTCCCACGCCCCCGAAAACATGGACAAGGTGTTCTTCACCAACGGCGGCGCAGACGCGAATGAGAATGCCATTCGGATGGCTCGCCTGCACACCGGCCGCGACAAAGTCATTTCCGGCTACCGCTCCTACCACGGCAACACGGGCGCCGCGATTGCGGCAACGGGGGACTGGCGCCGCATCCCCAATGAATACTCCCGCGGCCACGTCCACGTGTTCGGACCGTACCTCTACCGCTCGGAGTTCTGGGCGGAAACCCCTGAGCAGGAAACCGAGCGGGCGCTGCACCACCTGCGCCGGGTCATCCAGGCCGAAGGACCGCACTCGGTTGCCGCCGTTCTCCTCGAAACCGTTCCCGGTACCGCCGGCATCCTGGTTCCCACGCCGGGGTACCTTAAGGGCGTGCGGGCACTGTGCGACGAGTACGGCATCGTGATGATCCTCGACGAGGTGATGGCCGGCTTCGGTCGCACCGGAGACTGGTTCGCCTTCGACGCCTTTGACGTGACACCGGACCTCATTACCTTCGCCAAAGGCGTCAACTCCGGCTACATCCCGGTGGGCGGCGTCATCATCTCCGGCGACATTGCAGCCACTTTCGACGAACGCGTCTTCCCGGGCGGCTTGACCTATTCAGGGCACCCGATCGCCGCGGCGTCCATCGTCGCCTCCATCGAAGCCTTCGAAGAAGAAGACATCGTGGGCAACGCCGCACGCATCGGACGCGACCACCTGGAACCGGGCCTGCAGGCGCTTGCAGAAAAGCACGGCGTCATCGGCGAAGTCCGCGGCCGCGGGGTCTTCTGGGCCCTCGAACTCGTGCAGGACCGCAGCACCCGCACGCCGGTCACCGCCGAGTACATGGGCAGGCTCAAGGCTGAGCTGTTCGGCCGCGGACTGCTGCCCTTCATCGCTGAAAACCGCATCCACGTGGTTCCGCCCGCCGTCGTCACCGCCGAAGAAGTGGCCCAGGCGCTGTCCATCTACGACGAGGCTCTCGCCGCCACCGGCCTCTAGGCCTGCGCGGGCTTAGGCAGGGGCAAATCGCGCCTGGAAAGGGTGGGTCGCCTCACACCTGTGGCACCCGGCTGCTCGCCGTATTGAGCACCGAAAGCACGGCGAGTGCCAGCACTATCCGACAGAGACCGTCTGTACCGCCTGAGTACTGCGACCGAAAGGGAGTTGGTTCTGGTGGCCAACCCCACGCCGGTCGGGAATCGAGTATTACAGTGGATGCATGGCTGCCAGCCGCAATCCGCTCGACGACTTGCGCGAAACCATCGGCCATCTGGCCGATCAGCTCAAGCTGTCCAGGTCGGAGCGCGTCGACGACCTGGTCGGCGATCTCATCGGTGCGAGGCCCGGGCCGGCCCGGCCGCTGTCCGAGGTGCAGGCTGAGCTCGACGCTCTGGTCGGACTGGAGACCGTGAAGGAACAGGTGCGGGCCCTCGTCGCACTGCTCCAGGTCCAGGCCCGCCGTAAGGCGCACGGCCTGCCGGAGGTTGCCACATCACAGCATCTGGTGTTCCTCGGAAACCCGGGCACGGGTAAGACCACCGTGGCGCGGCTTCTGGCCGAGATGTACCGCGCGGTCGGTCTGCTGCAGAAAGGCCACCTGGTCGAAGTCGACCGTTCGGGTCTGGTGGGGCAGTACGTCGGCGCGACCGCCATCAAAACGGACCGGGTGATCCGGCGTGCACTGGACGGCGTCCTGTTCATCGACGAGGCCTACGCGCTGGCCCCGGAGGACGGCCGGATGGACTTCGGCCCCGAGGCGATCGAGGTCCTGCTCAAGCGGATGGAGGACCACCGCCACCGCCTGGTGGTGATCGTGGCCGGGTACCCGCGGCTGATGGAGTCCTTCTTGCTCTCGAACCCCGGACTGCGATCCCGGTTCGCCCGCGAGATCACGTTTCCGGACTACTCCGTCGACGCACTCCAGATGATCTTCCACCAGATGCTGGCCCAGCACGAATATAGGCTGGAGCCGGGTGCGGACCAGATGCTGCGGCGCATCTTCACGGGGCTGCACGCGGGCGAGGACTCCGGCAACGCCCGGTTCGCCCGCACCTTGTTCGAGCAGGCGCTCAACCGTCAGGCGCTGCGGCTGTCGCTCGACGAGGAGCAAAGTCTCGACGCGCTTGATCGTGAGGCCGTCATGACGCTCACAGCGGACGACATTGTCGAGGCCGCGCTGGCCTTGGGCGAGGAGCCGGAGCCGGAATCGACGCCGGAACCGGAGCGGTCACGCTGGTGGCGTTGGCTGGTCTGAATGCCGCCTCCTGGATGAAATCTCCTACGCAACTAATCTGTATTAGAGGGGCCCTCGGCTCAACCAGCTTGGGACGCACATCAAGACAGTCGCACAGAGGAATAACCTCGACCACATCTCGGAATAGGGAGCTGAACCGCGATCCATCAACGGAACCGCCCGGCACTGCCCCACTGGCGTTTTCCGGCATTTACGGGAGCTTGTACCTCTCAGCTCCACACTGTCGCCCCTCGGGATCAGCCACAGCGAGTCCGCTGCCCCTAGAAGATTTCCTCCGGCCACATCAGGGAACCCGAGAGAGCTCCTCGCGGCGGACCAGCCGCCGCCAAGACCGGCACTGCGCGATCCTGAGGGGCAGGCGTCAGGGCAGGGGCGGTGCCGGTATCAGTCATTTTGCCAGAGCGCCCGGTTGGTGGGGGAAGATGAGCAGCGTGCTCGTGGCGGTGGCCAGGAGTTCTCCGTCGGCGGTGCGGAGGCGGCCTTCGGTGAAGATCACGCGCGAGCCGGATTTTACGACTGACCCCTCTGCGCGCAGGGCACCCTTCTGGAGCGTGATGGGTCGCAGGTACTTGACCGCCAGATCGATAGAGGTGTAGCCGATCCCTGCCTCCAAGGTAGTGTGGGCTGCGCAGCCGAGCACTGTGTCGAGGAGCGTGCAGGCCAAGCCGCCGTGCACCACTCCGAGGGGGTTGTAGTGCGCTTCTCCCGGCGAGCACTGGAACTCGACGTGTCCGTGCCTGGCATCGACGAGATCGAAACTCATGAGGGAAGCGATCGGCGGCGGCGCAATGCTGCCGTCGCGGAGGCCGGAAAAGTAGTCCAGACCCGACAGTCGTGGCAGTTGTTCGAGCGCGATTGCCGGATCAATCCAGGTGAAGGTTTCCGAGCGTTGCGCCGAGGTGTTGGTTGTCACCGGGGTTTCCTCCTTAGAGCTCTGCCGGTCTTCAGGCTTTGTCGTGGTCATACGGGGATGTTGGCTGCCAGTACAGGGTACAGATCCGAGATCGAGCCAGACAGGCCGCGCTTCACTCCGGCGCTGATTTCGTCCACGATGACCTCGTAATCCCCCTGCTCGAGCCCATCGAACGACTTTCGCGCGACTTCCTCGGGGGAGGTCTTCGGGGCATTCACGCCCTTGGCCATATCTGTGTCCATGTAGCCGACGTGAACACCCGTGACGTGCGTGCCTTGGGGGGCCAGTTCCACGCGGAAGGAGTTGGTCGCCGACCACAGCCCGGCCTTTGATGCACTGTAGGCGCCGGTGAGTGCGATCCAGCTGAGCACCGAGTGGATGTTGAGGACCGCTGATGTCCCGCTCGCGGCGAGTACCGGTGCGAATGCCCTGGTCAAGGCGACCGGTCCGAAGAAATTGGTCTCCATGACCTCCCGGACCTTCTCTTCGGGGAGTGCCAAGAACGTGTCCGATTCGACGCTCATGCCGGCGTTGTTGATCAGAACGGTGACGTCCTGGGCCTGGGTAACGGCGGCCCGGATCGAGTCAGGGTTGGTGACATCGAGGGCGAGGGGGATTACCCGGGAGTCGTTCCACTCTTGCGGGCGGCGGGCCGTCGCGTATACCTTCGCAGCACCTCGTGCGAGGGCCTGGTCCACGAGCTCGCGGCCCAGGCCTCCATTTGCGCCGGTAACAAGGACGACGGCGCCAGATAGCAGTGGCATGGATTCTCCTGATCTCAAATGGGCGGACGCGGTTGTAGCGACCTCAGGACATCAGAGTAGTGGAGTGAGTTGGATTTTCCAACTGACTTGTATACTTGAAGAAAGTTACCGAAAGCAGGTGCAGGATGAATCGGCCGACCGACATGGCAGTAGATGCGCCTAGGGCGTGTTTCATCGCGGCGGGGCTCGATGTGCTCGGGGAGCGGTGGGCGCTGCTGGCGCTTCGCGAGATGTCCTTGGGCGTTCACCGGTTCGATCAGATCGCGCGAAATACTGGTGCGTCCCGAGACATCCTGGTGGGACGACTGCGCACGCTTGAAAGCCAAGGCGTGGTCGAGCGTGTCCAGTACTCCAAGCGCCCCCCGCGCTACGAGTACCACCTCACAGCTTCCGGGGCCGAGGTCGCGCCCATCCTCATTTCACTCGCAGCGTGGAGCAGTACATGGATGCGCGACGAGACACCCCGTGCCTCGTACCGGCACAGTTGCGGGGCCGACCTGAAGCCGGTGGTGTCGTGTGCGGACTGCGGTGAGGAGTTCACCCCAGGAAGTCTGGTGCTCGGACCGCTAGTGTCAGCGGCCGGTGCGGACCAGGCGTCTGACCAGTAAGAACTAGAACCGGGCAGGGGACGACGGCGGTACCTCCCGCCGTCGTCCCCTGGGCGCCGTTGCGCCGGGTGTTCCGCCGGGCGGATTCCCTGGAATCAAGCTTCAGGTGGCTTCTCGAAGCAGACTGACTGTGCGCCACGATCGAGGAAATACTCGAAGTCATGGAAATCGCCAGCGTTATCGGGCATCTATGCAGCCATCACCGCCGCCGCACCGATCATTCTCGAAGAAGTCGCCAGCTTCGAAGCACAAACGACTGCATTGTGACTGTCATCGTGAATGAGGTGGGAATCGTCGTCCCAGGTGAAGAGCCACGACTGAGCCGCCCGTGCCAGCCACTTCCGCAGGGCTTCCGGGCGGCCGCAGAGTGGTCGATGGCCGACGACCCGCACCCAGCCGCCCAGCTACTTCTAACTCCCGTGCTTTAGACCCCAATGATGGCTTGCTGCGCACCCTGCGTTGCTGCTCTGCATTCTTGCCAGTCAATCGCCACATCCCGGGTCGTCGGTCAACGTGTTGCTGCGCGTGGCGGTGCTGTGCTTTCCCGGACTATGAGCTCTGTTGGCAACAGATAGTGCCTGGCGGGTGCTGAGGCTGCCTTGGTCGCCAGGGCGTCTGTCATGAGTTTGGCCGCCAGACGGCCTTTCTCAGCGAAGTCCTGTTTCACCGTGGTCAGTGTTGGGCGAAGCTGCATCGCTACCGGGCTGTCGTCGAATCCTACAACTGATAGGTCTTCCGGTATCTGGAGCTGCAGGTCGTGTGCTGCGCGGATGGCCTCCGCTGCCATGACGTCGGAGAAGCACAGCACAGCGGTCGGCCTTTCGCCAAGACTGAGGAGTTGCCGGGCGGCCTCGTAGTGCTGCTCGCGCCCGCCCATGGGCACCGCTGCGGTGCGCGCGGTGGCGCCTGCCTTGTCCAGTTCGTTTTTCCAGCCCAGGTACCGTTGTCGGACGGCGTGTGGCAGCAGGGATGGATCGGGGGCCTGATCAATGGCAATCTCCGGCTCTGGGGCGCTGTACAGCAGGCCAACTTTCCGGTGGCCCAGATCCAGCAAGTGCCGTGCGGCGGCCTGCGCGCCACGGTAATCATCGACGTTGACGCTGGGGATATCCGTCTGTTCGGCCTGGTCGACATAGACAAGGGGCAGTTGGCGCTTCAGCAGCCAACCCAGGGCCGGGGATGTCGGGTCGCAGGAGTAGACCAGCGCTCCGTCCATGCCAACGTCCCGCGCTGGCACATGTGTTCCAGTTTCGTCGGCCGACAGCAGCGTCAGGGCAAGGCCCTGGCTGGTGACTTCTTCGGCGATTGCGCCGAAAAAGCGCATCGCGACATCGTCCGTAAATGCGTACGCGAGGGACTTGGTCAGTAGCACGCCCACCGCCCCCGTGTTTCCCCGCTTGAGCGCGCGGGCCCGGGGGTCGGGTCCGACGTAGCCGAGCTCCGTGGCCGCAGCGAGGACCCGGTCACGGAGCTCCGCGGACAGCTGGTCGGGGCGTGAAAAAGCGTTCGACACCGTCATCCGGCTCACCCCCACATGGTCGGCGATGGTCTGCAGCGTCACGTTTCCCATACCAGCCAGTATTTCAGCCCAGCGCCCTCATGGTCGCCATTGCGGCGGGAGCGCCAGACGGAGCCACGGCCTTCGCCGCCCACAGGAGACCCGAAGACACGGCGACGCGAACACGCAGGATCAGACCAGCGTGATGCGCTCCTGCTTCCTCGGGAATGACGGGAGCGTCCGGCATGGCTGACTGCGCAAGGCTGGCCGTGAAGGCCGGGGTATGTGCTGAGTACTGAAGGGTTTCCATGAGAATACTCCTCTCGAATCGGTTTCTGTACCGATATAGTAGCAAGGTGCTTCTGTATCGGTCAAGAAGGTCAATTCGACTCTTGTTTCTTGCACGCCCCTAGTAGTAGAACAACACACGCTCCGGATGACCGCCCTGGTCGAGAACCTGCTGCTGCGTCGCCGAGACAGCTCTAGGCTGGGGCGAGACTTCCCGCCCCGGCCTAGAGCTGCTGGAAGCGGCTAGGCATCGATCACCATGTCGGTCCGTGCGGTGGAGCAGCAGGGCAGGAACTTGCCCGCATCGATTTCCCGTGCCCGGATCCCGCCTTGGTGGTTCATCTCGACCTCCCCGGAAAGCTTGACGACCTTGCAGGAGCCGCACATGCCTTCCTTGCAGTTCGCGCCGATCCTGACGCCCGCACGCTGGGCCGGACCCAGGATGTGCTCGGTGGGGTCGATGCGCACGTTAATGCCGGTTCGCATGAAGGACAAGGTGAGGCTGCCCGTTCCGACTGTGTCGAAGCTCGAAGCATCGGGTGACGCTGCCTCCGCTTCCGCAGCCGAACCGCCGTCGGAGTCCCCGGAATCGGGTGAGTTCGGGTCCATGGCTTCCAGCGGGAACCCTGTGGCCTTGAGGGGACCGTCGGCGTCGTAGCCGGGCTCGTAGAGTCCGAACGCGGTGGGCTGGCCTTCGTAGTAGTCCTCGGCGGAATCGGCGATTTCCTCGGCGATCTCCTCGGCAATGTCCACTGCGAGCGCGAGCTCCGCCTGATATTCAAGGAGCGTCTGACGGTCTCCCGAGAAAAATTCCATGTAGATGGAAGTGTCGTCGACGCCAACCTTCCCCAGGAGATCGGTGGCAGTATTCAAGTAACCCTCGGGGCCACAGGCATAGACCTGGCGGCCGTTGGCATCGGGGGCCACCTCATCCAGCATGGCTGCCGTCAGCCTTCCGCTGAGCCCTTCCCACCCCTCGGGTTTGTTGCGGTCGCCCAGGGAGTAAAAGACCTTGATGCGCGAGTCCACGGACGCGATGTAGGCCAGCTCCTTGTGGAAAGCAAAGCCTCCGGCCTCCGCTCCGTGGTAGAGCACCACAACATCTGCATGTCCGGGCAGGGAGTGGATGGTCCGCACCATGGACATGATGGGGGTAATGCCTGCGCCTGCGGCCAGCAAGAGATACCGTGCCCGCCGGTCGGCATCCGGCAAGTGGAATGCGCCGACCGGTCCGAGCATCTCGAGCACAGTGCCGGGTTTAACATTCTCGTGCACCCATGGTGAAACCAGTCCTGTGGAGTCGCGTTTGACGCTGATGTTGAAGGTCCACGGCTCAGTCGGGGAGCTGGACAGCGAATAGCTGCGGTCCACCGGATCCTGGTCCTCGCCGTTCACCGGAAAAGCCACGTTCACGTACTGGCCCGCACGGAACGCCAAGGGCGCACCGTCGCAACGGCGGAATACGAAGGTCATGAGGCCGCCCGCCTCGGGAACGGTCTCCACGCATTCGGCCATGAACTCCTGTGGATGCCAGGGGCCCAGAGCACGGGCAGCACGGGCGGGTGCCTCCGTGCTGCCCATCACCCTGTTCCACGGCATCTCAAGACCGCGAATTCGCTGTGGCTCCTGGACTGCCGTCTCGGTGAGGAGTTCTATCATGCCAGGTGTTCCTGCACGCGCTGCACGTACCAGTTGATGAACGCCTCTACCTGGTACTCGCTCTTCATGTACGGGCCGGGCTCGTAGGCAGGGCTGCCGGCGCCCGTCTGGCACAGCTCCACGAACGCCTTATCCTGCAGGTTTGTCTGCTTCCAGGTGTAGGTGAGTTTGTCCAGATCGTAGTCAACGCCTTCCACGGCGTCGTCAGCTACCAGCCAGGTGGTGCGTACCAGGGTCTGGTGTTCGTTGACGGGGAAGACGCCGAACGTGATGACGTGGTCGCTCTGGAAATGGAACCAGCTGTTGGGCTGCAGGTGCATCGAGCAACGGCCAAGGCGGAAGTCCGGCAAGTCACCGAGCAGCTTCTTGGAAAGCCTGTGCCCATCGGGGGAGAACGATTCGCCGTCGCCATCAAGCGATTCCCTGGAGATGCGGATTCCAGCGATGCGCGTGTCGAGCTCTTCCACCACCTCGTAGGGAAGGCCATAGCGGCGGCAGCGCTCCTCAAGCGAGGCCTGCGCTTCCTTGTTGCGGTCCCATACTTCTTCGAGATGGGCCGGGATCAGGCCCTCCGTCAGTCCCCAGGTGGGAAAGAGGGAACAGGCGAGCTCCGGGTGGCCGTCGCAGTGGTAGCACTCACGGTTGTTCTCCATGACGAGCTTCCAGTTGCCCTCCTCGATGATGTTCTGCTGGTAGGCGACTTTCGTCTTCGACAGGTCGTGGGGTGCGAGGTACGGTTCGAAGATCTTTGAGGTTTCGTCGAAGTCCGCCGGCGGTTCGTTCGCAACGCAGACGAAGATGAGTCCGGCGACCACGCGGCTGTGGGCGCGCTTGAGGCCGAAGCAGCCCTTGTCGAACTTCGTCTCCCCGGGGGCCGAAGCATGGATCAAATTGCCATCGGGGGAGTAGGTCCACGAGTGATAGCCGCATACAAGGTTTCCGGTTGACCCCGCGGGTTCGGTCAGGACGCGGGCGCCGCGGTGGCGGCACACATTGTGCAGGACGTTCACGCCGCCGTCGTCGTTGCGCAGCACGATCAGGGAGTAGGGCCCGTAGTCGACGGTGACGTAGTCGCCCGGCTCCGGGAGCTCGGCGATGCTGGCGGCATAGATCCAGTGCTGTCCAAAGATGGCCTGCATATCGACGTTGAAAATCGTCGGATCGGTGTAGAAGGGGGCATCGAGGGAATATCCCACGCGCCGGAAATCGAACAACTCGGTGATTTCCGCCAGCTGCTCGGCAGGCACAGATGAGGCGAGTTTTCCGCGTGAATTGAGGGGCAAAACTGGAGCAGACATGTGTTTCCTCCCGGGAGGCGTGGGTAGTGACGATTCGAGGCGGCCACGGATGCGACGGTGCATGCGGCGTTGTCGAAAACCTTGTACTCAAGACATTAGGGACGATTGAACTGCAACAAAAGCGCAACATTCTGAAGATCACCATGCACAATGGGTGCATGATCGATGCAAGACTCATCACACTTCGGGTGTTTGCCAGATGCGGCACCATTGGCGCAACTGCGGAGCTCACAGGGTATTCTCCCTCCGCCGTCTCATCGCAACTTCGGGAGCTCCAGCGTGTGCTTGGAATGCAGCTGCTGACGAAGGACGGTCGGGGTGTGCGGTTGACGGCCACTGGCCGTTTTCTCGTGGCGGGCTCGGACACCCTCATTGCCGAATGGGAGAGCCTGCGCGCCGCGGCCATGGAGGCCGGCGACCAGGTGCAGTCTCATTTTGGCCTCGGCGGCTTCTCCACTGCGGCCGCCCAGTTGCTCGCGCCGCTGGCCGCCACCCTGCGCTCAACACGTCCCCAGCTCCAGGTGCAGGTGCTCGAGGCCAACCCGGACCGTTGCTTCGACTTGTTGGTTGCCGAGCGGATCGATCTCGCGGTCATCGTCGCCATGCAGTCCGAAACCTATGTTGAGGACGATCCGCGTTTCGAGCAGACCGTTCTGCTCGACGATCCCCTGGACGTCATCATCCCCTCCAACCATCCGTTGGCATCGCGGGAAACGGTGACGCTCGAAGAATTGGCATCGGAACCCTGGATTACCGAGACCGCCGGTTCCACCTACCACTCGCTATTCACTGCGGCGTTCACAGCAGTGGGGGTGACACCGCGGATTGCCCATGAGGCCGTTGAATGGGAAACCCAGATCGCCTTCGTTGGTGCGGGGCTGGGCGTGGGTCTGCTGCCGCGACTGGCGCCACTTCGTAGTGCCGAAAACGTAGTTCGACTGCGCATTACCGGCAAGGGGAAGCCCACCCGCCGTATTGTCGCTGCAGTGCGAAGGGGCAGCATTGCATCGCCCCTGATCCAGGAGTCGCTCGGCATTCTGCAGGTCAGCGCCGATCGTATCCTCGCCGCCCGGCCCGAAGACGATCTCTGAAATCGCACCAAGAGCAGTGGTAAGAAATCTAACCGGACTCTTGGCGCCCTAAATCACGTACTCCGGTGTGAACAGGCGAATCTCCGGATGGGAGTGAAAGAGGTATCCAGCACCTCGCTCAGTCCGGATTGACTTGGAAAATCGCCCCAGCTTGTTCCGGAGCCGGCGAATGTGCACGTCAATGGTGCGGTCGCTCGGAATGCTGGCGCCGTCGCTCCAGACGTGGCACAGGAGTTCTTGCCTGCACACGGCTCTCATGCTGGCGCCCATAAGGTAGGTCAACAGGCTGAATTCCACGGGCGTCAGGCGCACGGGGACACCGTCCAAATGCACGCTTCGTCTTGATACATCGATCACCACCCCCACGTTCCAGGCTTGCGCTTCGCCACCTGCCGGTTCCTCCTTGGCTGGCAGTTGCCCGAAGTGCCGCCTAGGATCACCGAGAGCAGCAAATACACTCTCAAGTGCACCTCCGCGAGCATTTGCTGGCCCGAGTGCCACCGCTGCATGGATCTCCAACCCGCCCACCAGGAACTGTCCAAACACGCACGTCTCCCGGGCCACTGCCGAAACTGATGTTCCGGCTGCTTGGGCTGCTGATTCATCGACGCCCACGTAAAGGGCGAAACCCCGGGCTGATTGCTCACCTGATGGTCCGTAGTGGAACTGTTGATCGTCTTCTTGCCGTCTGGTTCCCTCTACCACGGGCAAGACCGTTGTGGACATGCTTTGTCCCATTGATCCCACCAGAGGGCGTGGTTCGTCGGTCAATGCCAAAATGTGGGCAGGAATGTTGAATTGTTCAGCTTGGATAGGCATTCTATGTCCTAGCTCAAAGGAAATAGCCGTACGGGGGCATCGGGTTACGGCACTATGGTGCAGGCGGGAAGGATCCATGGCCCCGTGTGGATGGCGCCGCCCTGTGAGGTCGGGAGCTTCGGTGGAGCACCCCAAAGACGCTGGATGTGACCGTCTTCGTGTTCCACCACTGGGTGCGGGGCGGGGCTAGCGGCAAGGTCCTTTTTCGCTGCACTGACCCGGTCTATTCGAGGAGAAGCTGGCAAACAAGGACTCGAGGTGCGTTGTCGACGCGCGCCGTTTGTCGAGACTAGGAGAGCAGCTTCGGGGTGTCAAGAATCATATTCAGATGACGGGAGGGGCGCGTTTGTGACGAGACGCGGGCACTACCTCGAGAGCTGCTGGACCGCTGTGGGTATGAACCCCAGCGTGCTGATCAATGCCAGCGTGGCTAGGGCGTATCCAACGGCCAAGGCCGCAATGGCTAAGCCGCGTGAGTCTAAACTGCCCCCCGCAGACTGGAAGGACCTGCATCGCTGTGGGAGGAACGGAAACCAGCGTGCGTTGCGGACCTCATGGAAATCTTCAAAGGTCACAGCATGAGGGAGAGACCCCGGATGGGGTCCTAACGATCATTGTGGTGTGGATGCCGCCGTCGGGAGCCCATCGGATCGAGGAGTTCGGCAAGGTGAAGGCTCTTGCGCTCCGGCTCTAATTGCTTGACCTGCATCGCACAGCTAAAGCCGTCGGCGAGGACCGGCGTGTCCTGGGCAGTCGTGGCGAGGGCGGGAGCGAGTGCCTGTTGCGCGACCTTCATGGAGATGTCGTAGTGGTTGGCTTCGAAGCCGAAGTTGCCGGCGACGCCGCAACAGCCTGTTGCCTCGGTGACATTGGCGACGCCGAGGGCGGCCAGGGCCTTGCGCTGGACGGTAGCCCCGAACGTCGAGTACTCGTGGCAGTGGGTCTGCACAGTCACGTCGGTGGGTACGGCCGGTGGCACCCAACCTGCGTCAACCCATTCCTTCACGGCTTCAGCGAAGCTGCGGATCCTGTGGGATACGCGTTCGGCGGCTTCGGTGCCGAGCAGTTCCGGCGCGTCTTTCTTCAGCGCGGCGGCGCAGCTTGGTTCGATAACGACGATCGGTGCATCGCTGCCGTCATCGAGCTTCGCTACGGCCTTGCTCATGAGCTTCTTCGCGGTGTCGAGTTGACCCGTTGAGATCCAGGTGAGGCCGCAACAGACGTCGGATTCGCAGCCGACCTGCCGTCCCGTGCTTTCCATGACCCGGGCTGCTGCTCCGGCCACCTCTGGCCTGAAGCCCTTGGTGAAGGAGTCCACGAACAGCACGGCGTCGGCCGTCTTGGAATGGGTGGCGTATGGGGCGAGGGCATCGCGAAGCATCTTCCGGGAAGCGAACTTCGGCATCTTCCTTTTGGTGGTGAGGCCACCGGCAGCGGCCACGACGTTCCCGAGCGGGCTGGCCAGAACCAGGTTTACCACCGGGCTGATCAGAGTGGTGAGTTTGAGCCAACGTGGCAACCAGCCAAGGGAGAAATGCGACATGGGCCGCAATTTGCCCTCATAGTAGTGCGAGAAGAACTCCGATTTGTAGCTGGCCATGTCTACGCCTGCGGGACAGTCGTTGGAACAGGCCTTGCAGGCCAAACACAGATCCAATGCCTCACGGACATCTTCGGACTTCCAGCCCTCGTCGATGGTCCGGGCACCCCGAACCATGTCCTGGAGCGCCCGGGACCGTCCGCGCGTCGAGTCTTTCTCGTCCCCTGTTGCGCGGAAGCTGGGGCACATCACTCCGCCGGAGTCTGAACGGCATCTACCGACGCCGATGCAAGCCTGGACGGCATGCACCCAGGGGTCGGCTCCGGCTGCGGCGGCGTCGACGGGCCTGAGTTCGAAGTGCGTCCTCCATTCACGCTCGGGAACCCCCTCGAGAGCCAGATTGGCGTCAAACGGATCCGGATCGGTGATGGAACCCGGATTCAGGATCCCGGCCTCATCCCAAAGCCTGCGGTATTCCTCGAATGCGGCGAGCATACCGGGCGAGTACATCTGCGCAAGCAGTGCTGAGCGGGCACGTCCGTCGCCGTGTTCTCCGGACAGCGAGCCTCCGTGGCGGACAACAAGTTCGGCGGCGGCCTGCGTGAACTTGCGGAACACGCTGCGGCCTTCTTCCGTGCGCAAATCGTAGGTGATGCGGATGTGCATGCAGCCTGCCCCAAAATGTCCATACATGATCCCGGTCAGCCCATAGTTATCCAGGAGCGTCCGGAAGTCGGCCAGGTAGGCTGCAAGGTTCGGCGGAGCAACGGCTGAGTCCTCCCAGCCGGCCAGTGATTCCCCGCCACTGGCGGGCCTTGACGACAACCCTGCGCCGTCTTCCCGCACCCGCCACAAGGTAGCGCGTTCAGCGGGGTCCGGAACCGCGCAACCATCGATCAAGCGGCCGTTCGCTGCCAGCCGTTCCAGCATCAGGGCAGCCTGGCGGGCCACTTCGTCCGGATCGTCGCCATCAAGGTCTACGTACAGGAAAGCCTTGCCCAGGGGAAGCCCCAGGACGGAGTCGTCTCCGCGGCGCAGCCGCATGGTATCAACGATGGCCTCATCGATGCCCTCGACCGCTGCTGGGGAGAACTCAAGGATGGTCTCGATGTCTTTGGCGGCATCGACGACGTCGGCATAGCCCAGGCAGACCAGCAGTGCGCTGGATGGCTTGGGGACGAGTTTCATGCGGGCACGGACGACGACGGCGCAGGTTCCTTCGGTGCCGACCAATGCCCTGGCAATGTTCAGGCCGTTCTCCGGCAGCAGGTTGGCAAGGTGGTAACCGGAAACCTGGCGCTGGATACGTCCAAGTTCGCGACGGAAAGCAGCAAGGTTCTCCTGGGCAAGCGTTTTGAGGTCTTCGCCCAACTGGAACGCCCGGGATACAGAGTAAGCGTCTGACGGGTTGGTAGCCCGGACGCCCCTGTCTGATGCGGTAAGGAGAGCGCCATCGGAGGTGACGACGTCGATCTCGTGGACGTGATCAGAGGTCCGACCGTAGCGGACAGAGTGGTTGCCGCACGCATCGTTTCCGATTGAGCCGCCTATGGTGGCACGGTTTTTTGAGGACGGGTCGGGGGCAAAAGTGAGGCTTCCGCCCGTTGCGCGTTCGGTTTCGCGGGTGAGCTGGGCAAGGACAACACCGGCTTCGACGTCTGCCGTTCCTGCCGACTCATCGATGGTGATGATCCGGTTCATGTGCCGTGAGAAGTCCAGCACAATTCCCGGGCCGATGGCGTTTCCAGCCATGGACGTCCCGCCTCCGCGGCTTATCAGGGCAGTGTCGGTTTCCCGGCACGCCGCTATGACGGCGACGACGTCGTCGACGCTGCGCGGAAACACAACACCAATCGGCGGGATCCGGTAATTGGATGCATCGTAGGAGTATGCGGCCAGCCGGTGACCAGAGGCTTCCACGGGCACTCCAGCTGCCTGGAGTCTTTCCAGGACCGGGGTGTGTTCCGGGGCGGTGAAATTTGAATGCATGGCGTGCTTTCCACTGGGGTCTTCATGGAACGGTGCTGATGAATCGAAAGGCACTTGATGGAGCGTGCCCGTGGGAATTACGCCCATGATCGTGAGCGGGCGGCCGTGCCGTCCAGTGTCATCGGGAGGGTTCCTCCCGGATTCTGGTGCTCAGGAACGCTTCGGCGTCGTTCAAATGGGCCGCCCAAAGCTGCAATGCGTGATCCTGGTCGCCGGCGACAAGAGCATCCAAAAGAACAGTGTGTTCATCATGAAGTGTCGATACGTGGGGGTACCGCGGCCGAAGAAGTGCCATGAGGAGGCGGATTTCAGTGGAAATAGTCTGAAAGAGTCTGCTCAGCCTGGGCGAGTCTGCGGCTGCCACGACTGCTGCATGGAAGCCCATGTCAGCCTGTGCGGCGGTCTCCCAATCCTGATCACCTTTGACCTCGGAAAACTTCGCCAAGGATGCCCGGATCGGCTCCGTGTCCGCGCCCTGGCAGACCGAGCGGACCGCGTCGAATTCAATGAGCCGGCGCACGCGAAAGATGTCTGCGACATCCTGGACGGAGAAAAGGCGGACTCTTGCACTTCGCCCGGTTTCACGTTCCAGGAAGCCGTCAGCGATGAGAGCCTGTACAGCAACGCGCGCAGTGGGCCTCGCCACACCCAACTTCTGGGCCACGTGGCTGTCCTTAATGTGGGCTCCCGCTGAGTAGTCTCCGGCCAGGAGGCTGCGTTCAAGCCGGGTACGGACAGCGTCGGCTACTGTCACGGTTTCATTGATCGTCACCCTAAAACTGTATAACAGCTATACACTTTTCCGAAGACGCGGACACTCGAAGTAACAGTCACGACGGCGCAAGAAGAGCAATGCCAGTCTCGCAAGTCAGGGTTTGGTTTGGTTAACTTTCGGCGCGGAGCGCATTGTGGAACTGACGGACAGTCTCCTGACGGAAACCCTCGAAGTCACCTTCCAAAGCAAGTGCGGCTAGTCTCTCGTGCTCAACGGCGATTTCATGGAGGTCGCTATAAGTCCGATGGTCGACAGAGAAGTAGAGACGCAGCTTGTTCTCCCAACCGTTCCACAGAGCATGCAGGGCGGAGTTCCCCGAATATTTATAGAAGAGCCTGTGGAAGCGCAGGTGAGCGTCAATGCTGGCCGGAATGTCGTTGGTGTCCGTGGCCCGGTAAAGCTCCTCGATGGTTTGCTTCAACCGCAGCCGCTCGGTACCGCGCAACGTTTCGGCCGAGAGTTCAGCAGCGTAAGGCTCAACAAGCAAGCGGATTGATGCGATTTCGGCGACGTCGCGGGCGCTGACCTCCACAACGAAGGATCCCCGGAAGGGGATTTTCACCACCAGACCTTCTTCTTCAAGGCGGGTCAGCGCCTCACGCAGCGGGGACCGGCTGATTCCGAGATCGGCAGCAATGTGCGTCTCGCGCAGCTGCCCACCTGGAGGCACAGTTCCGTCCAGGATGGCTGTACGCAGCACGCTGTAGACGCCGTCCGGCGTCGTGGTCCGCTGCTGTTGCCATGTGAACTTGCGGTCCATCGTGCCGCCTCTCTTGTCGATTGTCGATTATACAAGGCGCCCGTCGTGCTCCCGGCAGCGGATGCTGTCAGACGCTGAGGGCTTCCGCTGAGTTGTGGCCTGTTGCAGATGCCCCCTGATGGCCTTGAGCAGGCCATCCCTGTCGCCTGCCTTCAAGAGATCCAGGATGTTTTGGTGTTCCTGTACCAGAACGTCCATCCTTGGGTAGGAAACGTCCAAGTCGAAGATACACATTCGTGATTCAGCGGCAAGTGTCTTGTAAATGCGGATAAAACGGGAATTTCCCACGCCTTCAACGAGGGCTGAATGGAACTGCATATCCAGCCCTGCCATGGTCTGCCAGTCGGAAGCAAGCACTTGCTTCGCCATTTCACCCACAATTTCCTTCAGCACCTCGCAGGTTTCACTGATCTGTTTCGGGCTGCTGTCCAGCAGCCTGTTGGCGGCCGCGGATTCGATGGACTCCCGAACTGCCTAGATCTCCCTTAGGTCATGCGTTTCGACCTCCTTGACGAACACTCCGTAGTTGCGCCGGCTGATCAGGATCCCTTCCTGGGACAAAGCGCTGCAGGGCTTCCCGGAGGGGACCCCTGGATGTGTTGAGCTGTTCCGCCAGGAAGGATTCGTTGATCTGTTGCCCGGGCCGGATGGACCTCTGAACGATTTGATCCCGCAAGTGGTCAGCGATCACCTGCGCAGTGGGTCTTCCTTCCAATGCAAGGGGTCTTTCTGGTGCCGCCATTGACATCCACCTATCTCATCTTTCGGCGTAATGCGCGTTGGCTAGATTGCTGTTGCTGCTGGCTGACGGGTTGGCCTGGCTCGTCTTAAACCGTTCCGGGCGTACGAATTCCAGGCCTGTGAATGACTGTTTGCGGAGCGCTTCGTACGCGGCAATGTGGCCGAACCCGGTGGCATTCTTGAATCCGCCCCCGGAGAAGCCGGTGGCGCAATAGATCCTGCGTGACTTGCTGAGCCACCCCAGTAGAGGATTCTGGTCCGTGGTGTAGAGGTCCGGGAAGGCATCGGAGCGGACGATCGTCGGGATGAGGCCGGGGATGAATTCCGAGATCGTTTCAATGGTCTCGGCGATTTCGGCTGTTGAGAGTTCCCTGCGGAAACCGTCGGGGTCCGGTGTTGCTGTGCCGCGGCCGTCAAGGGTGGCTTTGACCGTGACCCCGTCGACGGCAGGTGCTCCATACATGGAGCGGTCCTGGTACATCCGGTTGAACGTGGGGAACTTTTCCGGGGTGAACTGGGCTGCGTCGTGGGCAACAAACCAGGTCAGGAAGACGCGCTTGGTCTGCGTTGCGGCTTTGAGGTAGTTGGGCATCAGACGCTGGGACCAGCCGCCCGAGGAGACGATGACGTTCTCGAAGGTCCAGGAGGTCTCTCCGGAGGTGATGACAACGCCGTCTTCGGTTTCGGTGATGCTGTCGATCGGGGTGTTGGTGTGGACGGTTGCGCCGTTGGCCTCCGCCGCAGCAATGGCGGCTGTGACGGCACGGTCGGTGCGCAGGACCCCGGCGTTCGGGTCATAGACGGCGCAGTCATCCGGGCGGAGGTTGTGTTGGGGGTAGCGTTCTGCCATCTCTTCGCGGCTGAGAATCTCATGGGCAGCCCTGTTGGTACGGGCGGTTTCCAGGAGGCTGCGGATGTACGGGCCGTCGGCGGTGCCGATGGAAAGGCCGCCGCAGCGGATGAGGATGTCCTGCCCGGTTTCGGCTTCCAGTTCACCCCAGAGATCACGTGAGCGTTCCAGGATGGGGTAGAGGTCAGGTACTCCACGGTAGATCATCCGAAAGAGCCTGGTATCACCGCCCACGGCGCTTCTGCCGTGAGCAGGGAACTGCGCCTCGAAACCGGTGACGGAGTCGGTCAGGTTCGATGCCTGCCACAACGCCATGCTTCCGATGCTGCCCAGGCCTATGACAGCCAATTTTCCGTCCATGGACTAGAGCACCTTTTCCGGGAGCGCCTGGGTCTTGGCTTCCTTGGGATTGGCGTCACTGCGCTCCATCACGAGGCCCGCAGCTGCCGTCTGGATCTTGTTGATGGTTTTCAAGGTGCTTCCCTTCGAATGGGGTAGTGGTGAGAGTTTCGCTGAGGGGACTATTCATGTAGTCCGGCGAGTCTGCTGCCGAATTTGGCCAGGAGTGAGGTTTTGGTGGAGTCCCTGCGTTCTTCCCATCGGTCGGCAATGCCGAACAGCCGGTACATGCCGTGGACGCCGAGCCAGCGGAGGGGTTCGGGTTCCCACTTCCGTGCACGGTAGCCGACCCAGGGAAGTGTGGTCCGTTCTGTTTCCTTCTCGAAGGCCAGTTCCGCGAGGGTCCGGCCGCCGACGTAGGCTGCGGTGACGCCGTGTCCGGCGTAACCGGTGGACGATCCGATCCCGTTGGCCTGGTCCCAGTGCACGCCGCCGTTCCAGTCACGGGTGACGCCCAGGACTCCGGACCAGGCGTGGTCCACTTCGAAGGGGATGCCGGGGAAGAAGGAGCGGAGCTTTGTGGAGATCAGGTCAATGGTGGACTGGGGTGTTGAACCGCTGCCTCCTGTGCCGGAGCCGTAGCGGTAGGGGTTACCGCGGCCGCCTATGGCGATGCGGCCGTCCGCTGTTCGCTGTGAATAGATGAAGGTGTGTGCGGAGTCGTTAAGGCACTGGGGCCCGTTCCATCCGATCTGCTGCCACGTTTCTTCGGACAGCGGCTTTGTCACGATCATCGAGGAATTGATCGGGATCAGGGTCCTGCTGCCAAGAAGCTGTCCGGAATACCCTTCGGTGCAGACGAACGTTTTGGCAGCCGTCACTTGTCCGTTGGCCAGTTTTAGGGTCGTTCGGTCGATGCTGTCCACCCGGCTGCCTTCGTAGATGCTGACCCCCATGGAGGCCAAGGTCTCGGCGAGGCCGTAGACGAGTTTCGCCGGATGAATGCGGGCGCAATGTTTGTAGAAGAGCCCGCCGTGGACGGTGGAGATGTTGATCTGGCTCTGGAACTCGTCCCGGTCAAGCATATGGACATCGTCTTCGGTCAGCCCGTACTTCCAGTCGGCATCACGCCTGGCTACCAGCCTGCCCAGCCCCGCTTTCGTGTGTGCGGCGACGAGCGCGCCGCCCTTGTGCTGATCCGCGTTAATGCCCTCGGCCTGGAGAATATCCAGGACGGAATCAACGCCGGCGACAAATTCCTGCTGCAGGGCCCGGCTCGCGTCCAGCCCTCCGCCGGATGCGCGGGCGAAGGTGGCCCGGTTTCCTGGGGGCATTGCTGAGAGCCAGCCGCCGTTGCGTCCGGAGGCGCCGTAGCCGATATGTTCTGCCTCAAATACCGCGACCTTGAGTGATGGCTCGAGTTTCTTGGCGAAGTACGCGGCCCACAGGCCGGTGTAGCCGCCGCCGATGATTGCCAGGTCTACAGAGTCCTGGCCGGTGAAGCGGGGGTAGGTGGACCTAGTGTCCGCGAGTCCGGCCATCCAGAAGCCGAGCTCTCCGTTTCGGGGTGTTGCCGCAGGGGCTGTCATGGTTGTCCTTCGTTGTCTGTGAAGCGTTGAGGTATTCAGGCGGCGGTGTATCCGCCGTCGACGGGCAGGACCGCTCCGGTGATGTAGGACGATTCCTTCGAGGCCATGAAGAGGATGGCGTCGGCGATCTCTTCGGGGGTCGCGAGGCGCTGCAGCGGGATCTGCCCTTCGCGGTGGGCACGGTAGGCCTCGGGGTCGACCCTGCGCTGGAAGGATGCTTCGATGACCGGGGTGGCGGTCAGGCCCGGTGCGACGACGTTGACCCGGATGTTGCGTGGCGCCCATTCGATCGCCGCGCCCTTGGCGAGCATGATCAGGCCGCCCTTGGCCGCGGAGTACAGGACTTCATCGGCCTTGCCGACCATGCCGAGCCGGGAGCTGACGAGGACGAAAGAGCCACCCGTAGCCGGCATCAGCGGCGCGAAGTGCTTCATCACCAGGAAGGAGCTGAGCAGGTTGCTGTGAAGCACGTTCCTCGCATCCTCGTACGCCATCTCAGTGAGCGGGCCGCTGACCTGCAGGCCGTGGTTAAGGACGACGACGTCCACGGTGCCGAAGGATTCGGCGGCCTGCCGGGCGAGGCTTTCGACGAACGCCTCGTCGTTGAGGTCTCCCGGGACGTATAGATCCTCGGGCTGGGCGCTGTCGAGGTGCTCCCTGCGGCCGGTGAGCAGCAGCCGGGCACCTTCGTTGCGGAAGTGGGAGCATACTGCCTGCCCGATTCCGCTGTTGGCGCCGGTGACCAGGGCCGTGGTCCTATCAAGTCTCATGTCAGTCACTCCATCGTGAGTTAGGTTGCTTGGGTAGTAGCTAGGGGAGGAAGTTGCCGTCCGCGATCGGTCAGTTGAGGAATCCACGGGCATCGACCGGCCACCGTTCCAGTGATGTGCCTGTGCTGTCGGTGACGATGTACTCCTCGAAATTGACTACCACCGGGCACACGTGGTTGGGGACCACCGGAAGCACGGTCCCTACCCGGGGGCGGAACCCGCCCGCGGGCAGCGGGAGGAATCCGTGGTATTCGTTGAGTTTGGACAGGACGGCCGAGGTGCCGGCAATGCCGCCGTAGCCGCGCTCGGGGCCGCCTTCGCGGCCGAGGGCTTTGGTGCCGATGTCGAGGATGACCTGGTCGGGGATCCAGTCGCTGACCACGGTGCCGGCGACGAACAGCGCGATCTGATCTTCGGTGCAGGCGCCGAGCCTGGCGTTGTTCAGGTCGTTGAACACGTACTCGCCCGGCCGAATTTCGGTGATGACGCTGCTGGTGGAGAACTCCACTGTGGGAGTGGACCCGGCGCTGACCACCTCCGCGGTGACCCCAGCTGCGTTGAAGCTGCGCACCGCAGCAATGAGCGCGGTGTCCTGATCCTTGACCGCACCCTTGCGGGCGTCCGGACCGGCGCTGCCGTGACCCGGGTAGGTGAAGACGCCCGCCGGGACCAGGCCGCGGTTGCGGGCGGCGAGGGCGAGGTCGCCGGCGGCCTCGGCAGGAGCTCCGGAACGGCGGGCACCGCAGTCGACCTCGATCACGACCTGCAGCCGGTCAGGTTCTGCGCCCATCGCGTCGGCGAGGCCATTGATCGCCGCGACGTTGTCCGCGCCGACGCGCAGCCGGGTGTTCTCGGCGAGCCGCCGGATCCGCCTCCCTTTCGTTCCCGAAGGCCAGATCGGGTAGGCGAGGAAGATGTCGTCGAACCCGGCCGCGGCGAAGACCTCGGCCTCACCCACATTGCCCGCGGTTATTCCGACCGCCCCGGCCTTGATCTGGCGCCGGCCAATTTCGACACACTTGTGCGTCTTGACATGCGGCCGGACGTCCAAGTTGTTCCGGGCGGCGAAGGCCTGCATCCGGTCGATGTTCTCCTGCATCACATCGACCAGCACGATTGGTGCGGGGGTGTCGATCCGTTCGACGAGCGCCTCGAGTGCTCCTTGAATGCGGTTCACGCTGTACTCCTCATTGTTCAACGACCTACGCCTCAGTGCAGATCATCTGGATCTCTACAGGAGTGTTCAGCGGCAGCCCGGCAACACCGATCGCGGTGCGGGCATGACGCCCGTTCTCACCCAACACTCCGATGAGCAGTTCACTGGCCGCGTTGGCGACACGGGACTGCAGACCGAAGTCCGGCGTACTGGCCACGAAGACCAGCATCTGCACGATCCGGACCCGGTCCAGATCTCCCACCGCCTGCACAGCGGCGGCGAGGCAGTTCAGCGCGCAATGGCGCGCGAGCTCCCGCGCCGTCTCCAGGTCCACGTCCCGGCCCACAACCCCCGTGCCCAGCAGCTCACCGTCTTTGAACGGCAGTTGGCCGGAAATGTGGATGCTCGAGTCCACCGTCCGGTGATCCACGTAGTACGCATTATCAGCGAGGACGGGTAGATCCAGACCAAGGGCCTCGAGACGATCTGAAGCCGAGTCGCCCTTTACGGTTGGAGGTAGTGGCAGACTCATCTTTTACTCAGTTTTCTCTTAGGAGTCAGCAGGACGCGGCAGGCCGAAGAGGACCGGGAGATCGGCGATATCGGTGATCCGCTCGTAGCCGAGCCAGTGCTCGTCGTGCTCGAAGCCGCGGTCGACATACACCTTGTTCTTGATACCCATAATGGCCGCGGGGCGGTGGTCGTACATCGGGCTCGCGGAGACGTGGACGATCTCATCCGGTGTCACGCCAAGCTTGTCGAACATGTACTCAAACGCACCGAGCCGCGGCTTGTACATGCCCATCTGCTCGGCGCTGATGATGACCTCGAACGGGGCCTTGAGGTTGGCCGCAAGGCGCACAGCATGGGCGGTGTCGCTGTTCGTGACGATGACCAGCGGGAGTTCCTCAGCCAGGCGGTTTAATGCCTCGGTGACACCCGGGTACGGGCCAAAAGAGGGGACAATCTCATAAACCGCCCGTGCGTCGGCCGCACGGAACTCCAGACCGAGCCGACGCGAGGCGCGTTCCATCGAGTCGGCGACAATCTGGTGAAACGGCTTGTACTCGCCCGTGCACTCATCGATGCGGTACGCCTTGCAGGACCGCAGGTAATCATCGGCGATCTCAGCCGGCAACCGGTCACCCAGTACCTCACGGATCGCATCGTTGATAGCGAACTTGATCAGCGTTCCGTTCATATCGAACGTAACGAACTTCGGCGTGGTTTCGAATTCGAATGCCATGTGGTCCTCCAGTTATGCTCGTCGATTGTCGACGAAAGGCTATGACGTGCTGTCGATTGTCGACGATACTCCGACGGTTAGTAGATTGTCAACGAAATTCCCCGAGGTGCCCGGGTTGCAGCCAGGATAGACGCACCACCGAGCCATGGAGTACGATTGTCAACAATTCACGATCCAGTGGAAGGAAAAATCATGCGTCCATACGTATATGTCCCGGCAGCCAAAATTCAGGGCGAGCTCGAACCTAACGGCCACCGTGCCGGCTACGACTCGGGGGACCCGCAGACGTCGATCCTTAAGTTCGACACCGCTATTAAGACGGGCGTCTGGGAGTGCCAGCCGGGCGGCTGGAATATAACCCCCCGCGAGGACACCGAGGTGTGCTACATCGTGAGCGGCCGCGTGACCGTCACGGATGGCGCCACCGGCAACGTCTACGAAGTCTCTGCCGGCGACGTTGTTGTGCAGCCCAAGGGCTGGTCGGGCCGCTGGGATGTTACCGAGACCATCCGCAAGGTCTACAGCCACGGCTTCGACTGATCCCCGTCTGAACCTGACGCTAGGCTAACGGGCCGTACCCTCATGAGGGATACGGCCCGTTCACTTCTCCGGCACCCCAGCAGGATCATCGCGTCATCGACCGGGCTCTAGCAGCCATACGGGCGAGGATCTCTCAGGTCAGGGCTGGACTCACCGTGAACGCTGTGGGGAGCATCGAACTTCGTCAAGCCGGACTCGCTTTCGCCTTCTACGGGACTAGTCAGTCGAGGCGGGGACCTGGACGACGACGTTCTGCCAGCCTTGACGGCCTACTTCGTGATGGGGGTCGGACGGCTATCCGGAGGCTCTAGGTCAGGTGGTGGAATCGCTCTGGCCTTGACCCGGCTTGTGGCCGGAAACCACGGCGCGAACGTCTCCTTCCTCGTGCCCCTTCTTCTTTTTGCCGAAAGGCAGCACCTTTAGCAGTGGGCCAACGACAGCCACGACCACGAGGCCCCAGGCGAGCCCGAGGACGGCAGAACACAAGGTATTGACCAGCCATGCCAGGAAGCCGCCTACCACCGGGATCCCGACGAGCGGGTGCTCCAGGGCATGGACCAGATCATACGGCGCGTGCCAGCCGAGATCGTGTGCTCCCTGCAGCATGATGTGGCCACCCACCCACAGCATGGCGATGGTTCCGACGAGGGTTATCGCGGTCAGCACAGCGGGCATCCCTCTGACGAGAAGCTCGCCGAAGCGCTTGGACCCCGCAGAATCTTTAGCGGCCAGGTGCAGGCCGATGTCGTCCATTTTGACGATCAATCCGACGGCACCATACACGAGCACCGTGATGACGAGCGCAACGACGACCAGGATGAGGGCCCGGGCCCACAGGGACTCATTAGCCACCTCGTTCATCGAGATGACCATGATTTCGCAGGAGAGAATGAAGTCGGTGGTGATGGCGCCCTTGGTGACCTTGGCCTCCGCCTCCGGGCCTCGCTCAACCGCAGGCGCTTTTTCGTCCTCGTGGTGGCCGCGGAGCTTGTGCCAGACCTTCTCTGCGCCCTCGTAGCAGAGGTAGGTGCCGCCCAGCATAAGGATGAACGGAATGGCCCATGGGACGAACGCGCTGACGAGAAGAAGTGCGGGCAGGATGATCAGCAGCTTATTGCGGAGCGAGCCCCAGAAGATCTTCTTAATCATCGGCAACTCGCGGGACGGGTCCGCCCCGGACACGTACTGCGGCGTCACGGCGGCATCGTCGATCACCACGCCGGCGGCCTTGGCTCCCGCCTTGGCTGCTCCGGCCGCGACGTCGTCTACCGAGGCGGCCGCTATGCGGGCAAGGGCTGCGACGTCGTCCAGCAGGGCGACCAGACCGCCGCTCACAGGTTACTTCCGCACTGCTCGAGAATGGACTGCTGGGCATGGAGGCCTCGCTTGAGGCGCGTGATCGGCATGCTCAGATTATACGAGTCGCTGTGTCGGAGCGGGCTCCCGTGGCGATGATGGTTGCTCAGTAGCGGACGTCGGCCTGCACACCGAAGTGGTCCGATGCGTACACCCTGTGCACGGGAGTGGTCCCAATCAGCGCCGCGGAGCGGGGGTGGCCGGCTCCGCCGCGCCGAGGTGCCGCGGTGAAGATGTAGTCGATCCGACGGTCCGGCCACAGCAGTTGTGTGGCCCAGGGGTTGCTGTTGGACCACGTGCAGCCTTTGCCGCCTGGGCCGGCCACCTCCCAAGCGTCATAGAAAGCCACCCCTTGGACGGGCGCCGCTGCCCGGCCGGTCATCATCCGTACTTCGTCACTGTCAGGATCGGCGTTGAAGTCACCGCAGACAATGAGGGGGATTCGATCGTCCCGCGCGGCGTGCACCTCCGGGAGCAGGCCCTTGACCGCTTCCTGGCGTTCGTGACTCTCATCGAGCCACCATGCATCCATGACCACGCCATAGACCTGGATCGGTCCGCGAGGGCCGGCAAGCTCGGCCTGCTGCACGCGCAGGTCCCCGAAAGATGTACTGGCTCTGGAGCTGATTGGCCACCGTGACATCACCGCTACGCCGGAGAGCGCGGAGTCGTCTTCCTGCGCGGTGACACCGCTGAAGGCATAGTGCGGCAGCCCCAGCGGGCCTGCCAGCCGAGCGCACTGGCTATCCTGGCTTTTTGCCCACGACTCGGCCAGCACGACTATGTCGGGGCGGGCCTTTGCCAACGTGGTGATGATCGCGGCCTCACGCGCCTCCCAAGGACCGTATAGCCCCCAGACATTCCACGCGACTACCCTGACGGTCGTCTCGATCAGCTGGCCGTAGAAGTGTGGTGGTATGTCCTGGACAGGGGTCACCCACCCATGGTGCCCACGGGACATCAATCTGCACCAGCCCTTTTCGATGCCAGAGATCCATTCCAGGCACGGTCACTCCCGCCACGGCTTGAGCAGCGGCCACCACCCTGGGACATGGCGGCGGTAGTTGAGGTATTCCTCGCCGTAAGTGCGGGTGAGGGTCGGCTCCTCGTAGCCCTTCACGAACCCGACGACCATGGTGAGGACGATGATGGCGTAGAGCACCAGCCACCAACTGCCGTACAGCAGTGCCTGGCCAAGGATGATGTTGAGCACAGAGAGGTACATGGGATTGCGCACGAATCGGTAGGCACCTGTCACGACGAGATTCTGGGTCGGAGCAACCGGAGCGGGCGTTCCGCGGTGCAGGGCGAACAGTGCGAAGGCGTGCAAGAGGATAACCACCCCGACGGCGATCAGGATCCATGCGATCGGCACCACGACCCAGGCCAGGCCGCCCCAGTCGCGCCACCGCCAGCCGGAGATGAGCCACGGGATGAGGCCCGCGATGACGCCGGGGGCCAGGAGCAGGAAGAGGATCGTTCCGATCCACGCACGTGCGGGTGAGGCTGTCTGCGCCATGTGCGTCAGGCTAGCCCCATTCCTCGTGCCACGCGAGAGCCTGCTCCGCGGCCCCTTCCACGAGCTGACGTTCAGGTCAAATGGTCGAAGTCACCTCGCGCCCAGGCAGCATGCCGCTGCGCGGACTCGTGCAGGATGGCTTTGGCTCCTGACGCGATGACATTGTTGAAGTTGCCGTAGATCCGGTCGAATCTGAGCTCTCCCAACTGCCCGGCTATCCGCAACGCCACGGCACCGGAAAGCGGCAGATGATTCGGGTAGCTGCGCATGAAGGAGATGGAGATTCGATCGGGATTCGGATACACGCTGTCGCCGGTCAACAAGACCCCCCTGCCGCCCGCTCCTGCAGCCCAGTGCACCACCGCGCTGCCGGGGAAGTGCCCCCCGGTCTGGTGTAGCGTCAAGCCCTCGGCGATGGATTGGGTGCCGGACCAGTACTTGATAACAGGGTCATGGCGCCCCAGCCATCGTCGGTCTGCATCTGCCACAAGCACCGGGACGCCCCCGAGCCGATGCGACCATTCGACCTGTACACCAAACATGTGGGGATGGCTGGCGGCGACAGCCAGGACAGGGCCTCGTTCGAGTACGGCCTTCAGAGTCCTGTCATCGACATACCCGATCGGATCCCATAGCAGTGAACCCTCGTGTGTCGTAACGAGTTGGGCGGTCTGGCCGATTCCGACTTTCGGCTTCGTCATGATTCCGCTAAGACCCGGCTCGTTCTCTTTCAGCATTGTCTGCTGCCCCTCCTGCGCCAGCCCAGCCAGTGTGAGCCACTTTTGTCCGTCCTCGGGCACATACTGCCGTTCATCGGTGCAGATCGGGCAGAGCTCCGGGGCAGGTTCGTCGCGTTCCACGGCGCAGGTTGCGCAGATCAGCATGGTTGGTCCCTTCTTGCTATCTCCTGGTGCTCGCTGTTCCGCTTAGCGGTGGAATCGCATTTCGCATCACACCTAGAAACTGGTCACCAGTTCGCCCAGCACCTCTTCGAGCCTATTCGGATCGGTGGCGTCGTAGTAGTGCGCCCCACTGGCCCTGGCGATTTCCAGCAGAGTAGGGACATCGGCGTCGGGCCCGTAAGCGAGCGTAAAGACGAGCACCGGCGTCGAGTGGTTCTGATGGCTCAGCTGCTGGGAAATCCCTTTTAGGTCTCCGGGGTGGGTGGTGTCGTTTTTGCCGTCACTCAAAAGCACGATGGTGTTGATGAAGGTGTCCTTATAGTCCTTTGCCTGATCGCCCGAGAAGCGGCTCACCGCTTCGAAAAGAGGCGTGGCGTCCACGGCCTGGAGCGCGTTGAGCTTGTTGAGGAGGTCATCTTTGTTGGTCTTGAACGGGGCTACCGGGCTGACGATGCCTGGCTGCAGGGGACCGTCGCCCACGTGGGAGAAGGCAGCCAGTCCAATCTCATCCTCACCCGTGAAATGACCCAGTGCCTTCTGGACGGCATCCTTAGCCCGTTGCAGCTTGGTCACGCCGGGCTCCTGCACCATGGACTCCGAGACGTCCAGCAGGAACAGGGCCCTGGCCCGCTTGCGGACATCGGGGAAGCTGTCCTGCATGGCTACAAGCGCTTCCCTCTTGGGCAGTGGCAGCGGCTGGAGCGTCTGCGCGTACCGGCCGGTGTCCGCCACGCCGGTATCCAGTTTGCCCTGGATGGTCCGGTACCCGGATGCCATGACAACGTTTTGACCCTGTTCCGTCACGGCGAACGCGATGAAATCCTGGGCAGCCAGGCGCTGCTGGCTCCCCACCCAGTCTCCGTCAAGGATTACTGCGGGGTTGTCCGCCACGTGCACGCCGTCCTGGGGGTAGATGGCAGTGAGAGGCTCCTTGGGCGCGGGGCCGGGATGCTTCGTAATTCCATCCTCACTGACCACGCCCCTGTTGTAGTCCCAGACAGATTTTTCATCGACGATCACGGCCGAGAGGAATTCCGAGACGTTCCCGGCGTCGTCAGCCTCCCTGGCGTGCCACAGGAAGTGCTCGGGGGTGGCCATATAGTGGCTGGTGCCCAGTTCGACGGCGCGCACTTTTCCCACCAGGGAGGGAGCGTCCAGGTCCATGTCGTCCAAGCCACCCGGGCTGCCGCCGGCGGCGCCGTAGGAGGCAGCCAGGGCCATCAGTCCCGACGTCGAGACGAGCGGACTGGCTTTGCCAAACTTGAACTTTCCCCAGTCGCCGTGGCCGAGGCGCTCCCAGACGTCACGGTCCTCGGCCATCCTGAACACTTCAGACCACGACGGCGGTTTGCTGTCCCAGCCGAGGGCCTTAGCCATTGTCTCGGGCATGGCCACTACGATGGCACTCCGGGCCAGGCTGGTTCCCTCCTGCGGGACAGGACCTCCACCGGCGCCGTCCCCAGCGATCCGTAGCCACGCGGAGGAGTCAGGCAGCCAGATCACGGGCCTGTCGCCTGCGGGAACGCCGGGGAGCTGCGCCGCAACCTTGCCGGCAGCGGTCCCGGATTTTTCCTGGGTCACGGCCGGTGTCACGCACTTGCCGTCAACGCTGCGGGGTTTTGCCGTGTACCCGGCTGCCAGGGCCCGGACCATCTCTGCGTTCTCCAGCGACGTGAGGATGTTCAAGGTAATGCAGGGGGAGGTCCCGGCCACGGCGGCAGGACTGTCCTGTTTCAGGGGTTCAGCTGAAGGCGTGTTGCCATTTCCCGCGGAACCCACACCTGAACGGTCCGGGTAAATAAGGGTTCGCAGCACAAAGGCACCGCCAACAATGAGAATTGCCACGACAGCGGCCGCGACGTACCAGATCCAGCGTGGGTAGGTGGGGTCAGTTGCTGCGTGTCGACGGCCCATGCTCGTTTCCTTTGAAATCCGCCGGGTTTCCCCGGTGTGGATGCACAATATGAAACTGGCCCGCGGCAGTCACACCGCGGGTGCGCCTAGCCCCCCGCCCGGATGCCCCCGCAACTGGATACGCTCTTTGAGGATAACCCCGACGGGCGAAAAGTGAGTGTGTGGATTCGGATTTTTGATGGAAACTTGTGGGTTCCGGATTTTGGCCAGCTGTCACTGCGCCCCCCCAACGCTTCGCCTGCTGAAGTACATTCCGACAGTGCCGGGCGGAACAACCGCAGGGAGCATGATTTTTGCCGCCAGGCAGGAGTAGGGGATGTCCATTTCCCCCACGGTCGTCGTGTGCGGGCCTGCTTGGTGGAACCAGCTCATCCTCCTTGATCACCTTCCGGAGCCCGTCCCGCACATGCAGTTCGCGCGGCGCTCCTGGCAGACGCTTGGGGGTACCTCGGCGGGCAAGGCTCTGCACCTTGCGGATCTAGGCATCAGTGTGCGCTTGTGCTCGCCTCTTGGGGCGGACGACGACGGCGGCCTGGTCCGCGGCGCGCTGACGAAGGCCGGTGTCACCTTCGAAGCAATCGCGTCGGAACGGACCGAGCGCCACGTCAACCTGATGACTGACAGCGGCGGCCGGGTCTCCATTTACGTTTCGGTCCCTTCCACACCTGCCGAAGTCGACCTCGAAGCTGCCGGCGCCCTGGTGGCGGCCGCCGATCTGGCCGTGATTGACCTGAGCGAGCTCGGCGTACTCCTGCTGGAACGCGATGAGGTCCGGCAGACCCCACTGTGGGTGGACCTCCACGACTACAGCGGATCGTCGTCGTTCCATGAGCCGTTCCTGCGTGCCGCCGACGACGTGTTCATGAATGACGACCGAACCGGCGATCCTTGGGAGCTCATGAGCTCCTGCCTTGAGCAGGAACCTACCTGGCTGTATGCACCCGCGGGGCAGGAGGTGCCTTGGCGCTGGAAGCGGATGGGACGAAGCATGAGGTTGCCGCAGTTCCCGCTGATGTGGTGGATACGAACGGCGCCGGCGATGCGTTCATGGCCGGCTTCGTGGCTGCGACCCTTCACGGTGCGTCAGTGGGGGATGCCCTCAAGGCAGCAGCGGCCCAGTCCCGCGTTGCCATTGAGAGTCAACACCTACACCCTGTGCTCGGACTGGCCTCCACCGCTAAGGCATGATTCGCTCATTCAGCCGCGCTCGGCACGCGGAGGTTAAGGTCCAGGCTGTTTTTCTCGACATAGTCCAGGGCGCTCCTGATGGCTCCGACAGCAACAATTGACTCACCCAAGGGGGAAACCGCGATCCGGGGCGGAGTCGCTGTAAATTCGCCCAGCCGTTCCGCGATGGGTCCAAGCAGTACTCCGGCGGACTTTGCCACAGCGCCGCCAATGACCACGAGTTCGGGGTTGAAGATTGTGGCCACGGCTCCGATGACTCTGGCCATCCTGTCGGCGAGGCGGTCCAAAATCCTTAGTGCCAGGGCGTCTCCTTCTGCGGCCGCGGCGAATACATGTTCGGCACTGATTTCCTCACGTGGGTGCTTTCGCAGGGATGACCTGGTTTTGCCGGCGAGGGTTTCAGAGGCCCAGGTCCGGGCCATGAGGGCGATGCCAAAGGTATTGCCCACACCTTCGACGTACTTGAGGAATGCCAGTTCCCCGGCGCCGCCATGGCTGCCATGAAGGAGCCTCCCGCCATCGATCACTCCCGAACCGAAGCGTTCGCTGGAGAGGATCACAACGACGTCGTCGACTCCGGCAGCTTCGCCGTGCCAGCGTTCGCCCAAGGCCGCAAGGTTTGCGTCGTTTTCCAGCAGCACGGTCCAGCCGCGGAGGTCTTTGAAAGCAGTTTTGATGTCCAGGTCGAACAGTTCCCAGAAGTGTTGGGTGGCCAACACGTCCCCGTTCCGGTCAACGGGTGCTGCTATGCCAATGGTCACGGCGAGCACCATGTCGGCTAAGGCACCTGCATCCTGAAGGGCCGTCATGGCCGTCTGATCGATGATGGCAAGGCGTTCTCCGGCAGTAATCTGGGTCCCGGGAATGCGGTCCTCAGCAGTGATCCGGACACCAGGGAATGGCTGGCTGGATCGTCCGACTGTCTGCCCTCGGAGATTTGACACCACCGCCGTGACCTTGGCGATTCCTACGTCCACGCCCAGGACGAAACCGGCACTTTCATTGAGCTCGAATCGGCGGGCGGGCCGACCCTTCCGGTATTCGCCAAAAGCCCGCTGGTTCTCAAGCTCCCTGATCCAGCCACGTTCCACGAGTTCCTCGCACACCGATATGGCAGTGGCGCGTGCGAGCCCGGTTGCCTTCATGATCTCGGTGACTGTCACTGCGCGAGAAGCCCTCATGAAGTCGAGGACAGCGCTGTTGCTTACCCTGCGCAGCAATTGTGGCTCCGGTGCGGAGATCACGGACGACATTGGTGTGGACCTCTCTTCCGGGTACGTCCCACAATACTGGCCGACTAAATTTAGTCATGAATTAAATTCAGGGCTCGCCGGCCACCCTTGCGCAGCAACGTGACCCATGCCATACTACTGGTCGATGCGCATCGACGAAGCGTATCGATGCGTCAGGAACCGTTCAGCAGAGAGCACAGGAAGGCCAGGCCATGCCCACAAGCAAGGACGTTGCCCAGGCCGCCGGCGTTGCGCAAAGCACGGTCTCCTACGTTCTTAGTGGCAAACGGCCCATCTCCGAGAAGACCCGGAAAAAGGTGGAGGATGCCATTCAGCAGCTGACCTACCAGCCGAACGCCGGAGCCCGCGCGCTGGCCAGCCGCAGGACCCGTGTCATTGGCCTGGTCATTCCTTTCATACCTGAGTTGCACATGGCCTCGATCATGGAGTTCGTCTCCGTGATCGCCAATACCGCACGCCTCTACGATCACGACATCCTGCTGGTCACGGAGGACGAAGGTGCACCAGGCCTGCAGCGCGTGGTGGGCCAGCAGATCTGTGATGGCTTGATTCTCATGCAGGTAGAGGGCGACGACGAGCGGCTGCCCGTGGTCCGAAGCCTCCACGTACCTGTGGTCCTGATTGGCATCCCGCATGACCCTTCCGGTTTGGTCTGCATCGACGCCGACTTTGAAATGGCCGGCGAACAGTGCGTTCGGGACCTTGCCGCAGCGGGCCACACGGTGATCTCCGTCCTTGACTGGCAGCGGGAAGTGGTAGACCGGCACGTGAATTACGTGGAACGCTTCATGTCCGGCACCGACAAGGCGGGGGAGAGCCTGGGTGTCAAGGTACTGCACCTGCCAGGCGGCACCGACCGCGATGTCCTTGCCGAATCCGTGGACAAGGCCCTGGCCGAAACCACGGGCGTGCCCGCGTTTATTGCTCCTGATGGCACGGTTCAGGACGTACTGCGACGGGCACTGTCGAACCGCGGGCTAACTCCCGGCAAAGACGTCTCGGTCATCGGCAGCGCCACTCCCACGCTTGCTGAACTCCAGCCCATTCCTCTCTCCACCATTGACCTCCGTCCGGCCGAGGTCTCGCGCCGGGCAGTAAAGCTCATTTGCGAACTCCTCGAAGCCAATGTGCAGGGACCAACCGAATCCCTGCAATTGGTACCCACGGTCATTACGCACCGTTCCAGTACGCTCCGCACACCCCCCGGCAGCTGAATTATCTTCCCATCGCCCCACCCAGTTCGAAGTTCATGTCCATTCATCGATCAGCATCGTCGATACGCATCGACGAACCGATCCCCACACAAAGGAACAGACAATGAAGTCAGCACACAGGACCGCGCGTCCGCTCTCCTTGGCCATGGCCGCCCTGGCAGGCCTTCCACTGCTTATCTCAGGCTGCGGCGCAGCGGGTAATACGGCTTCCTCCACTGATCCCGTCAAGGAGATCTCAGTGGTGGACTATTACAACAATGAGCCGGACAAGTCCTTCATCGGCGATGCGCTCACCGCCTGCGGGACGAAAGCGGGCGTGACGATCAAGCGCGAGACGGTTCCGGGCAAGTCGCTGATCTCCAAGGTGCTCCAGCAGTCCTCTTCCAAGACGCTTCCCGATGTACTCATGCTGGACAACCCCGACCTTCAGCAAATTGCCGCCACGGGCGCGTTGGCTCCCTTGGCTGATTTCAAGATCAACACCGAGAACTTCGCTGAAGGTGTCCTCAGCGCAGGCACCTACAAGGACAAGGTCTACGGCCTGGCGCCCACAGTGAACACCATCGCCCTGTTCTACAACAAGGACATCCTGGCCAAGGCTGGCGTCACCCCGCCCACCACGTGGGATGAGCTGAAGGCAGCAGCCGCGAAGCTCACGAGCGGGGATCAGTACGGGCTGGCGTTCAACGCCAACCCCACCTATGAGGGAACGTGGCAGTTCCTCCCCGTCATGTGGTCGAACGGAGGTGACGAAAAGAAGATTGACACCAAAGAGACCGAAGAGGCCCTGCAGCTGTGGACGGAATTGGTCAAGAGCGGGTCGGTTTCGTCTTCTGCCCTCAACTGGACCCAGGCTGATGTGAAGGATCAGTTCCTTGCCGGCAAGGCAGCGATGATGGTCAACGGCCCGTGGCAGATTCCGTCCCTGGACAAGCAGCCGAGCCTTCAGTATGGCGTCGTGAAGATCCCGGTCCGCGAAGCCGGGCAGACCTCCGTCGCTCCGCTCGGCGGAGAGGTCTGGACAGTCCCGCAGACTGGCAACAAAGCCCGTCAGACGAAGGCAGCCGAAGTGGTGGCTTGCCTGAACAATGACGAAAACCAGCTGGCGATGGCCAAGGTCCGCAACACCATTCCTTCCAAGACCACGCTTGCGGAAACCTTCGCCTCCGAGAATCCCAAGCTCGCTACCTTCACCGAACTGATCAAAACCGCCCGGGCACGGACCGGCCAGCTCGGTGAGGAATGGCCCGCCCAAGCCACAAAGATCTACACCGCCATCCAGACCGCACTGACGGGCAACGCCTCGCCGGCCGACGCCCTCAAGCAAGCCCAAGGCCAGTAAGAAGGCCGCCATGTCATTGACAACCGACGTTTCGCACACTGCAGCCGGGCCGGCCACGGGATTGGCTTCACGGAAGCACGGCCGCACCGGTTCAGGGGCACAAACTCAAGTCCCGCGTCGGCGTACCCGCCAACGCCGTGAACATATCTTCCAGTGGCTCTTCCTCGTTCCCGCTGTGGTCTACATGGCCCTGTTCTTTGGCTACCCCGTGGTCAAGAACGTCGTCATGAGCTTCCAGGACTACACCACGGCGACGTTCTTTACCGGCGAAGCCCCCTGGGTGGGGTTGGCCAACTATGCAACGGTGTTGTCGTCGTCGTTGTTTTCAACCTCGCTGCTGAACACCGCGCTGTTTACGCTGGGGTCCATCCTGGGGCAGTTCGTGATCGGACTGGCGCTGGCGATCTTTTTCCAGCGCAAGTTCCCGCTCAACGGAATCCTCCGGTCATTGCTACTGCTGCCCTGGCTCCTGCCGCTGATCGTGTCGAGTGCCGTGTGGCGCTGGATCCTGGACAAGGACAGCGGTGCCCTTAACCGCTTCCTTGGCGACCTCGGCCTGATCGACACCGGCATCCCGTGGCTGACCAGCACCTCGCTTGCGTTGCTGGCCGTAGTGGGCGTGAATATCTGGATCGGTATTCCCTTCAACCTGACCATTCTCTACGGCGGTCTCCAGGAAATACCGGATGAGCTCTATGAGGCTGGGTCCCTGGACGGTGCCACCGGCTGGAGGGCCTTCCGGCACATCACCTGGCCCATGCTGAGGCCGGTGGTGAGCGTAGTACTGGTGCTCGGCGTGGTTTACACGCTCAAGGTGCTGGACATCATCCTGGGCCTGACCAACGGCGGCCCGGCAAATTCAACCCAAACCATCGCCACCCAGTCCTATGCCCTCTCCTTCCACGAGTTTAAGTTCGGCGAAGGCGCGGCCCTGGGCAACGTGCTGGTGATCATTTCCCTCGTGTTCGCGGTCCTCTACCTGCGGGCCAGCCGACGCGCCGTGGATGAGTGAGGAAACGATGACAACCCAACTACGGGCCCCCGTCCGCCGAACGTCAGCGGTCCCACGAACCACCAGCAAGAACTGGGGTTACACGGCACTGGCCATCTTCTTCCTGGCCGTCATGCTGTTCCCGGTCTACTGGATGGTCAACGCCTCCCTGCAGCCCAACGGCATTACCTTGGAAACCTCGTGGCTGCCGCTTAAGCCGGATTTCACCGGCTACGCGACCGCGATCAACGAACAGGCCGGCAACCTGGGCACCAGCCTGGTCATTTCACTCGGAAGTGTGGTCTTGAGCCTGGCCATCGCAGCCCCCGCAGCCTACGCTTTGGCGTACTTCAAGGTCCGCGGCGCAGGCGTGGTCCTGTTCGCCATCCTCATCAGCCAGATGATCCCGGGCATCGTGGTGGCTAACGCCCTGTACACCGCCTACAACGATCTTGGCCTGCTCAACTCCATTCCTGGCCTGATCCTTGCGGACTCCGCGCATGGAATCCCGTTTGCCATCCTGATCATCCGGGCGTTCATGAATGGCATGCCGGCCTCTGTCATCGAGGCCGCGCGGGTGGACGGCGCTGGCCACCTCCGGGCGTTCTGGTCGATCGTGCTGCCCTTAAGCCGGAACTCCCTGATCACCGCGGGCCTGTTCACCTTCCTGTTTGCGTGGAGCGACTTCCTCTTCGCCCTCACCCTGACTACCACCGAAGCCGTCCGGCCCGTGACGCTGGGAATCTTCCAGTACATCGGGGCCTATGTAAACGACTGGAGTTCAGTGATGGCGACGGCAGTACTTGCCTCCATCCCGGCCATCGTCCTGCTGGTCGCAGCCCAGAAATACATCGCTGCCGGCACCACCGGCGGCGCGGTCAAATAGACCGCCTTCAGCACCTAAAAAGGAGAAATCATGACTGACAGCAAGCCCATCCATGTCACTGTGTGGAGCGAGAACCGGCACGAGAAGCGGGACGAACTGGTGGCACGCCTGTATCCGGAGGGAATGCACGGCGCCGTCAAGGCGGGCATCGAGGAGAACCTGGGTTCCGCCGTCGTGGTCCGTACCGCCACCCTGGACGAGCCGGAACATGGCCTCACGGAGGAAGTCCTCGCCAACACCGATGTCCTGACCTGGTGGGGGCACATGTCCCATGCGGACGTCGACGACGCGATTGTTGAGCGCGTGCACCGCCACGTCCTCGCCGGCATGGGCCTGCTCGTGCTGCACTCCGGACACTGGTCCAAGATCTTCACCAAGCTCATGGGCACTTCCTGCACCCTTCGCTGGCGGTCTGAGCAGGACCGCGAACTCGTCTGGACCGTGGACCCGACCCACCCCATCGCCAAAGGGGTGCCGCACCCCATCGAGATTCCCGAGCAGGAGATGTACGGCGAGTTCTTCGACATCCCCACACCCGAGGAACTCGTGTTCATCAGTTCATTCAGCGGCGGCGAAGTCTTCCGTTCCGGCTGCACGTTCCGCCGCGGACACGGCAAGATCTTCTTCTTCAGCCCCGGCGACCAGGACTACCCCGTGTACCACCACAAAGATATCCGCCGGGTCATCGCCAACGCGGTGGAATGGGCAGTCACCGACCGGACCGAACGGGCCGTCCCCGAACTGCTTCGCTATGAAACCGGCGATTTCTTCAACGGCAAGAGCTACCAGGGAGCCAACGCATGAACGCCCCCTTCGCCATCATCCCCGATGACGGCACGCCCCTTCGCGTCGTTGTGGTCGGAGCCGGGGGCATGGGACGCGCCTGGCTTCGCACTGTTGAGGAATCTCCACTGGTGGAGCTTGCGGGCATCGTCGACCTGGACCTGGACGCCGCCCGCACGGCTGCAGCCGCGCTGGGGCATCCCGATCTCCCGGTAGGTGCCAGTACAACGGCATTGGCGTCCGACGTCGGAGCCCAGGCAGTCATCAATGTCACCATCCCTGCCGCTCATCATCCGGTCACCACGGAAGCACTTGCCGCTGGGCTGCCGGTCCTTGGCGAAAAGCCGGTTGCATCCACAGTGGCCCAGGGACTCTCGCTGGCGGCCGCTGCTGAACTCCACGGCCAACTGTTCATGGTCAGCCAGTCCCGCCGCTACAACCGGCAATTGTTCGAGGCGAAGCGGCTGTCCGCATCTTTGGGTTCCGTTGGCATTGTGTCAGCTGAGTTCTTCAAGGCGCCACACTTTGGCGGTTTCCGCGATGCCATGGACCACCCCCTGCTGCTGGACATGGCCATCCACCAGTTCGACATGGCCCGGTTCCTGCTCGACGCCGATCCGGTCTCCGTCTTCTGCGAGGAATACAACCCCTCCTGGAGCTGGTACCGGGGAGATGCAGGCTCCACGGCCATCTTCGAAATGACTGGGGGCGAACGCTTCGTGTTCACCGGGAGTTGGTGCAGTCCAGGCCAGGAAACCTCGTGGAATGCTTCGTGGCGTATCAGTGGTGAGCGCGGAACAGTTTTGTGGGACGGGGACAACCACCCTGTATCTTCGCTTGCCTCTGATGGCGGCACCAGCGAAGACCCGGGCCTGGAAATCGCCGGGTCCTTGCGGGACTTCGTGGACGCGGTCCGCACGGGAAGCGTGCCGATGGGAAGGGTCCACCAGAACATCATGAGCCTTGCCATGGTGGAAGCTGCGATCCGCAGCGCCGCAGCGGGATCGCGGGTGTCCGTGGACGTACTCCTGGCGGACTCCTACGGCCAGGCCATCCTGGCCGAGCGGGACCCGGCCGTTCTGGAAGTCCTCAAATCATGGACATCGGTTCGGAGTGCCCTCACCGGCGAAAGCGTCGCCCGCTGACGGGCGATTCTCGTGTGGGGTTGGTGGGTTACTCCATTACTGTTGAGTGCTCACGCACACGCGCCAGCCATTCGGCAAGGAGTGTTTGGACCAGAATGGGTTGCTCGTGCATCAGAGCATGGCCGGCTCGATCCAGCACCGCATAGGTGGCACGAGGATAACCTTCTATCAATTCCCAAGTGTCTGCGTACCCGGCCGTGGCATCCTGACGACCGGCAAGGACGAGCACCGGATGTGGATAGACTTTCGCTGCTTCTGAAACGGACCGCAGCTCCCAGTGCGAAAAGATGCGCGTCAGGGCTCGCTCGTCAACGAGAGCGGCGGCGGGAGCCACATCCGCCTGGAACCGGCGCAGGGTGTCCGCGGTCTGCACCACAAAGTAATCGCTGTAGGAAGCCTCAACATCCGGGTCCAACGCGCCGGCCGGCGCGGCCGACGAAACAAGGACCTGGTGTCCGGGCACCTTGCCCGTGTGTGCGCCAACTGGGCAGATCAGCGCCAGCCCTATGGCCTGCCCGGGTCTGCGGCCGGCAATCGCACGGGCCAGGTACCCGCCGTAGGAGTGGCCTATGACAAGAAATGGTTTATCGCCGATGGTGTCGTCGATCAGTCCGAACAGCACATCCACGACGTCATCATTGCTGTTGACAGTTTCCGGCGCCGGAGTGCGGCCCATCCCTGGCAGGTCCGGGTAGAGGCGGCGAAAGCCAGAGAGGCCGGAGAACATCGGTTCAACGGCGGCGGCGATCTCGCGATGATCCACACCAGCCCCGTGCAGGGCGAGAACCGGTGTGCCGCTTCCGTATTCGGCGTAGTGCACGGGCACTTCGCTGTCCGTGACCTTCATCCAGTCAGTGTAGGTCGCGTCGCGACGCTCGTGCAGCGGGTCCAGTCATAACCAGGTGCCTCGTAAGCGGATCAGGTCTCAGTCCCGGCAGTCGGGCCAGAGTTCTCCGTCTTGAACGAAGTTGCTCGAAGTCCACTTCTGCGGAATTGCGGATGAGGCCGCCAACCCGGTGGTGGGGCTGACTCCGCTCGAGGCGTTTACCTCTATGCCAGTGCGTGAAGGACCGCCGAGGGCCCGGGGCGCTGATCTCCGCTTCATGGGTTAACCATGCCGCCGCTGGATCAAGAGTTCCTTTGGTTTTCCCTAGCTCCAGGGAAATTCTTGGGCAGGGAAAGGCAAGCATTCCTGCGAATCGCATTTTGGTGCACCGCCGGGCGCTTGGTCCTTCTCCTAAGGGATTTCCTGGTGCCGCGTTGGCTTCGCCGATAATCCGCGTTGATGCTGACGGAGTGCCAGGAGCGGAAACAGAAGTACCGAGAGCATGCCTGCTCCAACGAGGGCGGATGCGATTCCGCCCGAGATCAGCCCCTCGTCCCGGCCAATGGCTGTCACCGCCACGATAATCGGCAATCCCGTTGCCCCAAACAGCATGATGGCCCGTTTCTCTGCACCGCTGGAGTGAGGGGGAGCAGCGAGCAACGACGGCAGACCGCGGATGATGAGCAGGAGGATCAGGAAGAGCGGGACCAGGGCTAGGGCGGCCGGGCTGGCGGTGAGCGCACGCAGGTCGAAATCTATGCCGGTGTCGATAAAGAAGATCGGCACCAGGAAACCGAACGCGATGGCGTCGATTTTTGTCTCGATGACCTTCCGGTCCAGTTCGGGAGCCCGCGCGATGGCCACCTTCCAGAGGACTCCGGCGGCGAACGCACCCAGCAGCATGTCCAGTCCCAAAACCATGCTGAGAACAACGAGCACAGTGAGGATGAACATGATGGACCGTACGGCGAACTGGCCGCTGGTGTGCAGGGTCATGGTGACCTGGGAGTGGAGAAGTGAGTGCCGTGCGCGCGAGGCGAGGTAAATCGCCAAGCCAGTCAGGAGGACAAACCCGAGAAGTACACCTGTTGCCGGACCGAGCTCCCTGCCACTGAAGAACAGCGAGATCGCTACGAGAGGACCAAACTCCCCGGCGGCACCCAGTGCGGTTACCGCGATGCCGAGCGCGGACTTCGATTCGCCGGCGTCGCGAAGGATGGGCAGCAGCGCGCCCAGTGCAGTGGAGCACAGGGCGACGCCGACAATCACGGCAGCCTCCGGTGCCGGGGCCAGGACGAGGCCTGCGCCAATGCCTGCCGCCAACGAGATCACCCAGCCAGCAGCTGCACGGTTAGCCGGCCGGCCGCTAATGACGGCGAAATCGATCTCGTTGCCTGCAACAAAAAACAGCATGGCGAGCCCGAACTGGGCCAGCGTATCCGTAAACTCCGCCGGATGGATCCAGCCCAGCAGGCTGGGGCCGAGCATGATTCCGAGGACAATTTCGAAGACCACAATCGGTACCTTGACCACGCGGTCAAGGAAGCGGGCCGCAAGGGGCGCTGCGATAGCCAGCAGGGCGATCAGAACCAGTGACGTGGACAAGCCCTGCATCGGTGGTACCTCCGGCACCTCGCTGCTTCGACGAAAAGTAATCCAAAGCTACCGCCACCATAGCGATGGCGCCATAAGGCCAAACAACAACACCGGGTACCGTACGTGATCGTCCATATATCCGCGGTTTTCTGCCATGGGTCGCGCCGGGGGTGCATTCATAAACTTGCGCCGTGAAGAACACCTGCGTGACCGCGCGGCGGCCCTTTCCACGCCGTATTTTCTAGTCGTCCAGCGGAAATGCGACGGCCTCGCCCACAACCCGAAGGCACAGTTCCATGCCTGGCCGCGCGATGGACGCATTCCAGTGGCGGATGGTGATGACCTCGCCCCCACCGGGGTAGCGGTGGTCGGCGCCGGACGCCAGCTCCGGGGGAACTGCCAGCTTGAGGCGCACGGTCGTCTCAGGGCCGAAGTAGTCGGTATCCACCACCACGCCACGGATCGGGCCGTCCTCGGCAATCCGGATCTGTTCGGGCCGCAGCATCAGCTGCACACGGCCCTGGGCGGGCGGCCGGCGGACCGGGATTCCGCCCAGCGAACAGGTGGCCAGTGAGCCTTCCAGCCAGGCATCGAGGATGACCGCGTCGCCCAGGAATTCCGCTGTGGCACGGTCTGCGGGACGGGTATAGACGACGAAAGGATTGCCGATCTGGGCCAGCTTGCCACCGCGCATCACGGCTACCTGGTCCGCGAAGGAGAGTGCTTCGGCTTGGTCATGGGTGACCAGGATGGTGGTGACGCCAGCCTGGTTGAGGACTTTGGCTACCGCACGCCGGGTGGCAACGCGCAGGCCCGCGTCAAGGGCCGAGAACGGCTCGTCCAAAAGCATGAGTTCGGGTTCGCGGGCCAGGGCGCGGGCCAGGGCGACCCGCTGCTGCTGCCCGCCCGAAAGCTGATGCGGCCGCCGCCCGGCCATTGCCGGGTCCAGGGAGACCATCTCCAGCAGTTCACTGATCCGGCCCGCCACGGCGCGCCGCCCGCCGTCGAGCTTTCCAGCGTCCAGGCCAAAGGCGACGTTCTGCCCCACGGTGAGGTGGGGAAAGAGGGCACCATCCTGCGCCACATATCCCACGTGGCGCTTGTGCGCCGGCAACCAGACGCCGTCGCCCGCCACCTTGGTACCGTTCAGCGAGATGCTGCCGGTGGTGGGGTGCTCGAAACCGGCGATGAGCCGCAGCAGAGTAGTTTTGCCGGACCCGGAGGGACCAACGATGGCGGTAGTCCCACCCTTGGCGACAGACAGATTTACGCCTTTGAGGACCGCCTGGGATGAGAAATTCTTGGTGACGTCGGTGATCTGCAGATGGCTGTTGGTGCTGGGGGCCACCGACGCCGCAATCCGCGGCTCCGGGAGCCGCGAGGGGGATTGTTCGGTCACTGTCCGGCCACTTTCTTGGACTGGTGGAAGAGGAGGTAGGTCATAGGGGCGGAGAGCAGGATCATCAGCAGGGCGTAGGGTGCCGCACCTGTGTAGTCGATTTCACTGCTCTTGATCCAGAATTCCGTGGCAAGCGTCCGTGTGCCGTTGGGGGACAGCAGCAGCGTTGCGGTCAACTCGTTGGCGATGGCAAGGAACACCAAGGCGGCGCCGCCCGCAGCGGCGGGCGCAGTGAGCCGGAGGGTCACCCTGATGAAGGCAAGGAGCGGAGGTTTACCCAGTGCCCGCGCGGCTTCGTCGAGTTCCTTGGGGGCCTGGGCCAGGCCGGCACGCAGGTTCACCAGCGCCCGCGGCAGGAACAGCAGGACGTAGGCGGCAACCAGGACCGCACTGCTCTGGTAAACGCCGGGAACCACCCTGATGCTGACGGTGACGAACGCCAGGCCCACCACGATGCCGGGGAGGGAGCTGGTGACGTAGTTGGAGAGCTCGAGGGCCTTGCTGAACCAGCCTGGGTGCCGCACTGCCAGATAGGCCATGGGGAAGGCGACCACGGTAGTCACCGCCGCCCCGGCCAGGCCGTAGCCGAGGGTCGTCAGAAGGGCGGGCACGAATTCGTTTGCAACCCAAATCACGGGGCCACCGGCGAAGACCCAGCGCAGGACTAACACCAGCGGCAGCCCAAAGGCCAGGGCGGTGAGCGTCAGGAGGAAGAGCTGGGCAGGAACGTGGTAGCCGTGCAGCGGCAGGCGCAGGGCCTTTCCTTGGGCTCCGGAACCGATTCGCGCATACCGGGCCGATCCGCGGCCGCGGGCTTCGAGGAGCAGCAAGACCAGGCAGAAGAACACGAGCACGCTGGCCAGCATGTTGCCGGCGGTGCCGTTGAACGTGGATTGGAACTGGACCATGATCGCGGTGGTGAACGTATCAAAACGGATCATGGCAAAGGCCCCATATTCGGCCAGCAGGTGCAGGGCCACCAACAGTGCGCCGCCGGTGATGGCAAGCCGGAGCTGCGGGAGAACCACGCGGAAGAACACCCGCCAGGCCCCGAGCCCCAGAGCTGCGGCGGACTGTTCAATGGCCGGGTCTAGCCGGCTTAGAGTCGCTGCTGCGGGGATATAGACCAAGGGGAAGTAGGACAGTGTGGCGATCAGGACGCCGGAGCCCAGGCCCTCCAGGGACGGAACAGCGGATACCCACGCGTAGCTGTTCACAAAAGCCGGGATGGCCAGGGGAGCGGCCAGCAGGACAGCCCAGAGTTTGTGGCCGTGCAGTTTGGTGCGTTCCACCAACCAAGCCCCTCCGATTCCCAGGACGAGGCAAAGGGGCACTGTCACCAACATCAGCAGGACGGTGTTGAGGAGCAGCTCGCCCACGCGGGGGCGGAAGATCAGTTCGACGGCGGTGTCCCAGCCGGTGGCTGCGGTCATGAACACGACGTAGCCCAGGGGAATAAGCGAAAAGAGTGCGATCAGCACCGCGATGACGGACACTGCTGAGACGCCGAAAGGCGGGCGGGGGCTGCTGCCCCGGCCCGCCGTCGTCGTGCTCCCTTTTGACGGGGAAGCCGATAGATCGGTTGTCACTGAATTACAGGAGTCCTGCCTTGGTCATCAGCTCGGTGACCTTCTCGGAGTTCAGCTTGGCGGGATCCACGGTGGGAGCCTGCAGTTCCGCCAGCGGAACCAGCTTCTCGTTGGCGGGGACGTCAGAGGCGATGGCGTATTCGAAGGAGGTGCCCTTCTGCAGGACTTCCTGGCCCTTCTTGCCGGTAATGAACTTCAGGAACGCCTGGGCAGCTTCTGCATTCTTAGTGGTCTTCAGGACTCCGCCGCCGGAGACGGACACGAACGCGCCCGGATCCTGGTTCTTGAAGTAGTACGGCGTGACGTTCTTGGAGTTCTCGCCGGTCTTGGCCTGGTCGCCGTAGTAGTAGTAGTGATAGATCAGTGCGGAATCAACTTCGCCGGCGTTGACGGCCTTCATGGCCGTGCTATTGCCCTTGTAGGCCTTGAAGTTTTCCTTCATGCCCTTGAGCCATTCCTCCGTTGCGGCCTCGCCCTTGAGCTCAAGCAGTGCGGAGACAATGGCCTGGAAGTCGGCGCCCGACGGGGACGCGGCCCACTTGCCCTTCCACTCCGGCTTGGCCAGATCAAGCATGGACTTGGGCAGCTTATCCTCGGCCACCTTGGCTTTGTCATAGACCAGGACGGTGGAGCGGGCGGCAATGCCGGTCCACTTGCCGGTAGACGGGCGGAACTCTTCGGGGACCTGCGCGATGGTGGCCGCATCAACATCCGCAAAAAGTCCCGCGTTTTCCACCTGGGCCATGGCGGGGGAGTTTTCGGTGAGGAAAACATCGGCCGGCGAGGCAGTGCCTTCCTGGACGATCTGATTGGACAGTTCCGTGTCCGAGCCCTGCCGCATAGTCACCGTGATGCCTGTCTCGGCCGTGAAGGCCTCGATCCACTCTTTGGTCAGGCTCTCGTGCTGAGCGTTGTAGACCGTGATGTCTCCGGCTTCGGCGGAAGCGGAACCGGAGGCTGCGGGGGCAGTGCTGCCGCCGCAGGCGGTCAGCCCAAGGGCTGCGGTGGCGGCGATGGCGATGCCGGCCAGCGCGTGGGTGCGGATCTTCATGGAGGCTGCTTTCTGGGAACAAGTCTGGTGGACCCTGGGGCCGACGGGCTGAGATTGCCCACAAAGGAACTTTAGGTTAGCCCAACCTAAGTCCCAACAAGGAAAGCGCTTAAAGTGATGGAGATCACATCAATTACGGAACTGTTGCATAACGTAATTCGCGCCGTTGCTTGGGTTGCCATTTATCCAGTTGTAGTTAGGCAAGGCTTACTTTATGGTTACGCCGTGACCTTACCCCTCGAACTCACAGGGGTCGCCCTTGCCGCCAATCTGGCAAGCCACGGTGACCGGCCCGCCGTCCTGACCGGCGGCCGCGTCCTCAGCTACAGCGACCTCGCCCAACGCGTGGAAGCTTTCGCAGCGCGCCTCGGTACCGTGCGCCGCCTTGTGGTGCTTGCCGCCGACAACAGCATTGAGTCGCTCGTTGCCTACCTCGCGGCCCTGGCATCCGGACACCCCCTCATCCTCGCTCCCGCCGGCAACGACGCCGCGCTGGAATCGCTCATCACCTCCTACGATCCCGACGTCATCATCCGGCCGGGCGCCTCCCTGCCGAGTACGGTGCCGGGCCATCAGGCGGGGCCGCTCCTGGAAGAACTCCGGCCCGGTACCCGGCATGAGCTGCACCCGGACCTCGCGCTCATGCTCAGCACGTCCGGTTCCACAGGATCTCCGAAGCTCGTGCGCCTGTCGCACCAGAACGTGCAGTCCAACGCCGAGTCGATCGCCGAGTATCTCAACATCCATGCCGGCGACCGGGCCATGACAACGCTCCCCATGTACTACTGTTACGGGCTGTCAGTGATCAACAGCCACCTTCTCCGCGGGGCCGGGATCGTCCTCACTGAGCTGTCTGTGGTGGATCCTTGCTTCTGGGAACTGTTCCGCAACCGGCGTGCCACTTCCTTTGCTGCCGTGCCGTACACCTTCGAATTGCTGGACCGGGTCCGGTTCACCGACATGGAGCTGCCGAGCCTGCGCTACATCACGCAGGCCGGGGGCCGCCTGGAACCGGAAACGATCGTCCGGTACTCCAAGGAGGGCCATCGGAACGGCTGGGAGCTGTTCGTTATGTATGGGCAGACGGAGGCCACGGCACGGATGGCCTATCTTCCACCGCACCTGGCCACCACCTTTCCCGGCAGCATCGGGATCCCGGTGCCGGGCGGGAACTTCCGCATCGAACCCGTCCCTGGCCTGGACGATGGAGAACTCGTCTACACCGGACCCAACGTGATGCTCGGCTACGCGGAAAGTCCGGCCGACCTCGCGGCCGGCCGTGCCGTCCACGAACTGCGCACGGGCGATCTCGCCCGCAAGCATGATTCCGGTCTCTATGAGGTAGTGGGCCGAAGGAGCCGGTTCGTCAAGATCGTCGGGCTGCGCATCGACCTCGGCCAGGTGGAGAAGACGCTCCACAACCTTGGCCTCCAGGCCGCCTGCGCCGGAACAGACCAGAGACTCGTGGCCGCCGTCGAGGGCAACCACGACGAGCGCCTGCTCACCAAAACCCTTGCCCAGAGCCTGGGCCTGCCGCGGGCCGCGGTGGAGGTGCGCGCCGTCGAGCGCCTCCCGCGCCTGGCCACAGGCAAAACCGACTACCCGGCTATCCTTGGGCTTGCGGCTCCGCCCGAAGGGCCGGTGCGGACGACGGCGAGCCCCGGCGCCGAAGCGTCAGCGGCCCCCGAGGACATCCGCCGAATCTTCGCCGAAGCGCTCGAGATCACGGACATCGACGACGGCGACACGTTCGTATCCCTCGGAGGCGATTCGCTTTCATATGTGGCGGCCTCGGTCCGTCTCGAGAAAGCCCTCGGGCACCTGCCTGCCGACTGGCACGTAACCCCGGTCGGGAACCTGGTTGCCAAGGCGCGGCCAGCTCGCAAACGCTGGAGGCTCTTTGCGCCACTGGAGACAAGCATTGTGCTCCGCGCCGTTGCCATCGTGGTGATCATCAGCACCCATATGGACCTCATTGCGTGGCCGGGCACCGCACACGTCCTGATGGCCCTGGCCGGCTACAACTTCGCGCGCTTCCAACTGGGCGGGGACCGGCTTCCCCGGTTGAAACGCCAGGCACGGAGCCTGGCCCGGGTGGTGGTGCCCACTGTCGCGTTCATCGGCGCTGTGATGCTCCTGACGGACAAATTCAACTACACACCGGCCAACCTGTTGATGCTCAACACGATGATCGGGCCCAGCGGCTGGACAGATGCCTGGCATTTCTGGTTCGTGGAAGTCCTGGTCTATGTGCTGGTGGCCATGATGGCACTTCTGGCCATCCCGTGGGCGGACCGGGCAGAAAAGCGGTTCCCGTTGGCCTTTCCCGTGGCGCTTATCGGGGTGGGGTTGCTGGCCCGCTACAACCTCGTACCGATCGACATCCTGCACACCAGGCCCGTCCTGTGGCTGTTCGCGCTCGGGTGGGCCCTGGCGCGGGCCCGCACGGTTCCCCAACGGCTCATCCTCTCCGTCATCGCGGCTTTGGCCCTTCCTGGCTACTTTGACAACCCCTGGCGCGAAGCCACAATCCTCGCCGGGATCCTCCTGCTCGCCTGGATTCCTGCCCTTCCCCTGCCTGCAGTCCTTCATGGACTGTTCGGCACGCTGGCCAGCGCCTCCCTCTACGCATATGTGACGCACTGGGTGATTTTTCCCGATTTCAAGGAGCACACCCCCGTGCTGGCAGTGGTCCTATCCCTGGCCGTAGGAGTGGCGTACTGGGCAGTGTCCATGAGGATCATGGGCCGCCTGCTTCGCTTGGGAACTGCAGCCCCTGGGAAACCCGTCAACAGCGGGCGGACTCAATCCACGAAACGCGAAGGGTTGCCACCGGCCGCGCGAGCCTAGCTGCCTGGTGCCCCAGCGGCGGTCGGGGTGGGATTGGGCGTCGGGGCGACAACAGTTGGTTCAGCGGGCGCGGTACTCGGTTCCTGCGTGGGACCTTCCTGGGTGAGACCTTCCTGCGTGGGGCTGCCGTCGGTAGCCGCACCACCAGTGACAGGCGCGGCGGGAGTGGGTGCCGCCGTCGTGGCCTTGGACGTCCCGGATGCCGGAGCAGTGGTTCCAGGAGAGGGGGCCGTTGTGCCGGCAGAGGGGGCCGAGGCCGGGGGAGTACCGTTCATGGCGCCGGGGTCGCTGCGGACAATTTCCATGATTTGTTCCTTGAATGCGTTGAGGCGTCCCTGGATCTCAGAGAAGGGGACGTTGTGGAGCTCCCGGCCGTACTCGGCGATCTCGGCCCACAGCGTGTTGAGCCGGGCTGTGCTGTCCTCGCTGAGGGGTCCGTCCAAGGTGAGGACCAATTGGCTGGCCAGCGCGTAGGTGAGGCACCGAAGGCAGTTGTAGTTGGCGGCGGCTGACAAATTCTCCGGAACTATCACGTCGGCCTGACCCACGATCAGCACTACCTGGAAGCCGACGGCGACTGCGGTGCAGTCTGTGCAGCTGGCGAAGGCGTAGGCCTCGTTGGTGGTATCGACGGGTTTGCCGTCTTCTGCCCAGACCAGCGCGAAGGCGACGTCGTAGGCCACAGAGCCGTCGCTCGTGTTCACGGCAAGGGCCTGGTTTCCGTCCTCCTCTGGTGCGGCAGGCTGGTTGAACGGGAACACCCACGACGGCGCCGGGCGGGCCCCTGGAGCGCTGTCGGCCCGGGTCCCAGCACTGGCGGGACCAGTATGCGGTACCAGGACCGTGCTGAGCTGGGGGTTCTCGCGTGTCGGCATGGCTGCCCCTGCGGGCCATAACGCTACGGTCTTCCCGGCATGCCCTTCCCGCAGGGGAGAGTGCGACGCAGCGGGGAAAACGGCGGTGGCTACGTCTGCCAGGGTTCCGCGTTCGTACGGCTGGACGGGCCGGTAGGTGTCTGCCCCGGGCCACCAGGCCCAGCCAAGCCCGGCGGTCACCGCTGCGATGGTGGCCATCGCGGCGGCTCGCTGCAATGCCTTTCCGCGCGTTTTGTGCCAGAGCCCGAGGGTCAGTTGCCGGGCCAGTCGGAGCAGGATGTAGAGGATGCCAAGAATGGGAAGGGCGACGGCGGCGATCGCCAAGGCGCGCAGCGCAGCGCCGCCAAGGTCGCCGTCGGCGAGGCTTCCGGCAAACTGCGCCTGCTGATCCAGGACGCTGGCCCACGCCGTCGCGAGGAGCCGAGGGAGCGAGAGGACCATCATGGCCATGCTGACCACGAGCAGCGGCACAGTGACCAACACCCAGACAGTGACTACGGCCCGTGCCCATGGTTTGAGGGCCTGTGCTTCGGGACTCGTGCGGCGCCAGGGGAGCAGCCCCAGCAGCGTCGGTTTGATACGTTGGAAGAGGTCCGGGACCCCGGTGGCATCGGCCAGGATGTGGTACCCGTCGAATCGGACCAGGGGCAGGAGCTGCCGGACCATCTGGAGAATTTGGGTGACCACAACCAACAACAGGGCGTCAAAGCCGGTGGCCCACCAGAGACCCATTATGGCCACGGCAACGATCGCGTTGAAGTACAGCCCGCCCAAGTCGGTCCGGATCCGGCCCCCGCGGCCCAGCCGGTACGAGTCTGTGACGTCCGTGAAGAATGCAGGCCAGATGAGGTAGAGACCCGCCCCCATGGCACCGGGCGTGGCGCCGCCCCGGCGTGCGGCCGCGGCGTGACCGAACTCGTGAAAGCCGGCCGAAAGCACTGTTACGGCCAGGACCAGCAGTACCAGGGCCGGGTTGGCGAAAGCGTCGTGGGTCGCGGAGGCGAGTCCCTTGACCCCGAGAACCCACCAGGACGCGGCGATGAAGGCTATGCAGATGGCCGCCACGATGACCGGGTTGAAGAGCAACGCGAACGGCGCCGTGAGCTTTCGGGTACGTTCCGGATCCGTGACGGTGTAGCGGAAGCGCATGCCCAGCAGGGGGTCCGCTTTCCGCACCTCTGGCTGTGAACCGTCACCCAGCCGGAGCAGTCCCAGCGGCAGCAGCTGCGAGGCGACCAGTGTGCGGACGTTGTCTTCGCTGACTAATCTTCCGAAGCGTGTGCTGGCGTGGGCGGCAATCTGTTCGGTAGTGCGCTGGCCGTCCACTGCTTCAAGTACCAGGTACAGCAGGCGGGTCAGCTGGATGGCCTGGCCGTCTGCCCGGCGGACCAGCGAAGGCGGTTCCCGGTACCCCGATCCCTTTGTTTCACCCATCAGTTCCACGCCGTCGGCCAGCACAGGAACGTCAGGCAGGAGGACGTGGGAAGGGTTAACAGTGTCGGTACCGGCAGACGCGGGAGAAGTCAGCGGGCCGTCCGGCCGGGACGGCCCGCCGTTTACTGTGCTCATGAAGCAGTGCTCATTCTCGGAGGTAGTGTGCGGACTCTACTGCCTCAGGTCTGACTGCTGGTTGGCGGACGCGGTTGCTTCACCGTCGATGTGCTGGCTGATGATGGCGTCCTGCTGGGCCACTGCGAAAGCGTCGCTGTCGATGGAACCGATGTTGGCGGCAACGGCGGCGTCGATCGGCGCGGCGACGTTCGCGTTGGCAGCCACGGCGCCGTTGATAGGGGCCGCAATGTCTGCCTGCGCCGCCAGGTCAACGTTGACGTTCAGCAGGTCCCCGTCCAGCGCGGCAGCCGGATCCACCGGCAAGGCACCGACGTCGGGGAGTGTGCCATCCGGGAGAAGGTCACCGCCTGCGGTTCCGTCCGGTGCGGTCCCGCTGTCCGCAGTTCCGGCGTCACCGGCCTCTGTATCTGCGCCCTGGTCAATGCTGCTGTCCTGCGTGGAGTCTGCCGTGGCATCGGCAGTGATGCCCTGTTCGATGATCACTCCCTGGTCCGCTAGAGCCTGGGCCTCGGATCCGTAGGAGAGGATGTTCGCGGACGCTGCCGCGTCGATCGGAGCTGCTACGTTGGCGTTGGCCGCGACGGCGAGGTCGATGGGGGCCGCAGCGTTGATGCCCAAGTCAAGATCGGCGTTGAGGTCCAGCACGGAAGCTACTTCCTTGTCGGGGAGCGCCGTGCCGCCCTGTGCCTGCAATTCTTCGTTGGTCAGCGGAGTCATTCCCTGTTCAGTGCTCATGCGAAACTCCAGTTCCGGCACGGTCGCCGCTGCCCCCAGTGAGCAGTTCCTACACCGATGTGCCTAATGCCAGTCAATAGTAAGCATGATGATCATATTTTGGTATATTCCCCCGACGGTGAGTACGGGACAGGGCTGACCTGCAGATGGAGCCTGTTCCGCACAATCAGCGTCGAGTCGAGGCCGGCCGTCAGGCCAGGCCTGGGCATGACGGTCCGGCCGCGGTGGATTACATTTTGTGGAGCCAGCCGAGCCTTGCGTGAAGGGCCAGAAATGTGCCCCCTCGAGCGTGGCGCGTAGCGCGTATGGCCGGGGCTGTGGGCGTTGGCCGCTCTTCCCCGACCCGGTGACTCTCTTACAGCGACGACGGCCGCTTGCCGGACGAGGGCCTTTCCCGACGGACCTTCCTGACCTTCAGCCTGCGCCGTCTCACGGGAACTCCGGCGTTCCGGTCCGGGATCGCATGGCGTCGGCGCATTGGCCGGTCGGGGCGGCCGGGGGCTTGGTCTGCGGGGGCGGTAGCGGAACGTACCAGCGTCGAGCCACTTCTGCGCCGCCGTAGCCGGAGCATCGCGATCGCCGTCAGGCCCAGCCAGACGAATGCTGCCCCAATAACGAGGAAAACCGCCGGGATCGTGTCCATGATCAAGTCTAGATCCGATTCCGTAAGTACACTTAGCAACTATGCTTCCGCGCTTGGTCTGCACCCCGCACGGCCTTCCAACGGCGCCTCGCTTGCTTGCTCCTCCGGGCTAGCCGTTCTTATTTTTGCCTTTACCCTCGCTGCCTCTTGCCGGCTCGGGAGCAGGCGCAGGTACAGGGGCCGGCGGCGGGACCACCGATACCTGTTCCTGGGCTGCCTTCGCCGCCGCTTCTGCTTCGGCACTTGCCTTCTCCGCTTCTGCTGCTGCGGCAGCGGCTGCTTCTTGCTCGCGTGCTTTCGCGGCAGCCTCGGCGGCCGCTTGGATGGCGGTGGTGAGGTCGGTCCTGACAGCGGTGATACTGGTCATGATGGCCCGGCGCCGTTCCTCCGAAACCTGGCCGCTGCCCGCCGCCGACGCTACGTCCGCTTCCAGGCTCTCCAAGGCTGTGAGCGCAGCCGGGTGATCATTCGCTGCCGCTGCCTGGCTTACGCCCAGCACCAGTTCCTGAAAGTGCCGGGCCGTGTCCGGCTGCAGGCCGGTATCGGCCGGGGCGCAGCCGGCCATGGACGCCGCCAGCATCAGGGCCGCGGCGAAGCCGGCTCCCCGTGTACCTGCTCTTCGTGGACCGGCTGCCCCTGTACCGGGCCGCCGAATGGCGGCATGAAACCGGGTCACGGTTCCACGCTCTTTTGCAGTTCCAGGAGGTGGTCACCCAGCGTGCCAGTAACCGCAGGGTAAGGAACGACGCCGGACGTTGAGTCCGGGGTCTGGGCCGCCGTGAGTGCCGCGCCGCCGCCCGCCAGTGCAATAACCACCAAGCTGGCCGCCGCCCAGAGCCGGCCTTTGCGCGTGGGGCGGGTGGAGCGCGCAGCCCTGCGCGTCCTTAACGGGCCGCCGGGCTGATCTTCACCAGGCACCAACCCCGACCACCCGACGCCGGCGGAGAGCGGGCCCACCTGGCCACTATCGTTGGTACCGGAATCGGCCGGTCGTGAATTTGGCGAGCGTGGCTCCGCAGTGATGGCGGGTGCCCTGAACGGCATGGCGGGCAGCACTCGAGTAGTTTCCGGTGCAAGCTGGCCAGGGGTGGATGTCGGGGAGATGAGGGCCTGCCGGAGCGCGGTCTCGATGTCAGCTGCTGTGGGGCGGTCCAGAGGCTCGATCGCGGTCATTGAACGGATCAGGTCGGTCCACTCGGCCGGCAGATCCTCGGGAATGCCTGGCGGGCGGTGCAGCCTGGCCACAGCGGATTCCACCGCGCTGCCCGGGAACTCCATTGTCTGCTTGACGCATTCGAGCAGGACCAGTCCCAGCGAGTACACGTCGGTGGCCGGGCTGAGCGGCGATCCCATGGCCTGTTCAGGGCTGAGGTAGGCTGCGGTGCCCACCATGGCTCCGGTGGCAGTCAGGCGTGTGCTGTCGGCAATTCTTGCGATGCCGAAGTCGGTGACCTTTGCCCTGAGTGGTTCCCCTGGCCGGGTCTGCACCAGGAGGATGTTTCCTGGCTTGATGTCCCGATGGATGATGCCGAGGCCGTGGACGTAGGCCAGGGCGTCAGCGATTCCGGCTCCAATAACGGCCAGCTCGTCCAGTGGAACAGCGCTGTGCCGGATGCGGCTGCGCAGGTCCTGTCCTTCGACGAGTTCCATGGTCAGGAACGGCCGTGGCTCATCCGGGATGCGCGTGTCGATGCCAGCATCGAACAGCGTTACAAGGCTGGGATGGTTCAGGGTGGCCAGCAGCCTGATTTCAGCTTCCTGGCGTTTGAGTTCGTCCGCATCCGGGGCCTGCGGCGCGAAGAGTTTCAGTGCAACGTCGCGGCCCAGATTCTCGTCCCGCGCGCAGTACACGGACGACATCCCGCCACGGCCGATCACATCACCGAGGCGGTAACGGCCGCCGACGACTTCAGTCCTGATGGAGCTGGGCGATTCCGCCACCATATTCGTTCCTCCCGGCGCCCCACGGCACACTACACTCCAAATCATAAGGCAACTTACTTTATTCTGTGGAACCACGGAGTGCTGAGGTATGACGGACGTGACCCCCAGTGTCCCGAGGCCATGGAGGTACTGTGGGGCACATGGAGATGCGCCTTGAGGTTGTGCAAGTGCCGGTCGCGGATGTTGACGCGTCCAAGTCCTTCTACACGGAAAAGCTGGGATTTGTCCTCGACCACGATGTTGAGCACATCCCTGGGATGAGGGTCGTTCAGCTGACACCTCCAGGATCCGCTACGTCGATCGTCATAGGTACCGGAATGACGAGTATGGTGCCTGGCAGCCTGGAGGGGCTACAGCTCGTTGTCCCCGACATCGGCTCAGTTCGCGCGGAGCTCCTGGGGCGGGGCGCAGACATCAGTGAAATCCACGACATGGGCGGAGTGCAATTTGCCTACTTCGGTGACCCGGACGGCAACCGCTGGGTCTTGCAGGGCATGACACCCCCTGGTATCAGGGACGCACACCTGAACTTGGGTACGCGCTAACGAAGCCGGCCGGGACGGGACAGGCGAAGTCTCTCGGCCCGTTCGACAAGAAGTGGAACGTAGTCCCGGACTTCGGGTTCGTTGGTCCCCAAAGTTTCGGCCCGACAGGCAGGACAGTCAACTGCCGCGCGTGCGCCTCTGCCGTACCCGGATTGCATCCGTTGGCCGGGGTCGCACGGTTAATAGCTGGCCGTCCTAGGTGGAGTAGGCCCAGGATCGCTATGCTGATGCCATACACGAGCCGGGGGGCGCCATGTCGAGGGGAATCTGCCTTGTCATCGAGGATGACGAGGATATCGCCGGCCTGATCGGCGTCGTCCTCAAACGTGTTGGGTTTGAAGTCCGCGCCGTGCGAACAGCTTCTGCCGCCCTGCATCAGCTTCGGGGCCTTGACCCGGCACTCATTACCCTGGATCTGGGCCTGCCTGACCTGGACGGGCTTCAAATAGCCAAAAACGTCCGGGAACTGAGCGCCGCCCCACTGCTGATGATCACGGCACGGGCCTCAGCAGCCGACCAATTCAACGGCATGGCTGCGGGAGCTTCCGCGTACCTCATCAAACCTTTCCATCCTGGTGAACTTCGGGACGCGGTCAATGGCCTCTGCCCGGCCCCCAGCTCTATGCAGACACCGGAGTAGCCCAACTCTTCGTGAAGTCGTTTCGGGCCGCCGGATGAGGTGCGGAACATCGTGGGAGGCGTTATTCGCGGTATTCGAGTGTTTGACCGAAGGGGACGTCGCGGCTGACTGCCACTGTGTATCTGGTGTAGCCGTGCTGGGTGACCAGTATTCCGTAAAGTCCTTGCTGCATGGCGTGCTCGCGCGCGATCTCTACGGCGGTATTGAGGTCATTTTCTATGGTGTGGGGATCGTAGCCGGTGATTTCCAGGACGAGGTCAGAGTGGCGCTGGATCATTGTGGTCTCTTTCTCAGGGGAGAGATGCCCGTGCCTCGGGCTTGTTTCGGGGCGGGAACGCCCCCGGGAGGCTGAAGGGCTGTGATTCGAAAGGGGTGCCCGGCATGCTCTGATGGGGCGGTGGTCGGCGAGGGCCGGCTGTGTGGATCGGCGGAAGAACTCCTGCGGATCTGTAGTCAGTCTGAATGATCAGTGGCCCTGGGCGCAACATAAAGCATGATGAATCTTTCGCGGACCAGGTGAACAAAAGGGAGCGGGCGTGCCGCACGCCATTCGGTTATGGGCGAACGTTTGTGCGGAGGAAATTCATAGCGTCTCCAAAGAGGTTTCTGGATCTGTTCTCAACCTGCAGCATCATGATCGGGTTATGAGGCTTTGGAAGAAGACCGTTGTTCCTGCGCTGGCGGCCGTGGCGGTCGTTCTGTTGGCGGCGGCTGGTGCTGCAGGGGTGGACCAGATCGCAAACACCATGGTGACGAACACCGCCTCAGTCACCGCCTTCGCTGCCGGTGCTGACAGCCAGCCATCGCTGCGGCATGTGCTTATTCGAGGCCTGGCGGAAGGAGGCCTTCCTGGTGGGTCCCCGTTCGACGAGCCGCGTGAAGAAAGGTACGACGAGAACCATCAGGAAGCACGTCATGTTGAGCCGGGCACTCCGGCGTAACGCTGGCTCCTGACCTTGGATGATGGCCTTCAGAGGCTGCGCTCAAGCATCTCAAGCGCTCCGGACCTTCATCGCAGCACGGCGGCCACCGCACTGATCTCGACGAGGGCGCCGGGCACACCCAGCCCGGCCACTCGTGCTGCTGTAACCAGGGCAGGTTCATCGGACGCCAGCTCTGACGCGATCGCCCCATACCCCGCCGCGAGGTCGGCGCCGTCGACGAAGAGCACCGTCCAGTGCACAACGTCGGCGAGGGTCGCGCCGGCCGCGGCGAGGGCGGTTCTCGCGTTCTCGAGGGCGCGGGCGGACTGCGCCGCTACGTCGCCCCCGCCGACGAGCGAGCCGTCGACGTCGACCGCGTTCTGACCGCCGACGTAGATGGTGGTCGCGCCGGGCGGCACGATGGCGACGTGGCTGAAGGCCGGGCTCGAGACGAGCCCCTGGGGACGGATGCGCTGTATGGATGCCATGCCTGTATGTTCCCACTGACTTCAGATTGAGGGCACGCCCATCTTTTGGCGATGGTCTGGGATGGTGAACGCCACGAAGATCAAAGGCGCCACTTTCCCTCAGTCCTGCCCCCTTGAACTCCTGTTCGCCCCGGGGCTAGCATTGCCGGCACGGGCGCCGACGGCGCACCTCTGCAGCGTGGCGCCGGTCATGGACTGAGCGTCCCGGGCAAACAGCGACGTCGACCAGATTCAGGAGACGGCCATGGGCGAGCAAACTGCGGAAACGTCATCAGCGACATTGATGATTGACCTGATCATCTCCCTTGACGGGTATGCCTCAGCCGAGGGATGGCCCGGCTGGTGGGGTTTGGAGGGGCCGGAGTACCTGGCTTGGCTGGAGCAGGAAGGGGAGAAGGACTACACCTTCCTTCTCGGGGCCAACACGTACCGGCTCATGTCCAGCATGTCTGAGGAAGCCGCGGCTGAGGGCTCGGGATTCTCCGAAAATGAGGGTGCCAGCCTGACCGGCCTTGCCGCCGTCCCCAAAGTCGTCTTCTCCTCGACGCTGCAGGCGCCCCTGACGTGGCCGAACTCGGAGCTGGTCACCGGGGACGCGGTGGAGGCCGTGAGGGAGATGAAAAGGACCAGGACTGGATCCCTGAGCACCCTCGGCAGCCTCAGCCTCTGTCGTTCGCTGCTGACGGCTGGCCTGGTGGACAGATTCCGGCTCGTCATCTTCCCGGTCATCACAGGCCGCACCGGGCAGGAGCGGATCTACGACGGCTATCCGGACGTATCGCTCGAGATGGTGGATAGCAGGATCTTCGATGGCAGGCTCCAGTTGCTCGAATACATCCCTACGGTGCTCAGCGGCCCGCCTGGCAGCAGTCCGGCCTGAGTCAAACCGTGGGCAGCGGCTCAGTTTGTTGTCCCGCCCGCCCGCCGCAATGGCTCACCCGCGGTTTGCAACGGTGACAGTCCGGGGAGCCTGAAAGGACAGGAGCCTGATCCAGTCGGGCTGGTCCACCCGCAACTGCACTTCCGGCAGTGCAGTGGCGGCCTCCTGAACAATGACAGCAGCTTCCAGTTCCGCCAGCTTGGCCCCGAGGCAGCGGTGGATGCCGGAGCCGAAGACCAGGCCAGGGCCTGTAGTTCTACAGCGCTGGGCCTCCTTCGAATGCTGGGCCTCCTTCGAAGACATGGACAGACGCTCGGCTCCGCCCGGAGCGGTGATGTGATTGCCACTGAGTTCGAGGAGAATTTCCGCACCGGCAGGGATCAGGCCGCCACCAAGCTGTGTATCGTGGGCTGCCACGCGGCGCCAGGTCGGCACGGACGACTCGGTGGCCAGGACATGCTGGACCATGGTCCTGGAACCCGCTTCGGTGGCAGCGTCTTTCCAGCCCACGGGCCCAGACCCCTCCAGGAGGCGGAACAGCGTGGTGCTGATCAGCTGCGTGGTTGTTTCCTGTCCGGCGATCAGCAGGAAGTAGCCCAGCGAGCAGATTTCAGGTGTGGACAGCCCGTGTTCGGCCAGGGATTTGAACAGGTTGCGCCCGGGGGCCTTCTTGGATTCCGCTGCGAGCTGCCGGAGCCAGACGTAGAAATCGGCGGCGCTGCGGGCCAGTTCCAGTTGCCGGTCCTCATCGGGCCAGCCCCAGAACAGCTCCATGGAATCCAAGCCCCAGCGCTTGAGGTCAACAAGATCCCGAACGGGAAGCCCGAGAAGTTCGAGCATCACGACGGCGGGCGGAAACGCCGCAACTGCCTGCACGAGGTCCACGTGGCCGGAAGATTCGAGCCCGTCCGCGGCGTTCCGTGCAGCTTCGCGGGCCAGTTCACGGATCCGCGGCTCGAAGGCCGCAACGGTAGCTGGAGTAAAGAATCCCGCCACGACCTTGCGGATTCCGGCGTGCGTGTCGGTATCGTTGCTGGCCAAAACGGGAGGCAGCGCAAAGCGCACCCCCTGCAGCACGCGCAGGGCAGGCCCTGCGAGGGGCGTGACCGCGACGAGTGCGTTCCCTGGGCTGAAGTCGCCAGGCCGGTGCAACACGTCACGGACCGCGTCCGGGTCACGCACCACGAGGTACGGGCAGCGGGCCCCGGCAACGCCGTCGACCACTCCTGGGACGCCCTGCGGTCCCGGGCTGTCTACCAGACCCTCCGCGGGTTTCTGGCCCATCAACGCGGGGTTCATGCGGGCAGTCCGTTGAGCCAGGCAGCTGCCCCGGTACGGAAATCCGCAGGGGACAGGTCAGAGGCGTGCTCCGGGAGGGCGCCCAGCAAGGGCACACGCAGCGATCCGAACACCTGCCGGTTGCTGAAGTGCACGACGTCCGGGGTGTGTGGCCAGCTTCCGAGTACCACGCCCAGGACCAGAAGATCCCGCGCGGCCAGCGCCTCGAGTGTCAGGGCAGTGTGGTTCAGCGTGCCGAGGGACGGCCGGGCGACCAGTACGAATGCCGCGGCCAGGATTGACCCGAGCTCCGCCAGGGTGCCGCCGTCGGAATCCAGCTCCACCAGCAGGCCACCCGCGCCCTCAACCAGGACGTGGTCGTGCGACGTTGCCAGCTCGCGGACCCTCTCGGCGTGCGCAGCCACTCGTGGGAGCAGCGTCCCGTCGACGGCGGCTGCGGCCACGGGTGCCAGCGGCGGCTGCAGTACCACTCCCGTCTCAGCAGTCACGGCGCCGGCGAGCCGGACGATCTCGGCGGCGTCGGAATCGCCCTCGGCGGCGCCTGATTGGCACGGTTTGTACACCGCAACGCTGCGCCCTGCTCCGCGGAGGACGGCGGCGAGGGCCGCCGTCGTAATGGTTTTGCCAACGCCGGTGTCGGTTCCAGTGACCAGGATGATGCCAGGCAAACTCATTGATGCTCCTCCAAAATGCCGCGCAGCACTGCGCAGCCGTCTTCGATTTCCTCGAGGGTAAGGGTGGCGCGGGCAGTGAGCCGCAGCCGTGAAATCCCATCCGGGACGGATGGGGGACGGAAGCAGCCGATCCGGACGCCGGCGGTGCGCGCGGCAGCGGCAGCCGCCAAGGCCGATTCGGCGGACGGCATGGCGACAGATTGGACCGCCCCTGCTGTTTGTTCGACGACGGGACGGCCGACGACGGGCACGACGTCAGCCGTGCCGCGGGCCTCGAGGGCCGGGGCGAGGCCGTCGGCCAGCGCCGCTGCGTTGCGGTGAACAGCTCCGGCCCGCCAGGGCTCGTCCCGAATGATCCGTACCGCGGCGAGGGCTGCCGCCGCAGAGGTGGGCGCCAGGCCAGTGTCGAAGATGAAGCTCCGGGCCCTGTTGACGAGGTGCTCGCGCAGCAGTCCGGATCCCAGGACAGCCCCGCCCTGGCTCCCCAAGGCTTTGGACAGCGTCGCCGTCACCACCACGTTCGGATGTCCGGCCAGGAAAGTTCCGGCCACAGAGCCGTGGCCCCGGAAGTTACCGGTCCCGGTGACGCCGAGGCTGTGCGCCTCGTCGATAAGCAGCGTGGCGTCGTACTGTTCTACCAGGGCCAGCAGGGCTGGAAGCGGGGCTTCGTCGCCCAGGACACTGTAAACGGATTCGACGGCGATGAGAGCGCGCGGTTCATTCCGGTCGGCCAGCAGGCGCCCGGCTTCCTCCACGCTGTTGTGGGCGAACGTTTCGGTGCGGGAACGGCTAAGCCGGAAGCCGTCGATCATCGAGGCGTGACAGTGTTCATCAGCGACGATCAGGGTCCCGGGGCCGCCGAGCGCAGTGATGACCCCGATGTTGGCCAGATAGCCGGAGGAGAACACCAGCGCCGTCTCCATTCCCGCCAGCCCGGACAGTTCCTGCTCCAGGTCCAAGTGCAGCCTGGTGGTGCCGGCGACGAGGCGTGAGGACGTGGCCCCAGCGCCCCACAGAGATGCGGCCGCCGCCGCAGCAGCAGCCACCCGAGGGTCGGCCGAGAGGCCCAGATAGTCGTTACTGGCCAGGTCGGTGAACCGTTCGTCCGCGCCACGGGCGAGTGGGCGGCGGACAAGGCCCCGGCGGTCCCGGACTGCGGCCTGCCGCTCAAGCCACTGGGTCATCGATCCGGTCATCCCCGATCACCCAATCCTGTAGGGACGTACTTCCGTGCCGGGATACGCTCATGGACTTCGGCGATGGCGGCCCTCATCCCCGCGGTAATCTGCCCAATATCGGCCGCGGTGCTGATATACGGTGGCATCGTGTAGACGAGGTTGCGGAACGGCCGGAGCCAGACCGAGTGCCGGATGGCGGCGGCAGTGACCGCCGTGACGTCGACGGCGTCGTGCAGTTCGATGACGCCGACGGCGCCGATGGTGCGGACATCACGGACGGACTCAAGGTCAACTGCAGGGGCGAGCCCCGCTTCCAAGCCTGCACGGATCCGTGCGACGTCGGCCCGCCAGCCGCCGCCGTCGATGATGCCGAGGCTGGCGTTGGCCACTGCGCACGCCAGCGGGTTGCCCATGAACGTGGGGCCGTGAAGCAGCGCCGCGACCTTGCCGCCGGATACCGTCGACGCAATTTCCCCCGTGCAGAGCATGGCGGCCAGGGTCAGGTACCCGCCGGTGAGGGCTTTGCCCACGCACATGATGTCCGGCACAACGCCACCATGATCAGCCGCGAACAGTTCGCCGGTACGGCCAAAACCGGTGGCGATCTCGTCGAAGATGAGCAGCAGCCCATGCCTGTCCGCCACTCTTCGCAGCACCGTCAGGCATTCGGCCGGGTACGCGTGCATCCCGCCGGCACCTTGGAGGACCGGTTCGACGAGAATCGCGGCCAACTCCCCGGCATGCGCGGCCGCAATGTCCCCGAGTTCGGACGCCCAAACCCGCACGGTCTCCGGTGTCGCGGAAGAAGCCGCCGGCGGTCGGGGTGCAAAGACATTGGCGGCCAGCAGGCCCGGGAAGGCGGAGTGCATGCCGTCAACGGGATCGCAGACACCCATCGCCGCGAAGGTATCGCCGTGGTACCCGCCACGGATGCTGAGGAAACGCTGCCTCTGGGGGTGCCCGGAGGCGGTCTGGAACTGTACGGCCACCTTCAGCGCAACCTCGACGGCCACCGAACCCGAGTCGGCCAGGAACACCCGCTCCAGCCCCGGCCGTCCAGGTGCGGACGGCGCCATCTCCACCAGCCGCTCGGCCAGTTCAACCGCCGGGGCGTGCGTGAGGCCGCCGAACATCACATGGCTGAAGCTGTCCAACTGCCGCTTTGCCGCCGCATCCAACACTGGATTGCGGTAACCATGGATGACCGACCACCACGAAGACATCGCATCCACCACCTCGTGGCGCGTGCCGTCCTCGCCCCGAATCCGCAGCCGCACGCCGTCGGCCGCCTCCACTTCCCACAGCGGAAGGCCCGGCGAGGCGGGCGCATACGGATGCCACAACCGCGCACGGTCCCGCTGGATCAGGCCCGGCTGCGCCTCATCGATCATGGTGCGAGCACCCCATGGCGGGAGCACTCGGCGGACCAGCCCAGCGGAGTCACCTGGACCTTCATGCGGCGCCGGCAGGTGGCACAGTACCGCGGCGGCTCCATGGCGAGCCGTTCGCGGCAACGGTGGTGAACGTCCGACGCCGGGCCGGTGCCGCCGTCGGACGGCTCGCCGCAGAGACCGCAGAACGCAGCCGTGGTTGGGCCCACTGCGTCGGCGGTGGTGGAAGCGTGGGGGAGCGAAACCCGGTTCATAGCGTCTTCTGGAGTTCCTTGATGGGCATGTTCAGCTCGACCAGAAGGTTCAGGTCCGCGGTAGCCGGCCGGCCCAGGGTAGTGAGGTAGTTGCCCACAATGACGGCGTTGATGCCGCCCATGAGGCCTTCGCGGGTTCCGAGGTCGCCGAGGGTCAGTTCCCGGCCACCGGCGTAGCGGAGCACGGTGCGGGGCATGGCGAGGCGGAACGCGGCGATGGCGCGGAGGGCGTCCTTGCCGTCCATGATGCCTTGGTTTTCCAAGGGAGTGCCGGGCCGGGGGTTGAGGAAGTTCAGTGGCACCTCGTGGGGTTCCAGTGCCGCCAGTTGGGCTGCGAGTTCTGCCCGCTGCTCCACTGTTTCGCCCATGCCGATCAGCGCTCCGCAGCAGAGCTCCATGCCGGCGTCCTTGACCATGTTGCAGGTGTCCAGGCGTTCCTCGTAGCTGTGGGTGGTGACGACCTCTGGGAAGTAGCTGCGGGCGGTCTCGAGGTTGTGGTTGTAGCGGTGCACGCCCCAGCTGGCGAGCTGGTCCACCTGCCGCTGGGTGAGCATGCCGAGGGAGCAGGCGATGTTGATATCCACTGCTTCGTTGATTCGGTCGATGGCGAACTTGATCTGATTCATGAGCTTGATGTCGGGCCCGCGGACAGCCGCGACGATGCAGAATTCGGTGGCTCCCGTGGCGGCGGTTTCCTTGGCGGCCTTCACCAGTTCGGGGATGTCGAGCCAGACGCCGCGGACGGGGGAGTCGAAGAGGCCGGACTGGCTGCAGAAGTGGCAGTCCTCGGGGCAGCCGCCGGTCTTGATGGAGATGATGCCCTCGACTTCGACGTCCTCGCCGCAGTGTTTGAGCCGCACTTCGTGCGCCAGTTGCAGGGCGGCGGGCAAGTCGCTGTCCGGCAGCCGGAGGATTTCCAGGAGCTGGTTTTCGGAGAGGCCGATACCCTGGTCAAGGACCTGCGTGCGGGCGGTTTCGAGGATGGTGCCGGGCTTGGCCTGGAGGTCTGGCTGCATCGTCATTGATCGTCCTAGGGTGCTTAGGTGCGGATATTTCTTGTGATCTGACGGTAGTTCCCGGTTGCAGGCGAGATTTTGTTGGGTTTCGACAAGGTGGTGAAGCCGACGTTGGACGGACCGGGTACTGCTTTACTCAGGAGGGCGCGACTCGCGCCTGCGGGGTGTTTGCGTAGACTCGCCATTGCGTTAGCCCTTCGGGGTGGCAACGGCCGTCCACAGCGCAGGTCGCTCAAGGGCAGGAAACCCTGGGCAGACGGAGCGGCCGACCATGGTGACCCTGATCCCGCGGGACGAGACAGTTTCGGGGATGTTCCTGTACTCAGGATAGGAATCGAATGGCGGCGTCATCCATGCCGGAACGGTACCCGTTCGATGCGGTCGGCCCCGGTCCCCAGCTGCAGTGTGATGCCCGGATTCTGTGAATGGCGCTCAAGGTACTCGACCATTTGGTCGCGTGTCGGGAAAATCGGCGTGCCCTTCGCGAACCGCCTGCCCGGAAGATGGGAGAACGGACGGCTTGTGTTGAGGCGCAACCTGTCATACCGGCTCCGCCAGGATGAACCGGCGGTAGCGGCCCGGTCCAGGATCAATGGATGAACGCCCCGGTCCACGAGCGACAGGGCAACGGACAACCCTGCGGCGCCGGCGCCCACAATGACGGCACGGTTCGCGCTCATGACGCTCCAACCCCGGCCCTGCGGCCCGTCAGCAATTTTCGGCGGCACATCCGGCGCGGGCTCCGCCCCGGCAGTGTCTGGAGATCAAGCTAGGGCCAGTTTATCGCCGGCTTAACACGGGCGACAGGGACCCGGACGCTATGAGGGGGGCACTCGCGGGAGCAGAATGGATTCATGGTCGACGCCGCGGTGTCTGAACGCCTTGGAGAAGGCGAAAGCCTCCTTGCGTCTGCCGACTGGGCAGCGGCCGCAGCCGTATTCGACTCCGTGCTGGCGGTCCATGACCAGCCAGAGGCCCACGACGGACTGGCAACCGCTTTGTGGTGGCTTCGGAACGTGGACCAGGCTGTGGCCGCGCGCACGGCGGCTTACGCCGGCTTTCGTCGTTTCGGCCAGGACGCGAGGGCATTCCGCTCAGCACTGTGGTTGGCGCGGGAATATGCAGAGTCGCTGGGCAACGAGCCGGTCAGCCGCGGCTGGCTTGCGCGTGCCGAGGGCATCGCGGCCGGCCTCCCGAACGGCGTCGACCGCGGGTGGCTGGCTGTGACTCGCGGGCTGTTGCGCACTGACCCGGCAACGGCGCGCGACGACGCCCGGACCGCGCTGGAAGTTGCGCGGAGCTGCAAAGATCCGGATCTTGAAGCAACGGCCCTGGCGCTCCTGGGCCTCGGGACCATTGCCGCTGGCGACGTGCCGGAGGGGATGACGCTGGTTGATGAGGCAATGGTGGTGGTTACGGCGGGCGAACTTCGCGACAAGATAGTTTTCGGCGATATCTGCTGCATGGTTACACGGGCCAGCGAAGAGGCCTGCGACACCTCCCGCCTGGGCCAGTGGAACAAGATCCTCCTGCGCTTTATGCAAAGTACGGGGCACCCCGCGCTCCTGGAATTTTGTGGCACGTGCTGCGCGGAGATCTTCCTCGCCTCCGGCGACATCGCCAGTGCCGAGGACTGGCTCAGCAAGACGCTCCGCGAGCTGGAACAGGGCGGTCACCGTGCCCGGTGCGTGCACCCGGCAGCAAAGCTTGCGGAGCTGCGGCTGCTGCAGGGCCGCGTGGAGGAAGCAAGCCGCTTGCTCGCGGGCTTTGAAGACCGCACCGACGCGTTGCGGGCGACGGCGGCGGTTCGTCTCGCGGCTGGTGACACAGCCGTGGCTGCGGCGCTGCTGCACCGCCGGATCCATCAGGTCGGGGAGGGCTTGCTTACCGTTCCACTGCTCGCGCTGCTTGCCGAGGTCGAACTTGCTCAACACGTCCCGAGCCAGGCCGTGGCGACCGCAGAACGCCTGGACAGGATTGCTTCCGCGACACGCTGGCCCCGCGCCATCGCGTCGTCCCTCCTGACAGGTGGTCGCGTCGCGGCCGCCGTCGGTAACACCGACTTGGCGCACGAACGGCTCGACTCAGCGATCGCGATCTTCGGCGAGTTGACCATGCCGCTTGAGGCTGCGCGGGCACGGCTCGCATTAGCCGAAGCCTTGCGCGAGTCGGACCGTGAAGTGGCTGTGCACGAGGCCGGGGTGGCACTGGCAGTGTTCGACGGCGCCGGCGCTAACGGTTTGGCCGACAAGGCGGCTGCGCTCCTTCGATCCCTGGGCGGCCCTGCCCGCACGGGACCGAAGGCACTGGGCCTGCTGTCGCGGCGGGAACGTGAAGTACTCGCCCTGCTCGCAGAGGCCATGACCAACGCCGAAATCGCGGAGCGCCTTTTTATCAGCGCCAAAACAGCCGAGCACCACGTGAGCAGCATCCTGGCCAAGCTGCAGCTTCGCAGCCGTGGCGAAGCAGCCGCCTTCGCGCTGCGGCACTCCCTCGTGGAATAGGACCGCAAATGGGGGATGCCCCCCATCCTTTTCATCCGGCCGCAGCGCATTCTTGGGGTGTCCGCAGAATATTGCCGTAGGAGGTGCGGAAATGAAGCAGCAAAGAACAGCAGCCAACGTCCTTAATCGCGAGGTTGCCGTGACCGTCCGTGAACACAGCGCCGCCCCAGCACATATGGTTTTCGATGTCCTCGCTGATTTGGCAGGCCATCCCGGGTGGGGAGGCGCCGAGGCTTCAACGCTCTTGTCCATGGATGCCCCACCGGGGCAGGCCACGGCCGGGACGGAGTTCACGTCCACGGCCGAGGACTCCATATGCCGGATGCGGGACTCCTCAGTGGTCACGGAAGCCATTCGACCATCAACGTTCGAGCGGGTCACGGAGTCGGCATTGGAGTCCAAGAAAAACGGGACGCCAGCGGACTGGCTCCTGGTGCACCGGTATGAAATACGTCCGGACGGAAACCAGAGCGACGTGACCTACACCTGCCGCCTGGTCCGGGCGACCGCCCTGCCCGGCATGCTGGCGATGTTTGGAACTCCCGTTTTGCGGTCACTCGCCGCGCGTGCGTGGGCGCGGGCAAGCAGGGCAGGGCTGCAGCGGCTGATCGCGGCGGCGGAAACCACAGCACGGGCGTGACCCGCGCAGAAGACTAGAAAAGGAACAAGACGATGGCAAAGCTATCAAAAGACGACGAGACCGCACGGGTGGAGCGCATGACCGGCTATGAGGGCCGCTATCGGGAAGCCGACGGATACACGATCGCATTCGAAAAATTCGAGGAGGGAGGCGATTACACGCCGTTCTACCAAGGCTTGCCGGATGACCTGTGCCAGAGCCACCACTGGGGGTATGTCGTCAAGGGCAGGCTCATCATGCACACGCCCGCGGGGGACGAGATCGTCGAAGCGGGTGAGGCCTACTACACGGCTCCTGGCCATACCGACGAGCTTGCTCCAGGTACGGAATTGGTGGAGTTCAGCCCGACCGACGAGCTCGCCCGTACGCTGGCAGTGGTAGCGCAGAACCTGCAATCCGAGGCGAGCTGACTATCCGAATGGACACCCGTGGCGGCTGAGCTACTCGGCGGGCGGACGCTTCCTTTGCTGTTTGGTCGCCGCACGCTGTTGCTTTGCGGCAAGGCGACGGCGGTTCGAGCCCCGCGTGGGTTTGGTCGCCCGGCGGCGGGCCGCTTCGGGAGCAATACCCTCTGCCACCAGGCCGGCGAGCTTGGCCAGGGCGATCTCGCGGTTGCGGAGCTGGGAGCGCTGCTCGGAGGCGGTTAAAGTGATCACCCCGGCGATGAGACGCGGTTCGAGACGCGTCAGCAGCCTCACTCGTTGGACGTCCGACAGCGCCGACGAGGTGCAGACGTTCCAGAAAAGCTCCACGCGGCTGTCTGAGGTGTTGACGTGTTGTCCGCCAGGTCCGGACGACCTCGAAAACCGCCAGCCGAGTTCCGAGGCGGGTATCGTGAGCGCGGGCGACACTTCCAGATCCATGTACCAAGCGTTGCACAACATGGGCACGGTGAAGACTCCTTTCGGGCGGCAACACCGGGGTCCCGGCTGGGTCGCAAGGTCCCAGGAGTACAACTCCAGGAGTAGGGTTTGCCCTAGTCGACGAAGGGGTCACCATGAGCTACAAATACCGAACCGTCCGGGTTCGCGGTACCGACCTGGTTGGAACAATTGCCCGGAAGCATGGAAATGCGCCTGACATCTACGAAACGTCCAAGGACCCCAGCACATCAGTAGTCCCGGTCTTCTTCGAGGCGACGGGCGAGATCCGTTTCTTTGACAGGTCGATGCTGGAGGACGTCGTTGCGCCCGCCGGTTAGTTGCGGGAACCGCTGCGATTAGTTCCTGGCCGCATCTGTGAAGCCGATTATCCTCCTCGACGTTGATGGCGTGCTCAACCCTGTGGTCCGCCCTGGCAGGGAAGGGGATCCGACGGAGTTGGTGCTGTCGGATGGCACCGTTTCCCTCGTCAGAAGACTTGCCCGGTGCGGCCGGATCGCGTGGGTTTCAACATGGCCGGGAGACTCAACGGCCAGCTTGGAGTCGCAGCTGCAGCTGGACGAGGAACCCTTGCGAGTAACGGTGTCCATGCGTGCCGAGGACATCGAAGAGCCGACGCCGAAGCTCCGGTCGGTGCGCCGGTGGCTGGCCACAATGGAACTCCTGGGCAAAGCCGACTGGGACGCCGTGGTGTGGATCGATGACGTGCTGGGGTCCGACGCCCGGGAATGGGCCCACAACCATCACCAGCCGGTCCTGCTGGAGAAGCCGGCTCCGGCGCAGGGGCTGTCGGAAGTGCACGTCGTCGCTGTCGAGGTGTTAACGAATGACAGTCCGGACGATTGATCCTCCCGGTCCAGAGGTCCTCTTCCCGCAGCGCGCGTCCGGTGGGACGATGCCTTTATGAGTGATAAATACCCAGAACAGCCGCATGATCTTGGCCCGCACCAGCACGCGCATGCGGCTCCAACCACGCAGCAGATACGGACTGTCGGACAGCGCCGGCGGGACGCGGAGGAGAAGCTGGAGCATCACCTCGATGAGGCACGCCATAAGGCCGAACACCATGAGGAGACGGCCAAGCCGGGTACGGAAACGGGGAGTTCCGGTGCTCCGGAGGTCAACGGTGGGGATGTAGCCGCCATACAGAACGATGAGCGGCTGACCGCCGCCGACCGCGTGGACCTGATTGCCAATCAGGTCGTCCCCGAACCGGAGGACAAGCAGGCATCCCAGGCAGGCGAACAGGAGCAAGGACCGTAGCAGAGATGAAGGACATGACCTTCAGGACGGGAGAAGCCCGGGCAGCCGCTGCCTCTGAACCGGCGGTTGGTGGCGATCTCGCCGGCCAGCTCAGCGATCTCGCCCGGGAGCTTCAGCAGGAGGAGGACACTGAAGCGCTGCTGGTGGACATTGTTCACGCTGCCCTGGACCTGATCCCGCACGTTGCCGATGCCTCCGTCAGTCTCGTCATGGGCAGGAGGACCGTCCAGTCCCGGGCAGCCTCAGGAGATCTCCCCAGGAAGGTGGACGCATTGCAGAGCGCCACGGGTCAGGGACCCTGTATTGATGCCGCCTACGAGGAACGGATTGTCCGGGTCCCGAATATGGGCCGTGAGCAACGTTGGCCGGATTTCGCGCGCGCAGCCTACGACGCCGGTGCCCGGAGCATGCTGTCATTCCAGCTTTTCGTCGAGGGGGACAACCTGGGCGCCCTCAACCTGTACGGCGACGACGTTGACGTCTTCGATCAGGAATCAGAACAGGTCGGCCTGCTGGTAGCCGCCCACGCGGCGGTCGCTTTTTCCGACGCACAGGAAATCAGCCAGCTCAACCATGCCCTGGACACACGAGACCTCATCGGACAGGCCAAGGGAATCCTGATGGAAAGGTTCAAAATCAGCTCCCAACAGGCGTTCCAAATCCTGACGAGGGCCAGTTCCGAATCCAATATCAAACTCAGGGACGTCGCCGACCACCTCGCCCGCAGCGGAGAAATCCTCACTCGCCACCACGGCTAGGGGTCTTCCCCTGTACGTTCCGTTCCTTGGAGTTTAGGCAATATTGCCCGGATCTTGAGCCGATCCGGCGTGTCCGCAAGTACTCCTGAAGCTACTGTTTCCGTAGTGGTTCAGGCAGATGGACCCCCACTCTGAGTGGTTGGAGCACCGAATGGCTGACAGCAAGCACAACGATGGAGAACGTCACGAAGCCCAGGAGCAGGCCGGAGACGAAGCTTCTGAATCGGCAGACAGCGGTGAGAAGGTTCATGAGGACCGTCCTGACCAAGCACAAAGGCCGCGCCGCATTCCAGGCCTGCACGGCTACGACCCGGATCAATGGCCGGACGCAAGCGTTTAGCGTCGTCACGGCCCCGCCGGCGGACCTTTCATTGGAAGGCGTACCACGCATTGAGCCTCAACCGTAGCGCTAACTTAGAGTCATGGCTGATTCTGAAGCGGTTACAACGCAACGTTCGACGGTTGAAGACTGGACGCGGGCTTTAGCGGAGTCCCACGGTTCGCCGGGCGGTGGGGCCGGCACCGGAGTGATGCTGGCCATCGCCGCGTCACTGACGTCCATGGTTGCCGGATACACGGAACCAGGGGCGGCCCAGCACGGGGAGCTCAAGGCTCTCCACGCGCGGGCGCATTCCCTGCGGGAAGCCGCTCTTCGGCTGGCCGACGACGATGCTTCGGCGTCTGCTGCTTTCGGGGCTGCCTTCAGGCTTGAACCGGGGCCGCAACGTGAGGAGGCGATACACCGTGCCTCCATCGAAGCCGCGAAGGCATCGGCGGTGCTCGGCGAACGCGCTATCGACGCCATCGATGACCTGGGGTGGCTGGCATCCAACGGAAACCCAGCGCTCATTTCCGATGTCGTCGTCGCGTTCGGTGCCCTGCGCGCCGCGGTGACAGGGGCACGCACCAACGTCAGTTTTGACCTGGCACAACTGACCGCCGCCGGTGCCACGCTCGAACAGATCCGGGAACAGCATCCTGTCTTGTGGGCCACTGTTGAGCGCTTCAATGCCGCCCTGGACCGCATCGACGACTTGACCGGGGGAATAGACCACCGGGCCGCCCCCACTGACGCCTCGTCGCTGGGGTGAGCCGGGAAGGTTCAGCAATAACGCCGCAGTAACGGCACTTCCGTAAGTTCAAGGTGGACCGAACCGACCAGTGGGAGGTAAGCCATGGCGCCGCGACTCATCGAAGTCCGTCAGCCCAAATCAAACGATGTCGTTGGCCGGGACTTTACGATCGCCGGCCTCGGCACGGGTTTTGAAGCCACTGTGCTGTGGCGGGTGCTCGACGCTGCCGGGCACATCGTGGCCACCGGCCACATCCAGGGCGCGGGGAGCATGGGGGTGATCCGTGACTTTGGGCATCAGGTTTCACTCGGCGGATTCACGGCCCGGGCCGCCCACATGATGCTTCAGGTCTTCGGCGAGGACGCCTCCGGTATGAATCCGCCCGGGACGGATCTGAACGTCGTCCCGGTTACGGTATTCACGGGGCTGGAGGGCTTCAGGCTCTACGAAGTGGTTAGCGGTGACAACCTGACAAAGATCGCCCGGGATCAGGGACAAAACACCACGGCCGACGACATTTTCCAAGCCAACAGGGATCGAATCAGCAACCCGAACCTGATCTTTCCCGGCCAAGTCTTCCGCATCCCACTCCTTGCCTGACGGTTGCCCCGTGGCGTGACGCCATAGGGGAGGCAGTCCAGCCGCCAGTAATTTTGACGCAGGACATGAAGGAGAAGCCCGAACAGCTTGGGGGCCATTGCGCCTGCGCTTCGTAAGTTCAGGTAAATTTTGTCCATTGAAATGCCAAACTTCCCCGGGTGGAGTCGTACGATGGCCTCGTCCTATCACTCAAATTTGGGGGAAATCACCATGAGCTATCCGCAATACCCGCAGCAGCAGGCACAGCCGCAGACCTTCCAGGGCGGCGAGCCGCCGCTCTGGGCACCGTACTACGGAGCGCCGTTCCCGGCTGCCGTCAAGCGGTTCTTCAAGAAGTACGCCACCTTCTCCGGCCGGGCCAGCCGAAGCGAGTTCTGGTGGTGGGCCCTTGTTTCATTTGCTGTGAGCATTGTCCTTAACATCATCAGCGGCCCGGCGACGACGGCCGACGGCACGCCAAACTTTGGCGTCGGAAGCATTCTGGCCCTCATCTGGGGGCTGGCCACGATCGTCCCGTCCCTGGCGCTGGTTGTGCGTCGTCTCCACGACGGTGGCTTCAGCGGCCTGCTGGCCCTGCTCCTGCTGGTGCCTTTCATCGGCGCCCTGGCGGTGCTGGTCCTGACGATCCTGCCGTCCAAACCGGAAGGCCAGAAGTACGACAGGCCGGCGGGCGTCTAGCTCGCAACTCGGTCAGCCCACGAAGCTGACCCACCACATGCAGAAGGGCCCGTTCGGACGAACGGGCCCTTCTGCATTCCTCTTCAGTCAGCCGCCCACACGTGCCGGAGGGGGCTCGGCAGTCAGGTTTCATCCAGAAAACTCCGGAAGAGTGGAAGGCTGCGGGCCTTGCGCCCGCGAAATTCAGTCGAGCATCGAGGGCCCAGTTCCTGCCTTGGACCAGCCAAGGCCGGCACTGGCCGGACGAAAGCCCCGGAGGTTATGTGACGTTACTCATTGGTGGACCCGTGAAGACGGCCGCCCCGCAAACTACGGTTCGCCAGAGGCTGGGCGGACTGGATGTTCTACGCGGCGCCGCTGTTGGCGCCGTCCTGCTGGGGCATTCGTGGCCCGGAGTCTTCCAGGGCGCCGGAATCGTCGGTGTCATTGTGTTCTTCGTGCTGAGCGGTTACCTGATCACGGGCGTCCTGATGAGGGATGTCGAGCGGCACCGAAAGGTCCGTTACGGACGCTTCTACGCGCACCGGGCCTTCCGACTGCTGCCGGCATTGACCGCCTTCCTGGGCGTATACGCCATCGTGGAACTCATGGCCGACGTCCTCGGGGACCGGTCGAAGGGAATCATCGGTTACACACTCCTGGCCGGTTTCGGGTACCTCAAAGACCTGCCGCTGCCGTTCGATGTCAGCATGGCCATCGGGCCGCTTTGGACACTTGCGGTGGAGGAACAGTTCTATCTCATCTGGCCGGCCCTCCTGGTGCTTGCCCTGCGGACGAACCGGCAGGCGCTCCTGATTAGCTGGTCGGCCGCCGTCGTCTATTCACTAATGGCGGCGAGCGTTTTGGGGATGCTGATCCTGGCCCCGCACCTGCACTCCCTGGTCTACGCGCTTCCGACGACGTGGGGCCTCGGGCTGATCATCGGTGCCGCACTGCGCCTGTATCGTGTGCGGCTGTCCGGCTGGTTCTCGGGGCGCAGCACCCGGCGGGCGGCCCTTCTTGGTGCGGCCGCGGTCCTGGGTGCGCTGATGTTCTTTCCCAAGGCCAACGAGTCCCCGGCGTTCTTTTTCGCCGGCGGCCCCCTGGCCATGGTTGCCGCCGCCGTCTTGGTGGTCCTGGCCTCTTCCACTCAACACCAAATGCCTCAATGGTCCCGGCCATTGCAGTTGCTGGGCACGGTGTCCTACGCGACGTACCTCTGGAACTATCCGATCATTCTGTGGCTCAACCACGGATCAACGGCCAACCTTCCACCGCTCGTGGCAGTGCTGGCCATCGTGCTGACCCTGCTCGTGGCGGTGATCAGCTGGCACACCGTGGAAAGGCTTGGCCGCATGGGACGCGTACGGTTCGACAAGCGCTACGGCACCTAGGGGCTGGTCTCCTCGGTCGATGGCGTCGTCGAAGCTTTGGCTACGTCGGCGGGGGAGCCCTGCCGGCGGCTCGCCAGCACGAACGGGACCACAAAGAGCTGGATCACACCGGCCATGGCAAGGGATGCGGGGTAGCCGAACACGTCGGCACCCCGGCCGAGCGCCGGCTGGATCACTACGCCACCGCTCGATCCCATCAGCGAAGCAAAGCTGAGTACTGTGGCCCGCTGCTTGGACGGGATCATGTCGTTGACGTAGGCCTGCCGCACGGGCATTGCCGCGGAGTCGACCACAGCCCACAGCGTCAGCAGTGCCAAGGCCACCCAGAACACCTGGGTAAACCCGAGCACCAGGAGAAGCAGCGCGCTGATACAGGCGCTAAGGATCAACACGGACGTGCGTTTGCGGAACAGGCCTCGGACATGGGGGGCGAGCCAGCCGCCCACTACCTCCGCGCCGGCCACGATTGCCGCCGCCAAGCCGGCCACTGAGTACGCCCGCGGATCCCCGAAGAGTTCCAACAGGTACGGCTGCAGGGCATAGAAGACGTAAAATCCGACGCCGGTACTGAAGGGGGCAGCCAGCATCACGTACCGCACGGGCGGGATTTTCAGGCCGTTGTCGATCGAAGCGGACAGCACAGCCCGCGTCGCACGCAAGGGGTGCGCTGACCGCTCAGGGGTGAACCCGACGTCGTGCATGAGCCAAAACGCCAACGCGAACATGGCCAACAGCACGCCCACCCGCACCAGGAACGGCACGCCGAGGTCCGTGGCCTGGGCAATGACGCCGCCGGCCACCGAGCCACCGAGCATCGCCACCCCGGACACCATCTGCCCGCGTCCGAAGACCGACTCGAGCCCGCCTTCATACCCCGAGAAGTGCAGGGCATCCACCAGCCAGGCCTCAACCGCCCCCGAGAAGAACGTGAAACCCAGGCCCAGCAGTATCGACACCGCAGCCCACCAGGGGAACGGCGCAGACAGCAGCCACAGCAGGTAGTAAAGGTAGGTCGAACCGGCCAAGGTTACGGTGCCCAGCAGGAACGAAACCCGACGGCCCCAACCGTCGGCGATCACTCCCGTGGGAACCTCGAAAATTACCATTCCGGCCGTGAAGAAGGCGTTCGCGGCGAAAGCTTCGAAGTTTGTCAGCCCCGCGTCAAGCAGGAATAGCGTGTTGACGCCCCAGATGAAGGAGGCCGCAAGGGTATTGCCCAGCGTCAACGTCAGATAGATGCGCTGAATCTTTCGGGCGGCAGCGTTCATCGTTTCGCCGTCCCCGCCGCGGCGAGTTAGGAACACGAGGCTATTCTCGCCCCGTTCAACGTGGTGTGCCAGAGCGCCGGCGAAACCCCAGCACCCCCTACGCTTCGTGGGTCGTTGGAATGTCCTGGGACGCCGCCCATTCGCCCACGTCGCGGCGTTCAATGGCCGCTGCCATCAAGTCAGGGAACAGGTCGGGCGTGCAGGCGAAGGCAGGGACGCCGACTCCCGCGAGGGCCGCGGCATGGCCCGAGTCGAAGGACGGGTGGCCGCTGTCGCTCAGCGCCAGCAGCGCGATCATGGTGGTCCCCGAACCCACGATCGTGGCCGCGCGCCGAAGCATTTCCTCCGCTATCCCTCCTTCGTAGAGGTCGCTGATCAGCACCAGGATCGTTTCGGTGGGCTGGGTGATCTGCTCCTGGCAGTAAGCCAGGGCTCGGTTGATGTCAGTGCCGCCGCCAAGTTGCACGCCAAAGAGCACATCAACGGGATCGTCCAGTTCGTCGGTCAGGTCCACGACTTCGGTGTCGAAGACCACGAGCCGGGTGCGCACGGACCGCAGCGAGCTGAGCACAGCCCCGAACACGCTGGAGTACACCACAGACTCGGCCATGGACCCGGACTGGTCGATGCACAGGATGATTTCACGCTGGATCTCGGTGCTGCGCCGGGCATGGCCGACCAGCCGCTCGGGCACGATCGCCCGGTATTTGGGCTGGTAGTGCTTGAGGTTGGCCGCGATCGTCCTGGCCCAATCAATGTCCCGATGGCGGGGCCGCCGGGACCGTGCCGCCCGGTTCAGCGCCCCGGAGACCGCCTGGACAGTCTTGGCGCGCAGGCGGTCCTCAAGCTCATTCGTCACGTGCCGGATGACTGTCCTGGCAGTCTCGCGGGAATGCTCGGGGATCACCCGGCCGAGGCCTACCAGCGTACTGACGAGGCCGACGTCGGGCTGTACCGTTCGCAGCATCTCCGGCTCGAGGAGTAACTGGCGCAGCCCGAGCCTGTCCATGGCGTCGGCCTGCATCACCTGCACGACACTGGACGGGAAATAGCTCCGTATGTCACCCAGCCAGCGGGCCACCCGTGGGCTGGAGGCGCCGAGGCCACCACGGCCGTTCTTTTCCGCCCCGTACAAAGCCTCCAGGGCCTGGTCCCGGCGCGCGTCTGCGGTTGAAAGCACCACGCTATCGCCGTCCGCCGTGCTGATGCCGTCCGCAGCCTGCCCGCCTAGAACCAGGCGCCAGCGGTTCAGCCGGCCGCGCGGGCCGATGACATCAGGGTTCGCGTCCGTCACGCGACCACCTCCCATCCGAGATACCTGGCCATGGTCCGGATCGCAGGGCCGGCCGACGCCAAGTCCAGGGTTGTCTGGCTGTCCGTTTGCCCGGCGTCGTCAATGCGGCTCACCTGCTCGCCGATCTCCCGCCTCTCCGGCTGGCTGAATGCCGAAAAGGTCCTGCGCAGCAGCGGGAGGACGTCGTCGAAGACGTCGTCGTCAACGCCGGCGACCCAGTCGTCCACGATCTTGAGGAGGCGCCGGTCATAAACCAGCAGCGTCGCGTCGCCGGAGAGCAGGCCCTCCAGCCAGGCAGCGGCTTCCCGCGCCGGAGTGGCCACTGAGAGCCGGCGACTGAGCCGGGCGGCGACGTCGTCCGCGTCCACAAGGCCCGCGTCCAGCAGCAGCCTGGTGGCGCGTCCCGCCACCGAACCGTGGATCCGGTCCGAGCCGGCGACGGCAGCGAGCGCCCGGTGCCAGTCGCCGAGCGGCAGGTCGGGCATCAAGGACAGTCCTTGCTGGGCCGAGTCGATGGCGCGCCGCATGGCGTCCGCAGCTTCATCGTCCAGGCCTGCGCAGGCTGTGGGCAGTCCCACGCAGGCGCGCACCACCGTTGTGTCCAGGATCTTCCGTACACCCGTGACGTCAACCCCGCGGACGTTTCCATACCTACAGGTCCGGGCTAGCGGGGCGATGGTTTCCAGCAGCGGCGCGACGTCCTGCTGCAGGGCCGTGCGTTCAGCAAGTACCGTGACGACGCCACCTATGCCGTGGGGCAGGTCAGCGAGCAGGCAGCTTGCGAGCAGTTCGCTAAGCTCGGCCAGGCTGCCGGCGGCCTGCGCACGTTCGGACACACAGGTCGAGGCAGCCGAGGCGACCGTCGTGCCGTAGCGGCTGGCTTCAACCACTGCAACCGCGAGTTCCGGCTGCCAATGGAGCGTCCAGACCTCCTTGAAAGTGCCCGTGGTCCGGCCGGTTTCGCTCTGCGCGCCCCAATGCACTCCGAGCAGTGCCAGCCGGTGCAGCAGGACCGAGCGGGCCAGCTGGTTAGGCTTGCGCAGGTCCAAGGTCAGGACCTCTTCCATGGCGCTGGGCTTCCACCGGAGCCTGCGTTGTGTGGCTGCCAGATCGGCGGCCAGGGGGAGGGTCGGCGCGGAGTCCGGCACGCTCCCGAGTTCGAGTCCAACGGTGAGTTCGCGATGGACCAGAGCCAGCGGGAGGGGCGAACCGTCGCACAGCACTGCCTGGGCGGCGTCGTCCAGTTCCGCCAATCCCGGGCTCGGCCGGCCCCGGACGGCGGCCAGGGCAGTCGCCATCCTGCTCGCTTCCACCACCGAGGCTGTTGATGCGTCCAGGTTTTCCCGGCGCAGGGCATGGGCTACCCGGACCAGCCAGGTGGTGGACACGTCCGGGCCGGAGCCCCGGGTCATCCAGTGCGAAAAAAGATGCTGGTACCAGCCCGGTGCGGTGACCCCGGCACCGTATCCGCTGCGCAGGCTGAGCCGGCCCGAGGTCCATGGCACCCAGGTGACGGCGACCTTGGCTTTAGGCAGGCCGGCGAGCACTTTATTGTCTGCAGACACCGGGGGAAAGTCGGCGGGCACCAGCGCCGGGGCATGATAGGCACCGCACACGACGGCGATCCGTGCGTGCCCTTCACGCATGGCCGCCCTGATCAGGCGCCGCATCGCGGCTTCCCGCCGGTTGTTCTCCATTACGTCGGGGTGGTCGCCCGGCCGGCCGTCGGCCGCACGGATCTCTGCAATGGCCTCGGTCAGTGCCGTGAACCGGTCGACTGGGTCAGTGTTGCGGTGCTCGATGGCATCCTCCCACCACCGTTCGGCGTCGCTGTAGCCGGCGGCCGCGGCGAGCATCCCGATCGCGTCGGGCCGGTAAGGCTGCTGTGGAGGGGCAGGTGGTTCCGTACCTTCTGCGGAGGGGCCGTCGTCGTCCTCGCTCTCACTGTCCGACGGCGGCACGGGAGGCACAGTTGGCACGTCCGACGGCGGCACGGGAGGCACAGAGGGCGCAGGGGCCATCTGCAGCGCGAAGGTGTGCACGGCCGGTAGGTCGATCGCCCGCACCTGAGTGCCGGTGGAGAGGGCCCAGCGGATCGCCACCCATTCCGGCGAGAAACCGGCCATCGGATAGAAGGAAGCCAGCCGTGGCTCATCTGCTACGTAGATGAGGCCGGCGACTGGCGGCACCATCTCGGGATCGGATAGTAAGGGGATGACCTGGTCCAGTTCCGGAGGTCCCTCGACCAGCACCAAATCCGGTTTGAGGCTGGCCAGTGCTTCAGCGACGGAGTGTGCTGAGCCGGGGCCATGGTGCCGGATCCCCAGGATGTGGACGTCTGTCATCGGTCAGGGCTCATCGGTCAGGGCCGATCGGTCAGAAGCCACAGTCAGTTGGTCGATTCGAGGTCGCGGCAGGCCCGGTAAAGGTCCTTCCACTCTGGCCGGTTCCGCACGACGGTTTCCAGGTATTCCTGCCAGATCACCCGGTCCTGGACAGGGTCCTTGACCACCGCGCCCACCAGGCTGGCCGCTACGTCCTGGGCCCGGACGGTTCCGTCACCGAAGTGCGCAGCGAGGGAGAGCCCGTTGGTCATGACCGAGATGGCTTCTGCTGTCGACAGGGTCGCCGAGGGCGATTTAAGGGTGGTTCGCTGGTCCTGGGTTACGCCTGCGCGCAGTTCCCGCATGACGGTGACCACCCTTCGGATCTCGGAGAGCGCGGCCAGGTCAGCCGGAAGCTCAAGGGCCTCACCCAGGCTGCGGACCCGGGTGGTGACAATCTCCACCTCCTGGTCGATGCTGTCCGGCAGCGGCAGCACTACGGTGTTGAAGCGGCGGCGCAGTGCCGAGGAGAGATCGTTGACGCCTTTGTCGCGGTTGTTGGCCGTCGCGATGATGTTGAAGCCCTTGCGTGCCTGCACTTCTTCGTTCAGTTCGGGGATCGGCAGCGTCTTCTCGCTGAGAATCGTGATGAGGGAATCCTGGACGTCGGACGGGATACGGGTGAGTTCCTCCACGCGAACCAGGCTTCCGGTTTCCATCGCGCGCATCACCGGCCCGGGGACCATGGCCGCCCGGGACGGGCCGTCGGCGAGCAGCCGCGCATAGTTCCAGCCATACCTCAGTGCCTCCTCCGGAGTTCCGGCGGTGCCCTGGACCACGAGCTTTGAGGATCCGGAAACGGCTGCGGCGAGATGCTCTCCCAGCCAGGTCTTAGCGGTGCCCGGCACACCAAGCAAGAGCAGGGCCCGGTCCGTTGCCAGGGATGCCACTGCGATTTCCACCAGCCGTTCCGAGCCCAGGTATTTGGGCGTGACTTGCACTCCGTTTGGCAGGGTGCCGCCGAGGATGTAGGTGGTTACCGCCCAGGGTGACAGCCGCCAGCTGGGCGGACGGGGCCGGTCGTCGACGGTGGCCAGCGCGCTGAGCTCGTCGGCGTACGCGTTCTCGGCGTGGGCGCGAAGGACATCGGTGCCGTTAGGGGCATTGGTCATGGAAAAGCCTCCGTCAGGGATTGTCGGAATGATTGGTACTGCAGGGCCTCACGGAGCACGCGGCGCCGCGCGGCGTCGTCGTCTGAACGCTCCAGCAATCGCCGGGCCTGCTCGGCCGCCTGCGGCGGTAGTGCCGCGGGCAGGACGTCGGCCAGCATGCTTGCCAGCTGTCCGCCGTTCTTGGCCGAAATCTGCTCAAGCACGGCTTCAGCCAGGGCAGTTCCCCAGGGACGTGGCATGTCACGCAGCGGTGTGGCCAGTGCGAAGGGGTTTGCGGCGCTGGCCCGGATGTGCCGGATCAGTGTCTCTTCGCGCTCATCCTGAGGCAGGCAATTGAGCAGCCGCAAGTCCAAGCGGAGCTCCAGGAGCGCACGAGCCCAGTCACCGTCACCCCGCAGTGCGGCAATGTCCCGGATCGTTTCGAGGACGCGCTTTTCGCTTTTAAGCAGTGCCACAGTTGCCGCGGGGCTGCGGCCAGAGGCCTTTGTCCAGACGTCGAGCGGGGCGCCGCGGACGACGGTGTCGAGCCGGCCCAGCAGGTCGGGCTCACCGGTGCGCGGGTCCGGCGCGATCCCGTCCCGCAGGGCGGCCGCGTCCGGTTCCGAAGGGAGGTCGATCTCGAATTGCTTGCGCAGCATGCCCTTGACGCGCAGCAGCGGGAGAAGCCGGGTGGCCATACGGCGGCCGCGGGCGCTGGCCGGGAGTTGGTCGAGCAGGCCGGCGGCGACCTCGCGGACCACCTTGGCTTTGTCATCGAGCGCCTGCTCGAGCAGGTCCTCGTCGTCGTCCCCGAGGTTCATCGCCAAGGTGCCCAGGTGGGCGGCCCGCTCCCGCGCTCCGAGCGTGTCCCAGTGGGCGGCAAGGTATTCGCGGGCGGCGGCGGGGTCACTCCTGCGGAGGCGTTCCAGTTCTTTGGTGGCGTCCGCGCTTTTCAGCTCCGCCCAATCCGTTGCACTGGCTGCCGGAAGGTCGGACGCCCGCGCTTTGAGGTCCTGAAGCCAGCGGCCCCGGGTGCCGATCGCCGGCTGCAGAAACGCTGCGACCCCGGGCTTCGTTTCCGCCAAAGCCAGCAGCACAGGCAGCAGTCTGTGCGGAACGCGTCGGCCGAAGGCTTGGGCCAGCTGAAGCCAATCGGCCACCAGCAGGCCCCGAAGCTCCTGTCCGACCGGCGGCTGGGTAAGCAGCAGTTCCAGCAGTCGGGCGGCCGCATCAGAGGCTATGGGGGCATCATCCGGTGGGGCTGGCTCGGGCAAGTCAGCTGCATCCAAAGTGGTGGATTCCCGGGAGGAACGGCTGACGGCGTCGGCCAGGGCCGCCTGGTCAAGCACCAATTCCTCGCTGGACAGGCCTTCCCGGGGGCGGACGCCCAGTTCACTGGGCGGCGGCGGTGCCGGATGCCGGGCGGTCCCGACGAGCGCCGCCGTCCTGAGCTCGGCCAGCCAGGTCATGGCGTCACCACCGTTCCACCAACGACGGCGGACAGTGGCCGTAGGTGGCCCTCGTCCAGTTCGCCGAACACGTCCACGGGATGACCGCCGGTCAGGGCCAGCAAGGCGTCCAATGGTGCGTCGACCAGGGGGAGGGCGTCTCCCGCTCCGTCCCGCAGCCAGCCGTGGTCACCTGGACAGACGCGCACTCCGCCCAGCAGCACGGGGTGGCGCTCACGCCAGGGGGAGAGGGCTACCGCGGCCGATTCGGCTTCCATCGCTTGGGCGATACTGCCACCGTCGCCCAGGCTGCTTGCCGTTCCCATGGGTGCGGCGGGGCTGGTGAACATAGCGCGCCTCGGTGCGGAGCCGGGGTACCGTGCGAGCGTGGCGTCCAGGACAGCGCCGGCGAGCTGGGGCGTCGCCAGGGACTCACTCTGGGCAGCGAAATCGAGGACGACGACGACCGTTCCGTCGGGGGCTCGGAGCCAGGTCCGTTGCTGCTTGAGCCTGCCGTCGTCGCTGCGGTGGGCGCCCAGGACCAGCCAGGGACCGTGCAGGGCCTCGGTGCCGTGGACGTCCGCCGTCGGAACTGCCCAGCCGACGGCCACCCGGAGTTCGGCGACCTCCTCTGGCGTCAGGATCTCTCTCATGCGCCAGGCCTTGGTCACGGCCCACCAGCGGCCTGCCCGGAACAGCAGATGGTCGGCCCAGTCGGCCCGGGCGTGTACGTCCGAACCCATGGCCCTCACCTGTTCAGCCAAACCCGGAAGCTGGGCGTCAACAAGGCGGGCTGCCACGCCGTCCCACCAGGAGTACGGCTGGGTGTGTGCGGACGCCAACCCGGTCCTGACCAGATCCGTCAGCCACCGGGCGAAGTCCTCGATCCCCGCATCCATCAGTGCCATTCGGTCGGCCAGCCGCTTGGCCTGTGCTGCAGGATCCGTCGGCTGATCAGTAGGGCGTTTTTCCCGCGCAGCGGACCGTTCCGCCCGCTGGGCCGCCCATTCCTGGGCGAAACCGGCGGTCTCTGTGCCGGCGTCGGCCGCTTCACCCCGGGACCACATAAGCAGCAAAGCCAGGGCGTGCTTGCAGGGGAATTTCCGGCTGGGGCAGGAGCACCGGTAGGCGGGGGCCACGGTGTCCACGCTCACCTGATAGGGCGTCTTTCCACTGCCTTGGCATTTGCCCCAGACCAGGTCGTCGTTGCTGCCCGTATCCGACCACGGCCCCGGCCGTGCCAGCTTCCGCGCGGCCGCGAGGGACGACGCGTCGGGAGCGGCGCTTATCACCTGCTGCTCGCTCCATCGCCCCATGAAGCACATTGTGCCCGATGTCACAGGAAGCGCCAAGGTGAGCAGCGCGGCGTGGCCCTCAAGATATGAACAAGATTTGCAGGGTCCGTGACGTCCGGCTAGGTGCAGGAGTCTGAGCCGCCGAGCAGGACCAGTCCCTTGCCTGCGTCCTCCCATATCGCGGCTGAAACGGGCGTTCCGTGGAGGCCCACGACGAGGACCCCGTTACCGTTTTCGTCGTAGTAGAGCTCGACACCGCTGACGCGGGGTTGAGGCATGCCACCAGCGTAGGCCTGTCAGTTAACCTGCGAAAGGCCCGCGTGCAAGGCCATCGGGAACGCGGAGAGCTTAACTGAAGACTCTTGCGCACCCTCCCACGGCTGAGCGAGACTCTTTAGGAACTTGATGCACCGATCAATGGGATTGCACAACAAAACCAGCGGTAAGGGACGCAGCGTCGCGTCCCTCAGCTCAGCGGCAAAGCCGTCGCGGGGTTTGATCGCGCAGACTTGAGGAGAGCCATGGCCGGCATGTTTGAACTTTACGTGGACCCAGAATCCTGTTTCAGGTTTCGTCTCACAGCACCGGATGGAACGGTGATGGCCATTTCCAAAGCCTTTGACACCAAGACCGCAGCGGTTGCCGGCATTGCCGAGGTGCGTGAGTATGCCGGCATGGGACACATCACCGATCTCTGCCCGAAGGCCATGAAGGAGGCGCGGCCGGATAATTACGACCTCCCGGTTGTCCAGCCCCATGAGGTCCGGCGTATTCCGGCCGCTGACCTTCATGGCCGTATCAGGCCGATCCGTCAGCCCGCCGGGCCACGGTGGGCGGGCGCGGTCTAACGCTGCCGACGCATCCGTGTCAGGATCAGGTATGCCACACCGCCTGATGCTGCTCGATACCGCGTCACTGTACTTTCGCGCCTTCTACGGCCTGCCGGATAGCATCCGTCGCTCCGACGGGACACCAGTGAACGCTGTCCGCGGCCTTCTGGACATGATTGCCAGGCTCACCACCGACTACGGTGCGACACACCTGATCGCTTGCTGGGACAACGACTGGCGCCCGCAGTGGCGGGTGGATCTCATTCCGACCTACAAGGCCCACCGGGTCGCGGAGGTCATGACGGATGCCGCCGATATCGAGGTTGTTCCGGATGCGCTGGAGGCCCAGATTCCGATGATCCGCCACGTTCTTGACCTCGCTGGCATAGCCGTCGTCGGGGCTGACGAGCACGAGGCGGACGACGTCGTGGGCACGTACGCCAGCCACGCCGAGTTTCCGGTCGACGTCGTCACGGGAGACCGCGATTTATTCCAGGTGATCGACGACGCCCGCCAAGTGCGCGTGATCTACACTGCGCGGGGGATGAGGAACCTCGAAGTGTTGACGGAGGTGGTCGTCGTCGGCAAGTACCTCGTGCTGCCCCAACAGTATGCCGACTATGCCACGCTCCGCGGCGACGCATCGGACGGGCTGCCAGGCGTCGCCGGTGTCGGTGAAAAGACCGCCGCGTCGCTGCTCGGGCAGTTCGGCACGCTGGACAATCTGCTCGCGGCGGCAGCTGACGGGGGAGGCGGCGTTTCCGCATCCGTGCGGGCAAGACTCGAAGCCGCTGCCGATTACCTCATGGTCGCGCCCACGGTAGTGAAAGTGGTACGCGACCTCAAGTTGCCCACCCTCGAGGAAGCGGGAGCACAGCTTCATCCCGTCGGCGCCGACTCGCGCGCCGAACTGGAGCGTCTTGCTGTCGACTGGAATCTGGGCAGCTCTGTTAAACGGCTGCTGGCCGCCTTGGACCAGCGCTAGCCTTGGGCCAGCGCTAAAGGTGCTGGTCGGGAACCAGTTCGCTCTGTACTTGAGCTGGCCAGTGGGGTGGTTCCCAGTCTTGGTGTTCGCTTTGGTAGTGGCGGCCGGTGGGTGAGGTCCAGCCGGGTGGTTTGTCGATGCTGGCTTCGGTGGGTGTCCAGGCGGTGGTGTGTTTCAGCCGGTGGTGTTTGGGGCAGGG